>JAHFPT010000338.1 GCA_023266625.1 Novosphingobium sp. | reverse complement strand
TGGTGATGGTGTCGCCGCGCAGCACCGGCTTTTCCCAGGTCCAGTCGGCACCGGCCCACATCGCGTGGACGCCCGAAAGCCCACCACAATAGCCCGAGATCAGGCGGCTGGTGGTGAACAGGAAGCTCGGCAGCGCGACGAGCGATCCGTATTTGGTCGTCGCCGCATATTCGGGATCGCACCACAGGCGGTTATCGTCGCCGATACCGTGGGCATAATGGCGGATCGCATCGCGCGTCGCTTCATAATTCCACGGCTCGATCGTGTTATCGATCCTGACACCGATGCGGCTGCGCAAATCGTCGAGACCGGCCTCGGTGATCTTGGGGAATTTATTGGTCATTTCGTTCATTGTGTCTTCTCCTGAATTTCAATACCTCCCCGGAACGGGGAGGGGGACCATCCGCAGGATGGTGGAGGGGTCCACTCATCCCGTTGCGCAGTGCGTGAGGAGGAATTGCACCCCTCCGTCAGCCGCTGCGCGGCTGCCACCTCCCCGTAACGGGGAGGTATTATTCTCATCAGTTTCCCACTTTCGCCGCCTCCCGGTCGCGGAGCACCTTGCGGTGGACCTTGCCCGCAGGGGTTTTGGGGAGTTCTTCGGTAAATTCGACGATGCGCGGGAATTCATGCTGGGCCAGGCGCTCTCGCGTGAAGTCCTGCAGTTCCTTGACGTATTCGTCGCTGGGCGCGCGGTCGGTGACGACGAAAGCCTTGACCACCAGTCCGCGGGTGGCGTCCGGCGCGCCGATCACAGCGCATTCCTTGACGTCGGGATGCTTGAGCATGGTGTTCTCGATTTCGACCGCGCTCATTGTCCAGCCGGCAGATATGATCACATCGTCGGCGCGGCCGCAGTGATAGAAATAGCCATCCTCGTCGATCTTCGCGAGGTCCTTGGTGGTTTCCCAGCGGTCACGGCGCCACAGCATCAGCTCGCCGATTTCGCCGACTGGCGAGGGCTTGCCTTCGGGGGTCTGCACTTCGAGGCGCTGGCCGGGAACCGCCTTGCCGAGCGAGCCAGGCTTGACCGTGAAATCGCGCGCGCCGGGAAAATTGACCAGCACCACGCCGATCTCGGTGGTGCCATACATCGAACAGGCCGGTACCTTGAAAAAAGTGTCGATGAAATCCAGCGTCGCCGGATCGATCGGCTCGCCGGTGTAGGACAGCTTCTTGAAATGGAAGGTATAATCCTGCGCCTTCCCGCTGTTCTTCATCATCCGGTAGTGCGTCGCCGCCGCCGACATGTTGGTGATCTTGTAATCCGACAGCGCCTTCATCAGCCGCACCGGATCGAACCGTCCGGCAAATGTGCCGGTGGTCACGCCCATCGCCAGCGCTGCCAGCGTGCCGTGCCACAAGCCGTGGCCCCAGGCCGGCGAGGACGGGCAGAAGAACGCGTCGCCCGGGCGGATGCCGGTGCCATAGAGCGCGGCGTACATCAGCGTGACCAGCGTGCGATGCGAATGCTTGACCGCCTCGGGCAGCTCGCGGGTGGTGCCGGAGGTATACTGGAACACGGCCATGTCGTTGGCTTTGCTCTTCGGCACATAGGTTGCCGGATATTTCGCGATCTCGTCTAGCAGGCCGTCGTCGGCGATAACCACGCGCGGGCCCCCGTCATCTTGGGCAACGCTGCGGGCAAGATCGGTCTTCTCGGTATTGGTGATCAGAATCTTCGGATTGCAATCGCCCACCCGCAGCCGCAGCGCGTCCGGCCCGAACAGGGTGAACAGCGGCACCGAAATCGCCCCGGTCAGCATCGCGCCGAACAGGCAGACATAGAACGGCAGCGAGGGCTCGAGCATGAAGGCAATGCGTTCGCCCGGCTGCACGCCCTCGGCATCGAGCCAATGGGCGAAGCGTGCAGCACCTGCCGAGATGGTATCGAAGCTGAGGATTTCGTCCCGACCTGGTCCATTTGCGCCATCTGCATGGGCAATCCGCACTGCCGCGCGGCCCGAGCCATCGGCGTGACGGGTGATGCATTCATGCGCGATGTTGAGATGTTCGCGGTCGCCATCGAACAGCTCCCACGGCGCCGCCGAAGAGGCATGCGCCTGGGCATCGGCATAGCTGGTGTAGTCGGTCAGCTTTGGCATGATTCGGCACTGGCACAAAGTGCTTGTAATTGCAAATAGTGAATGATATTCTGTATATTGAATGAAAAGCGATCTCGCCCAGACCGTAAAGGACAGCAAGGCACCCGCCATCCGCCGCGCCGCCGCCGTGCTGCGCCTGCTCGGCAAAAGCGACGCGCCGCTCGGTCTCAATGCCATCGCGCGCGCGCTCGGCCTCAACCCCAGCACCTGCCTCTATGTGCTGCGCGCGCTGGTCGCCGAAGAACTGGTCGGCTTCGATCCCGATACCAAACGCTATGCTCTGGAGGCCGGCGTTCTCACCCTCGCCCGCCAGTGGCTGCGGCGCAATCAGTTCCCCGACCTCGCCCAGCCAGTGCTCGACCGGCTCGCCCAGCAATTCGGCGTCACCATGCTCGGCGTGCAGATCCTCGGGCTCGACCATATCGTCACGGTCGCCGTCG
This sequence comes from Novosphingobium sp., assembly GCA_023266625.1. Lineage (GTDB taxonomy): Bacteria > Pseudomonadota > Alphaproteobacteria > Sphingomonadales > Sphingomonadaceae > Novosphingobium. The sequence continues at coordinate 1,308 of JAHFPT010000338.1, read as the reverse complement.
CACAGGCGGGGGGCTTCCAGCTATCCGTCCAGGTCGGCAGCCGCTTCCCCGCGCTGATCAGCGCCACCGGCCGCTGCATCGCCGCCTTCGGCAATTATGCCGAGGCCGATCTGGAAGCGCGGTTCGACAAGCTGCGCTGGGAAGAGCCGCCGAGCTTCGCGGAATGGAAAGCCCAGGTCACCGAAACCCGCGCGCAGGGCTTCGGGATCGATGAGGGCAATTACATCTCGGGCGTGACGGTGCTGGCCGCGCCGGTGTGGAAGGGGCGCGGAAGGCCGAGCCATGCGCTGGTGGCGATCGGGATTGGCAGTGCGTTGAGGCGGGGCGGGTTGGAGGAGTTGGAACAGGCGTTGGTAACAGGGGCGCGGGGGTTGTCGGGGCAGATGGGGGGAATGTGAGGACTTTGTAGGGCGGTCCAACTATTCCCCGCAGCGTACGCTTACGACGATACTCTTGATGCCAACAAAATATGTTCTATATACGTTCTATGCGACCTTCTCATTCACAGACTCTCGAAACACCTGCCTCAGAAATTCAAGCTGAGGAGGATTTGAAACAGCAAGTTTTGATCGATGCAGGGTTGTTTGACACCGACCCTCATGACGGTAGGGGGCTCGTTTTTCCTCTACCGTCTGGAGCCGAAATCTCCAAGATTGTGCGTGGATATGACTCGCGAAACACATCTGGTGAAAAGGTCAGATGCGCAGCCTGCCCACAGCATCAGCCTCATTTCAGAGGATTTCGAGTTGAACTCGTCTCAGGTGAACACGCCAGAATTGGAGTAAATTGCGGGGAACATCATTTTGGCGATGGCGCATGGCAAACCTCCCTCGCAGACTATAATCGACGAGTTGAGCACGCAAATTTCAATGCACGTATCAAACCCACTCTTGCCGCACTTGAACAAATAATGCCCCTTGTGGAAGAGTGGCACAGTCGCGCGAAGCTTCTGGCTAAGGGAGTTGCACGATTTCGTTCAGAAATGCCCGAACTTTGGGGTCAACTTGCATCGGTTGCAAAGCTGCGAGATGGGCGACTTGAACGTGAGAAACGAGTAAAAAAACAGATAGTTAGCCGGATCGGCAAAGAAGAAACTCGCACTCATGTGGAGACAACTACTGTCGGGAAAATTCCGTTTCCCGGAACATTTATGGGTGAGACACCTAACAACGGTTTGAACGGTGCCAAGTGAACCGCCCCGGGATTGTCGGAGGCCCCAACTCCTGAGAGGAAGGGCCTACTATGAGCAAGACAACCAACAAGTTCGCACCGGAGGTTCGCCATCGGGCGGTCCGCATGGTGCTGGAT
>JAHFPT010000023.1 GCA_023266625.1 Novosphingobium sp. | reverse complement strand
TTCAATCAATGACCATTGGCGATCCGTCAGGCATAGGCGTGTCATTCAAAACTCCCTTCATGGAGCTTGAATCACAATCCATCGTCGTTGTGAATCCTGAATCTCAACAAACCCTAATTCAGCGTACGTGCAGTGAGGAGTAACCCAGCAAGTTGGGCGGATCTGGCAGGTAACCCCATAAGGAGCATTCGGCCTACGGCGCGCCAAAGGCCATCGCGCCGTCCACCGGATCGCACGTGGTCTGCAAGTATGTCGAAACTTCGACCCCTGAGCGCTGCCCGCGAATACACCAGACGAAGCGCCAGCTGTTCCCGTACCCCTTCAGTGATGCCCGAACGATGAAAGACCTTGTCCAACTCCTCCAGCGACGGAAGTCTGGTCAATCGACCAGAGGGATCTGGGCGGCCTTCAACACGCTCCCGACTCGCGAGAAGGGCAAAGATGGCACCGTAATGTTGATCCACACTGTGACGTGCACTGACCTGGTTGATAGTTTTCCGGTAGAATAGGAGGGTGTCGGGCAAGTTTCGGATTTCCGAAATCTCCCCCATGCGAAACCAGAGGTCGAGATCTTCGCAATGCTGGTAAGCTTGGCGGTAGCCTTGCAAGTGTCTGACTATGCTAGTCCGCATCATGACAGAAGGGTGGCAGATCGGCACGGCGATGCCGAGATCGGCAAATATCGAGCTGTGATCGAGGGGTTTGTTTATATTCAGGTTGCTCAACCGGCTTTGCTGATCGATTTCGATCACCTGCGTTCCAACCAATCCGCATTGCGCATTTTCACGCATGAACTGGATTTGCCGGGAAAACCGATGAGATAGAGAAATGTCATCGCAATCCATCCGGGCGATAAGTGGTGCTCTCGCTTCGTCCACCATCCGATTGAGGCTCGCAACGAGCCCATTATTTGGCTGATGAATGGCCCGGATGCGCAGGTCGCGCTCGGCGAAGTGCTCGATTATTTCAGCTGAAGAATCTGCCGAACCGTCATTTACAATCAAGAATTCGAAATCAACAAATGTTTGGTTTAAAATACTTTTTATGGATTCGGCGAGGTATTCAGCGCCATTGTAGACACTCATGGCGACGGTGATGGATGGCAGCACGCCACGCGAAGTTTTAATCGTCATATGGCTTCGACCACTAACGTCGGATTGATCACTATCCTCGCACGCCAACCTTGCGAAGAGCCCGCCAAACCGTGGACTTCGCCACGTTGTAATGAGGCAAAGCACGCGGCGGCGCAGGGTCGATACCAAAGTTGCGCAAGATTTTATTGAAAGCGCGCGTGTCCGCTTCACCATAGCTCCAGCGCGAGCGCCAGGTCACTGAGAGCGAAACCGAAACCTCTGGCCCGTTCTTCACATAATGCGGCCATTTGAGCGGCACATAAATCGCATCGCCTGGGCACAGCGTCACAGCCACGCCACGCCCCTCGTATTCGTCCTTCCAGGGAACCGTCCGCGGGCCGCCCGTGTGATAGATTTCGTGAAACTCGGCAGGGATGATCGATTCATCGGCTCCGGAGTAGAGAGTCATCGTCTTCTCGCCGCGGGTTTGCAGCAGAATATTATATTCCGGGTCGCTGTGGAACGGCGTGACCGAATGGGGTGACGAAATGAAAATGAACCCGACAAGGTTCAGCATCGGGCCTGTGTGGGCTTCAACCGCCGGGCGGACTTCGGAGAGAACGTCGTGCAGGAGAGCTCTGTAGGTTGGATCGAGCTCGATATTCTTGAGTACCACCCACGATCCGTTTTCTTCGATCGCGTCGATAGTATCGCGAACCGTTGCAGTGTGTTTGGGAACGTCGTGCTGGCCAATACCTATCGGCAGAGCGCCAATATTATGTTCGATTACCGATGCCGGAAGCCGCTCACTTAGCGCAAGCAATGACGGGATTTCCATCAAGGGATGATCCAGAAACTCGTGCTTGAGCTTCAGGATAGAATCTGGGTAGGATTCCTCAAAGGATTCAATGGATTCACCTGGAAATGCCATCATTTTCATCTGATTTCCCCATTCTAATCGGGTGACTGTCGAATTGAGCCTGATCGAACGTCAACAGGATTTCGGCTCTGCATCAGGATAATTTTGGTTACCAATGGTCTGATCGGTGTCTGGATAACCGTCACACCATGGCAACTTGATTAATTATTCACGAAGCAATTCAAATGCCATTTGGCGATTCTCGCGAGGTTCGTTGGTTAATTAATTTCGCACGGTATGCGAGTTGTAAGCACTTCCGACACTTTTGGTGCGTCGCAAGCATTCTTTCCGGGTTCGCTTTGGGATTTGTTCTGCCAGAATCCTTATGAGGATGGTCCGGTAGCTGCTATGGATTGGATGGCGCACTGGATAGTGAAGGGTGGCGAAAATCTTTGACCTAGTGGTGCGCAAGCTGGGGATGACCCTGTGTAAGCTCAACCGAAGCCAAAATGTTGCCGACACTTGTTGGGGCAATATTGCGCTGAGCAAGATAGGTCAGCACCTGCCGCTACCAGTCCTAAAATTTATCGAGTTCATCCTGCTTGTGCACAAATGGCGTATTACCGGAAAACTCTCATTCAAACCGGAGGAAGAAACAGGGAGGACGTCACTGGCCAGCCTGGCAGCAGTGACCTGCAAGCACTATCAGCCGCTCACAATTCATCAGGTGCGGTGCGCATCGTCTGCAGCAGATCATGCAGCGGTGCCTGATCGACGCGGACGTGATCCTGGCGCGGCCGATCGATGTCCACAATCAGGGTGATTGTCGATGTCAGCAGTGCGAGCAGGAGGAGGGACAGAAGCACGTGCCGCCGCCCGTTGCCGCCGAGCACAGCGCCCAGCAGCATGGCGCTCGTCACCAGCAGCAGCGCCAGTCCCGTCATGACTGCATCCGGGATGCGTGCGGCGAGTGCGATCTTCCGTGCCGGAGCAATATCGAACATGTGCCCGACCGTGTTCATCAGCGCCGCCGACTGGTTGCGATTGGGCAGCGTATCAACAACGCGCGATGTTTCCTGCCACAATCGATTCTGCATGGCACCCGTCCTGCGGTCTATTTCGGCGAGCTTCGCTGCATCTGCACCGGCGTCAAAAAAGGCAATGCGAACCTGGGCATAGTCGCGAAGCTGCGTGACCAGAGGTGTTCGATAAGGCTCGGGCAGGATTTGCGCCTGCTGCCAGACCGTGCCGATCGCATTGGCCTCTTCCAGCACCAGCCCGCGCCGGGTGTCGTAGCGATCTATTGCCAGCGAGAAGGTGAAGCTGAGCAGCAACGACATCAGTCCGAGCGAGACGCCGAGGATCTGTCCGGTGCCGCCCTTGTTCTCCACCCCCGGCTGACGATGATCGAGCCATTGTTGAAGGCGAAAACCCAGTTCGGCCGCAATGGACAAGGCAATGAAAAAGCCCAGGCCGATCGCCCAGATGGGCGTTTGATTGAATAGGAAATTCAACATAGTGCTAATCCTGAATTTGGCGCCAACCGATTGCGGGATGCCGGAGCAGCTGGTTCATTGTGGGCCTCCCGTCACGGTAGCGATCTGGCCGATATCGACGAGATTGCCGATCGCCACGACCGCTGTCGAATCCACATCGCCGATATTGTGCTGGTTCGAGTCAACTTTCACGTCGGCGTGCCGAGATTGCTGATCGAGGTAGCCGTTGCCGCAGCGACGGGCATCGCAAGCACGACGAGACTGCTCGTGTTGCTTATCGACCGCGATCGCTGGCAGATTACTGCCGGGTGCTCCCGCCAGCGCGGTGAGGCAGCGCGAATAGGGCGTATCGTTCGAGGTGACCGGAAACTCGGAAGCGGTGCGCATGCCGGCAGCGGTTTCGCGCGCGGGAAGTGTCGCGCATCCGGC
>JAHFPT010000153.1 GCA_023266625.1 Novosphingobium sp. | reverse complement strand
ATTTCGATCGCTGGATGACGGCGTTCACGGCTGCGGTGCGCGAGACCCTGCCGGCGGCGGCCGCCGAGCTTGCGCTGAAGCGCTCGGCGCATATGACACAAGCCTTCAAGGCCGGAATGTTGCCGCTGCCTGCCCCGCGCCGCCCGGCGAAGCTGGCGGGCTGAAGCTAGACTATTCGATGCCCTCGCTGCATGCCCGGCGCATGGAAGCGAGGCGGAAACGCTCCTCGATCGCGGCAGGGCTGGCGATAACCTCGGCTTCCGCCGCTGCCAGCGCCAGTTTGGCCCGCTGCGCCTCTTCAAGTGTCAGCACGACCCGACCGGCGAGATGGGTGGCATGCGGCTCCACGGCCAGAATGGCGGCGAGGCGAGGATGATCCTTCAGCTCAACCAGCTCAAAAGCTTCGAGTTTGCCGTCGAGCAAGATTGCGAGGCCGGAGACTTCCAGCCTGCGACCGTCGTTTGTCGTCTTGATGAGCGTAACCATGGAGCACTCCCTTATTCGTATCGCCCACCACCATTCAAACTCCGTGCCAGCCCTGCCGCGTCCCGCCATCCGATTGCGAATGTCCCGATTCTTGCATGGTGCTTCCCGACCGAAAGGAGACGATGATGCGCCTCTTCGCCATTTGCGAACTCACCGACATTCCCAGCCAGCGCGCCCAGGGCTTTGTGCTCGCTCGCCGATATGAGGACGGCCAGGTTCGTCCCTGGCTGATCTTCGTTATTCGCTGGGGCCGCAATGTCATGGGTTATGAAAACCGCTGCCCGCACGAAGGCGTGCATCTGGACTGGGAGCGCGGCCAGTTCCTCGACGGTAACGGCACCCGCATCCAGTGCGGCAAGCATGGTGCGCTGTTCGATCTGGGCACCGGGGAATGCGTTGAGGGGCCATGTCTCGGCGCGAGCCTGACGCCCGTCCAGCTGGTGGTCGATGATGGCGATATCTGCGTCACCGGCGTCGAACTGGAAGAGGACGAGGAGTATGACAGCGGCTGCGGGGTGGAATAGCCTCCACCCCGCGAAAGCCGCCGTCAGACTGGACGGTTCTCATTGCGGTTGCGCACCGGTTCCATCCGGGCAACGCCTTCGTCGTAACTGATATCCTCGTATTTCGCCGTGAACGCTGCCAGCATATCCATGACTTTCTGGTGTTTTTCGGGGCTGCCCAGCTTCTTCACATCGTTCCTGTCGAGATCGATCAGCTCCAGCGTTTCCTTCCACACTGTCGATTCATCGAGCGGCAGGACATAGGCGCTGACCTCTGCGGTCAGCGGAACGCGGTACTTCTTCAGGAAGTCGATATTGTTGACGAAGAAGACATAGGTGCCGCTTGGCGTCAGGTAATCCGCCAGCACTTCGGCAGCATCCCTGAGATAGGCGAAGCTATGCAGATAGCCCGCCAACAGGGGGATCTTACCCGTGGCGCTGTCAGCGATAGCCAGAACTTGCTCGATCGAATATTCCGGCGGCCGCTTTTCATCCGCCAGCATCTCCTGGAACTTCAGCGCGATATCGCCGCGAAAGCCGAAATAGCCGGGCGCAGGGACCGGTTCCTTGAGCACCGCGTTGAGCAAGCGCCCTTCGGCATCGAGCTTGCCGAAAGCCGTGTCCGCCAAGCGGACCTGGTCGAGTGTTGTCATGGTGGGCTCCTGATGGGTGTGGTCCCGCCTGCCATGCAGGAAACGGGCCGATTGCACCCTTGCGGCGATACCAGGGCCCGACGACCGCGCTTTGTGTGCAATGCAACAAAATGCCATGTCGCGATTGTTTTGAATCGGACACGCGGCGGGGGAGAAGCCGCAGTGCCAGAGCGGTACGATCCCGCCATTCCTGCGCTCGGCACCGAATGGCACGGACCTTGCTCAACCACTGGCGAGACCATCTCACCTGTGGAGGCAGCTATGATCCGCCTTACCGAAAGCGCCGTTGATGCGGTCAAGACCGCGATGGGCAAGGCTGCCGACGTTCCCGGCGGACTGCGCATTCAAGTCGAGACGGGTGGATGCGCGGGTTACAAATACATGATGGGCCTGGTGCGCGATCCCGAGCCAGAGGACGCGGTCGTCAATTTCAAGGACGTCTCGGTCTTCATCGACTCCGCGAGCCAGCCGCTGCTGGCCGGCACCACGATCGATTTTGTGGTCGCGCTCGAAGGCTCGGGCTTCACTTTCGAAAATCCTAATGCCGAGCAGAGTTGCTCGTGCGGAAAATCATTCGGTTAGGGGTCACGGCGATGTGGGAATACACCGACAAGGTAAAAGACTATTTCTTCAATCCGAAGAACTCCGGAATCCTGGAAGACGCCAGCGGCGTCGGCGATGTCGGAGCGCTCAGCTGCGGCGATGCGCTGCGGCTGATGATCAAGGTCGATGAACCGACCCAGACGATCACCGACGCGAAATTCCAGACCTTTGGCTGCGGATCGGCCATCGCCTCGTCCTCGGCGCTAACCGAGCTGATCATCGGCAAGACCATCGACGAGGCACTGGAGCTGACCAACCAGGATATCGCTGACTTCCTTGGGGGCCTGCCACCCGAGAAGATGCATTGTTCGGTCATGGGCTATGAGGCGCTGCATGCTGCTGTCGCCAATTTTCGCGGCGAGACCTGGGTCGACGATCACGAAGAGGGCGCGCTGATCTGCAAGTGTTTTGGCATCGACGAAGGCATGATCGAGCGGACCATTCGCGGCAACGACCTGACCTCGATCGAGGAAATCACCAATTACACCAAAGCCGGCGGCGGCTGCTCGACCTGCGCGGAATCGCTTGAGGCCGTGCTTGAGCGAGTCAACGGCGAAATGGTCGCCGAAGGCACACTGGCGCCGGAAATGGCCTTCAGCCTCACGAGCTACGTCCGACCGGTGAAGAAGGGCAAGATCGTCAACCTCGACGAGAAGAAGACCCCACTCACCACTCTCCAGAAAATCAGGCTGATCGAGGAGACCATCGAGGCGATCCGCCCCAGCCTGCAGCGCGATGGCGGCGACTGCGAGCTGATCGACGTCGATGGCAACCGGGTGATGGTCAAGCTCACTGGTGCCTGCGTCGGCTGCCATCTGTCCTCCGCCACTATCGAGGGTGTGCAGGCGAAGCTGGTCGAAGCCGTCGGCATGCCGCTCATCGTCATCCCCGTCACCCAGATGCACTGAAGAGGAGCGCGCGATGATTCCGGTCTACCTCGACAATAACGCGACCACCCGCACAGATCCAAGTGTCGTCGAGGCGATGCTGCCGTTCTTCGTCGAGCAGTTCGGCAATGCTTCCTCGATGCACGCCTTCGGGGCCGAGGTGGGAACCGCACTGGGCAAGGCGCGCAAGCAGTTGCAGGCGCTGCTCGGGGCCGAGTTCGACCATGAGATTGTCTATACCTCCGGCGGCACCGAGGCGGACAATGCCGCGATTCTCTCGGCGCTGGAAACCCAGACGGGCCGCGACGAGATCATCACTTCGGCGGTGGAGCACCCCGCGATCCTCAGCCTGGTCGCCCATCTTGAAAAGACGCGGGGGATCACCGTCCACACCATCGGCGTCGATGCACGCGGGCGGCTGGACATTGAGGCCTATCGCAAGGCGCTCGGTCCCAAAACCGCCATCGTCTCGATCATGTGGGCCAACAACGAGACCGGCACCATCTTCCCGGTCGAGCAACTGGCCGGACTGGCGCACGAGACCGGGGCATTGTTCCATACCGATGCCGTGCAGGCCGTCGGCAAGATCCCGATCGACCTTTCCGCCAGCGAAATCGACATGCTCTCGCTCTCCGGCCATAAGCTGCACGGCCCCAAGGGCATCGGCGCGCTCTATGTGCGCAAGGGCGTCCGCTTTCGCCCGCTCATTCGCGGCGGGCATCAGGAACGCGGTCGCCGAGCCGGCACCGAGAATGCGCCGGGCATCATCGGTCTCGGCAGGGCCGCTGAACTGGCCCTCGAATACATGAGCGATGAGCAGACGCGCGTCGCCGCCCTGCGCGACCGGCTGGAACAGGGCTTGCTCCAGCGGATCGGTGCCAGCTTCGTCACCGGTGATCCCGACAACCGGCTGCCCAACACCGCCAATGTCGCCTTCGAATATATCGAGGGCGAAGCGATCCTGCTGCTGATGAACCGTGACGGTATCGCCGCCTCCTCGGGTTCCGCCTGCACGTCGGGATCGCTCGAACCCAGCCATGTGCTGCGGGCGATGAATGTGCCCTACACGGCGGCACACGGCGCGATCCGCTTCTCCTTCAGCCGCGAGAACAGGGACGCGGATGTCGATCATGTGCTCGAAGCGATGCCGCCGATCATCGAAAAACTGCGCGAAATGTCTCCGTTCTGGCGTGAGCGCGATGTTCGCACCGATGCTTTCAACCCGACCTATGCCTGAGGAATCACCCGCAATGCCCAGCGTCTTGCCCCCCCTCAAATTGCCGGCGGTCATCATCAACGACAGCACGCTGCGCGATGGCGAGCAGGCTCCGGGCGTTGCCTTCACGGCGCAGGAAAAGCTCGCCATTGCCCTCGCACTCGAAGAGGCCGGGGTTGACGAGATAGAGGCGGGAATCCCCGCCATGGGCGCCGAAGAAATCGCCACGCTGGGCGCAATCAACGAAGCGATCGACCGGGCCGAAGTCATCGCCTGGTGCCGTATGACCAGGGGCGACATCGACGCGGCGATGCTGACAGGAGTCAACCGCGTCCATCTGTCCGTCCCCGTTTCCGACCGCCAAATCAGGGCGAAGTTCGGCACTGGACGTCTCGATGTGCTCGACAGGATCGCCGCGCTGGTTCCCTATGCGCTTGGCTGGGGGCTGAAGGTCTCGATCGGCGGCGAAGACAGCAGCCGGGCGGACATCGATTTCCTCTGCCGCGTGGTGGTAACGGCCGAAGCCGCCGGTGCGCACCGTTTCCGTTTCGCCGATACGCTGGGCATCCTCGACCCTTTCGTCACGCAGGATATCTTCCGCCGCCTCTGCGCCGAGAGTGACATCGAACTGGAATTCCACGGCCACGACGATCTCGGTCTTGCCACAGCCAATACGCTGGCGGCGGTGCGCGGCGGGGCGACACATGCCAGCGTCTGCGTGCTGGGCCTCGGCGAACGCGCGGGCAATGCTGCGCTGGAAGAGGTCGTCACTGCACTTGGCGAAACTCAGGGACGCCGCACGGGCGTTGCCCTCTCGCGGCTTGGCTGCCTTGCCGAAATGGTGGCGCAGGCGGCCTGCAGGCCCATTCCGGAATCGAAGTCGATAGTCGGCGGTTCAGTCTTCGCCCATGAATCTGGCATCCATGTGTCCGGGTTGCTGCGTGATGTCGGCACCTATGAAGAGCTCGATCCCACCCGCTTTGGGCGCCAGCGCGAGATCAGGCTGGGCAAGCATTCGGGTGGCGCGGCGATCCGCTCAATGCTGCGCTCGGTCGGGCTGGAAAGCGACCACCAGCGGATCAGCGCCATTCTGGGTGAAGTCCGCGCCCGCGCCGTCAGCGGCAAGCGAGCGGTCAGCATCGCCGAACTGATCGACATGCACACCGACACCGCCCCGCTCGAGAGCTGCGCGTGATGATCCGCTTGCAAGCCATCCCCCTTGATGCCGGGCATCCGGAAAGTCCCTCATTGTTCCGCCAGGTTGCAGAAGATGTCCGCTGCGTCGCCGCGCGCGATCCGGCGGCGGGCGGTAAGCTGGAGGTATTGCTGACCTATCCAGGCGTGCATGCCATCGTCTGGCACCGCATTTCCCATCGGCTCTGGCGCGCTGGCTTGCGCTTTCCGGCGAGGTTCCTTTCCTGGTTCGCACGACTGCTGACCAATGTGGACATTCATCCGGCCGCCACTGTCGGACGCCGCTTCTTCATCGATCACGGTGCAGGCGTTGTGATCGGCGAGACCGCTGAAATCGGCGATGATGTCACGATCTACCATGGTGTCACGCTGGGCGGCACGAGCTGGTCTCCGGGCAAGCGCCATCCAACCCTCGAAAATGGCGTGCTGGTCGGCTGCGGGGCGAAGATTCTCGGGCCGATCACGGTCGGCGCGGGCGCACGGATCGGTGCCAACAGTGTCGTCGTCGATCCGGTTCCGCCGGGCATGACGGTTATCGGCATTCCCGGTCGGGTGGTGCGCGATCCGCGCGAGCGGCGCATAATTGGCGGGCGGATCGATCTCAGCCATCACCTGATGCCCGATCCGGTCGGCGATGCGCTCGCCGAGCTGCTCGACCGCATCGATTTCCTCGAAGCGCGGCTCGCTCATCGCGATGCCCGCAAGGAGGCCGCCCATGAGCGTGCTTGACCAGCTGCAGGCGCTCTCCAGCGCAGAGGAGTTCCTCGATTATCTGGGCGTAGCCTATGAGCCGCAGATCGTCCGCGTTGCCCGGCTGCATATCATGCGGCGCATGGGGCAATATCTGCGCGGCAGCGAGGTGGAAGGCGCTCTCGAAGCCGCAGACGACGCCGCACTTTTCGCCCTGTGCAAGGAGCATCTGGCGCAGGCTTACGACGATTTTGTCGCCTCCTCGCCGATCGCCGAGCGGGTGTTCAAAGTCCATCAGGAAGCGGTTGCGCCAAAACCTGCCCCGTCCCGGCCCTTCGTCCCTCTATCCGCGCTGACCGGGGAGTAGAGCCATGCATATCGTCGTCTGCATCAAACAGGTTCCGGACAGCGCGCAGATCCGCGTTCACCCGGTGTACAACACCATCATGCGGCAGGGCGTGCCAACGATCATCAATCCCTATGACCTTTTTGCCCTCGAGGAAGCGCTACGCTTGCGCGACCGGCTCGGGGGCGAAGTGACAGTGCTGACGATGGGGCCGCCCACGGCTGCAGAATCGCTGCGCAAGACGCTGACCTTCGGTGCCGACCGGGCGGTGCTGCTGACTGACCGCTATTTTGCCGGATCGGACACCCTGGCAACCAGCTTCGCGCTGGCCAGCGCGCTTGGCAAGATCGCTGCAGACTTCGGCAAGCCCGACATCATCTTTACCGGCAAACAGACCATCGACGGCGACACCGCGCAGGTCGGCCCCGGCATCGCCAAGCGGCTAGCCTATAACCAGCTCACCTATGTCTCACGGATCGTCGAAACCGACCTTGATGCAGGCGAGATCATCGTCGAACGGCGGGCCGAAGGCGGTATCCAGCTGCTCAAGACGAAGTTCCCGGTTCTGATCACCATGCTCGAAGCGACCAACGAGATGCGCCGCGGCAGCATCGAGAACGCGCTGCTCGCAGCGCGTGCCGAGGTGGTCACCTGGAATGCAACCGATATCGGCATCGAAGACCTGACCAAATGCGGCCTGCGCGGCTCACCGACCATCGTCAAAAAGGTATTCGCCCCCACCGCCCGCAGCGAAAAGGCGCAGATCATCCAGGCCGAGGGTGGTCCCACCGGCCTTGCCGAGGCTTTGATCTGCGAAATCTTCCAGCGAGCACCGGGCGTCGAGAGCGATCTCTACGAATTTGCCGCAAGCAACTGAAGGGAGCTGAGACCATGGCCGAAGACACCAAGCCAGCCCCGCCAGCCGCCAGCGGCCGGGCCAATACCAAGAAGGAATTGCCCGAGCACTTCAAGGCCTACAAACATGTCTGGGTGGCGGTCGAGATCGAGCACGGGCAGGTGCACAGCGTCTCCTTCGAATTGCTCGGCGAAGGCCGCAAACTTGCCGACAAGCGCGGCGTCGATCTTGCCGCCGTGGTCATGGGCGACAATCGCGCCTCGCTGGAGGAGGCCGCGCGGCAGGCGTTCGAATATGGTGCGGACCTTGTCTATCTCGTCTGCGATCCCACTCTGGCCCATTACCGCAACGAGGTCGCAACGCGGGCGCTGACCGACATCGTCAACACCTACAAACCGGAGATACTGCTGCTCGGCGCAACCAACCTTGGCCGCGATCTGGCCGGGTCGGTAGCGACGACGTTGCAAACCGGCCTCACCGCCGATTGCACCGAGCTGGAAATCGATGAGGAGGGCTCGCTCGCAGCGACCCGGCCAACCTTTGGTGGCTCGCTGCTGTGCACCATCTTCACGCTGAATTTCCGTCCGCAAATGGCGACGGTGCGCCCTCGTGTGCTGGCCATGCCGGAACCCACCCCGGGCCACAGCGGCACGATCGTCGAGCACAAGCTTGGCCTTGCCGAAGAGGACATCGTCACCAAGGTGCTCCAGTTCATCGCCGACCGCGACAGCGACAAGGCGCAGCTGCCCTATGCCGACATTGTCGTGGCGGGCGGGCTTGGCCTGCGCTCAGCTGAGAATTTCCAGCTGGTCAAGGAACTCGCCGACGTGCTTGGCGCGGAATATGGCGGCTCGCGTCCGCTGGTGCAAAAGGGCTGGATTCCGGCTGATCGCCAGATCGGCCAGACCGGCAAGACCATCCGCCCCAGGCTCTACATCGCCGCCGGCATTTCCGGGGCGATCCAGCACCGGGTCGGGGTCGAGGGTGCCGATCTGATCGTAGCGATCAACACCGATCCGCAGGCCCAGATATTCGAATTCGCCCATCTCGGCATCGTTGCCGACGCTATCACCCTGCTGCCTGCCCTGACCGAAGCCTTTGCCAAGCGGTTGCGGGTCAACCGGCTGGCGGGCTGAGAAAGGAGCTTTGAGATGATCGACGAACGCTTTGACGCCATCGTGGTCGGGGCCGGCCCATCCGGCAACGCTGCCGCCTATACGCTGGCGACCAAGGGGCTGAAGGTGCTGCAGATCGAACGCGGCGAATATTCAGGCTCGAAAAATGTCCAGGGTGCCATTCTTTACGCCGATGCGCTGGAGAAGATCATCCCCGATTTCCGCGACGATGCCCCGCTTGAACGCCATGTCACGGAACAACGCATATGGATGATGGACGACAGCTCACACACCGGGATGCACTATCGCTCGGACGATTTCAACGAGGAGAAGCCGAACCGCTACACGATCTTGCGGGCGCAGTTCGACAAGTGGTTCTCCGCCCGCGTCAAGCAGGCGGGTGCGATTGTGCTGTGCGAAACAACCGTGACCGAGCTGGTCAAGGATATTCATGGTCGCGTCATCGGCGTGCGAACAGACCGCAGCGGCGATACGATCAAGGCCGATGTCGTCATTCTGGCCGAGGGTGTGAACGGCCTCGTCGGACAGCGTTCCGACCTGCGCCCCGAAGTCGCGCCTGACAGCGTGGCGCTGGCAGTCAAGGAAATGCATTTCCTCCCGCGTGAGACCGTCGAGGCACGGTTTAACCTGACAGGAAACGAAGGCGTGGTCATCGAGGCCATGGGCACGATCACCAAGGGCATGACCGGCACAGCCTTCCTCTACACCAACGAGGAATCGATCTCGGTCGGGATCGGCTGCATCGTTTCCGATTTCGTGGACAGCGACATCACACCCTATGCGCTGCTGGAGGCGTTCAAGAACCATCCCAGCATCAAGCCTTTGCTGGCCGGGTCCGAATGCAAGGAATATGCCGCGCACCTCATCCCCGAGGGCGGCTACAAGGCCATTCCCCAGCTGGTCGGCGACGGCTGGATCATCGTCGGCGATGCCGGCCAGTTCGTCAACGCAGTGCATCGCGAGGGCTCGAACCTCGCCATGACGACCGGCCGGATCGCGGCGGAAACCGTCGTCTGGCTGCACCGTCTTCGCAATCCGATGACCAAGGAAAACCTCTCGGAATACACGCGGCGCCTGTCGGAGACCTTCGTGATGAAGGATCTCAAGAAATACCGCGGAATTCCGGCCCTGCTGCACGGCAACAAGGGCAATTTCTTCGGCCTTTACCCCAAGCTGATCAGCCAGGCGATGCAGACCTGGTTCCGCGTCGATGGCATCGACAAGGTGAGCAAGGAAAAGGAGATTTTTCGCTCGTTCCGCAGCGCACGCACGCTGCTGGGCATGATGGGCGATGCATTCAAACTGGTCAGGGCGTGGAGATGAAGGAGGTAGTGCCATGAGCGAACTTGGAGTTTCCGGCGCCACGAGCGTCAAGGTCGAGGAAAAGCTGTTCCAGAACCGCTATCTGGTTGACGCCGGGCGGCCACATATCCGGATAAAGGCGCATGAGGTTCCCTCGCGCGGACTGCTGGCGATGACCCATTTGTGTCCGGCAGGTTGCTACAGCGTTTCTGACTCAGGACAGGTAGAGATCAGCGCGGACGGGTGCGTCGAATGCGGCACCTGCCGCATCGTGACCACGGGAACCGGCGAGATCGAATGGAATTATCCGCGCGGCGGCTTCGGCGTCCTCTACAAGTTCGGCTGAGTCGCCCCCGCGCTTGCCCGCGCACCGTCGGAAAATCGTGTTGCAATGCAGCATTATTGTGCGGATAATTCAAGAAAATGCCAGTATTTTGGCGTTCATAGTCTTTTTGCAATTGCGAAATCAATGAAAATTTGCGACTATCGCGCATACCTAAACCTGCCCGCAGCCATGCGGGAGAAGCCATCCATAGCAAGAGAGGATGCGCTGGCGGCAGGAAGGTGGTCACGATGGTCATGCTACGCGATGCCGCAGCGGTCATCCCGATGAGATCGGTTCGCAAACCGGCACACACGCACACGCGGGCGGATATGGCCCTGCGCGGCGTCTATGAGATTTCGAAGATCCTCGTGCGACCGGCGCAGCTGGAAACCATGCTCGCCAATGTCCTGACCTTGTTGTCCAGCTTTCTCGACATGCAGCATGGCATCGTTGCCCTGCTCGACGAGCATGGCGACCCGCGGAGCGTGGTCGGTATCGGCTGGCGTGAAGAACAGGCGCATCAATATTTCGGCCGCTTGCCCGAACGCGCGGTCGGCCAGATCGTCACTACCGCGATGCCGGTGGTGATCGACAATGTTGCCAAACACCCGCTATTCGCCGGATGGGAGCCCGATCCGGACCGCCCCCGCGACGAGCGCGTCTCCTTCATCGGCGTGCCGATCAAGGACCGCGACAAGGTGATCGGCACCCTGTCTATCGAACAGCGCTGGGACGAGAACAGCACCTACCACGCCGCCGATGAGGACGTCCGTTTCCTTACCATGGTGGCCAACCTGGTCGGCCAGACCGTGCGGCTGATGGATGTGGTCGGACGCGACCGCGAGCGGCTGATGGCGCAGCAGCGATTGCTCGAAAAGGAACTGTCCGATCATTCCGCCAGCGACAAACTTGGCGACAAGGACAACAAGGTTAGCGGTATCTTTGGTGACAGCGAAGCGCTGCGCGCCGTGCTGCAGAAGATCCGAATCGTCGCCCGTAGCCATACGACCGTACTGCTGCGCGGAGAAAGCGGCACGGGCAAGGAGCTCTTCGCCCGTGCGACGCATGACCTCTCGTCTCGCTCCAAAAAGCCCTTCATCAGGCTGAACTGCGGCGCTCTGCCCGAATCCGTGTTGGAATCCGAACTGTTCGGCCACGAGAAAGGCTCCTTCACCGGCGCCCATGCCCAGCGCAAGGGCCGCTTCGAACTGGCCGACGGCGGGACTTTGTTCCTCGACGAAATCGGCGACATTTCTCCGGCCTTTCAGGTCAAGCTGCTGCGCGTGCTGCAGGAAGGCGAGTTCGAACGCGTCGGCGGCACGCATACGATCAAGGTTGACGTCCGCCTGGTCTGCGCCACCAACCGCAACCTTGAGGAGGCCGTCGCCAAGGGCGAGTTTCGCGCCGACCTCTATTACCGCATCAATGTCGTTTCCATCCGCCTGCCTGCCCTGCGCGACCGCAAGGAAGACGTGCCGCTGCTCGCCCGCGAATTCCTCCGACGCTTCGACGAGGAACACCATACGGAGCACAGTCTGACGGCATCTGCCTATGCCGTGCTCGATTCCTGCTTTTTTCCGGGGAACGTCCGCGAGCTGGAAAACTGCATCCGCCGCACCGCAACGCTTTCGCATGGTAAGAACATCACCGAAAACGACTTCGCCTGCCGTAATGACGAATGCCTCTCCGCAGCTCTGTGGAAGGGCGCGATTTCCGCCCCGTTCAAGATCGTAAACCCGCCACAGCGGGGATTGGCTCCGGCGCGCGTGGTGGAGCCAGGCGATGAGGTTCGCGCCGAGGAAGCGCCTTGCAGCAAGTCCGACAGCTGCGAACATGTAAAGGGCGACAACCTCAAGATCGGCCACGACCAGCTGATTGCTGCGCTCGAAGCCACCGGCTGGGTTCAGGCCAAGGCCGCCCGCCTGCTCAAGCTGACTCCCCGTCAGATCGGCTATGCGCTGCGTAAGCATGGCATCGAGGTGCAGAAATTCTGACTGCACCGCTTCGGCGGGAACGCGAACAAGGAGCTTTCTTTCGTGCCCCTCTACGATTTCCATTGCTCGCAATGCGACAAGAGCGTTGAGTTGCTTGCCGCATATGACAAGACACCGGCCTGTCCGGCTTGCGGCAGCGACCGGATGCAGCGCTTGATGGGAGGGACCGCGCCTCCCGGAAAGAGCAAGGCCATCGTCAGCGCCGCACGCGCCAGGGCAAGGCGCGAAGGCCACCTCAGTAATTTCTGAATCTGATCCGGTCAGTCTTTCTGGCTGATCCTGGGCGCGGGAAGCAGAAGCAGTTCAAGCGCCGCCCAGTCACCCGTGCGGCATTGGATCGCGCGGTAATGCTGCAGGACCTGCCGGCCGAACGGAGTAACCCCGGCTCCACCACCCCCCGATCCGCCGGGCAGCGTCGCAACTAGGCGCTCCTGCCAGCAGCGGTTCATCTTCTGTCCCGCGTCCCGCTCGCAGCATTCATTCCGGAACTGTCCGCACCCATCCGAACAATCTGATGGTATTTTTGCTGGTACTTTCTAAACCATATTCAATATAAGTCATAAATAACAACATCAAGTTGTAACCTTTCGATTCCGGCTCGGCTCCAACCTGAACCGCCCCGGGATTGTCGGAGGCCATTTGGTTTAAGTTACGCGGCCATGGGGACATCGTCCAGCATAGCGTAGTATCGTTGTTCGGCTTCGGCGGGCGGGATGTTGCCGACGGGTT
>JAHFPT010000152.1 GCA_023266625.1 Novosphingobium sp. | reverse complement strand
TTTTTCTCCTCTCAGGCAGCCTGGTATTTGCCAGAATCAAGGGAGACGATGGCGAAGGGCTTTTTCCGCCCCTGCTGGTTGTCGTGTTTATCGCCTACCTGCTTGCACTGTCTGCCCGCTTCACATTTGGAAGATACAGCTTTGACGTAGGACTGCCGCATAAAGTCTTCGATATTCTATCGATCTTTCGCTCGTCGGGCCGGTTCATCTGGGTGGTGGAATATTGTCTGTTGTTCATCGGCATTGCCAGCCTCATTCGCCTGGCCAAACCGGGGCATGCCGCCATGCTCCTGGCCCTGGCCGCGATTGTGCAGCTGGCGGATCTGGCCGGACCGCTTGCCGTGATGCATCAGCGTTTCGCCCGCATCGACGGGTCGGATCGCTTCACCGACGCGGCTTATCTGGGCCTCGGCCAAGGGCATGACACGCTGGTCGTCATACCGGCATGGCAGTGCCAATTGTGGAACGCGCCGGAGCATGACTATCCCTGGCCGATTTTCATGCAGTTTTCGAACCTGGCGACGGACAATCATCTTCGTACCAACTCGTTCTATGCCGGACGGACGCCTGCCGCTCAGGCGCGCTATCATTGCGTCGATTTTCCGGCGGCGCTCGAAAGAGCACCTGCCGATCGGCACACGGCCTATCTGCTCAGCGGCAACATGTTCCGCCTGCTCGGCGCACATATCGCCGCCACGCATTTTTGCGATTTTGCCGAGGATATGTTCCTCTGCCGCAGCGACAGAAACAAGACCGGACTGTCGGAGCGCGCTCAGCATGCTGCGGCCTTACTTGCCACCGCCAAAGCGCGCAGTGCCGCGCCATAGCGGCTGGTTAGCCGGGCCGAGGGCAAAAATTACTTGGGCAGGGGTGGACGGCGCGGCTACCATCGCCACATTGGCTCCCCCGCCCAAGTGGAACCCGCCCCATGACCGTCCTCACTGAAAACCTCACCGGCGTGGACATCCTCGCCGAAATCGCGCGGCTCAAGCAAGAGCGCAACGCCGTCATCCTCGCGCATTATTACCAGAAGCCGGAGATCCAGGACCTCGCCGATTATGTCGGCGATAGCCTTGAACTCTCCAAAAAGGCGGCGGCGACCGATGCGGAGGTGATCGCCTTCTGCGGCGTCAAATTCATGGCCGACACCGCGAAAATCCTCAGCCCCGAAAAGATCGTCGTGCTGCCCGACATGGATGCCGGTTGCAGCCTCGAAGACTCCTGCCCGCCGGAGAAATTCAAGGCCTTCCGCGAGGCCCACCCCGATCACATCGCGCTGACCTATATCAATTGCTCGACCGAGGTGAAAGCATTGAGCGACGTCATCGTCACCTCGTCGAGCGCCGAGACCATCCTTCAGCAGATCCCGGCAAGCCAGAAGATCATCTTCGGCCCCGACCGCCATCTCGGCGGCTATCTCAACCGCAAGTTTGGCCGCGACATGCTGCTGTGGCCGGGCGTCTGCATCGTCCACGAGGCGTTCTCCGAGACCGAGCTGCTCAAGCTAAAGGCCCAAAACCCCGGCGCGCCCATCGCCGCCCACCCCGAATGCCCGCCGGCAATCATCGACCACGCCGACTATGTCGGCTCGACCAGCGGCATATTGAATTTCGCCAAGACCTTCCCCGGCGACACGCTGATAGTGGCCACCGAACCGCACATCATCCACCAGATGGAAAAGGCGATCCCCGGCAAGACATTCATCGGCGCGCCGGGGGCTGACGGCAACTGCAACTGCAACATCTGCCCCTAT
Organism: Novosphingobium sp.; assembly: GCA_023266625.1. Classification (GTDB taxonomy): domain Bacteria; phylum Pseudomonadota; class Alphaproteobacteria; order Sphingomonadales; family Sphingomonadaceae; genus Novosphingobium. The sequence goes on along the minus strand of JAHFPT010000152.1, from coordinate 11,192 downwards.
ATGGCACTGAATACGCTGGAGAAGCTGTATGTGGCGCTGCGGGATTTGCAGCCGCGGATCGAGATCGAGGAAGGGCTGCGGCTGGCGGCGAAGAAGAGTTTGGACCGGATGCTGGAGATGGCGGCGGGGACTGTCGGCAAGGGGGATTTGGGGGGGCGGTGATGAGAGAGCGAATCATCTCGGAAATCAGGAGGATTGCACGGGAAGCTGGGCAACCTCCTGGCGTGCAGTCTTTTGAAAAATTGTCGGGAATTCGGACTCGTGAATGGCGCGGAAAATTCTGGTCACGATGGAGCGAGGCCCTTGTCGAGGCAGGTTTCGAACCAAACCAATTGAATGAGAAGATCGAACCAAATTCGCTGCTCACTGCTTTGGCTGACGTTGCACTAGCAGTCGGCAAACTGCCCACCGAAGACGAATATATAATGCATGCGCGCAACAAAGAAGCGCTGCCATCGTACTCTGCGATCAAGAGTCATTTTGGCAAGCGAGAAAGTCTAATCGAGGCAATTCGTACGTGGGCCATCGATCCCGAAAATGATCAGCATTCCACAATTCTAGAGTTTCTCCCTGAGAAAATTCGCACAACAAAAGAGCCTTCCATCCAGCAAGCAATGGGCCACGTTTATCTGCTGAGATCTGGAGAATACTACAAGATCGGCCAAAGCTCCGATCTCGAAAAGCGCGTAAAGTCGATCAACGTTGCCCTTCCCGACAAGGCCACGCTCGAACACGCCATTTCAACCGACGATCCACCCGGCATCGAAGCCTACTGGCATCGCCGCTTCGCCGACCGCCGCATGAATGGCGAATGGTTTAAGCTGTCCAAGGCGGATATTCTGGCGTTCAAGAAACGGAAGTTTCAGTAACCCTTCCCCGTCTACCCTGAGCCTGTCGAAGGGCTGTCCTTCCTTTTGAGGCCCGGGTGTACGGCACGAAGAAAAGAACAGTCCTTCGACAGGCTCAGGATGAACGGGTTTGGGGAGTGGAGGTGTACGCTACACCACAACCCGTTCAAAACTCACCCGCAACCGCGTCCCCGTAGCCTTCGCCACCCTCGCCAGTATCGTCGTCGAAACCCGCGACTTGCCGCCTTCCAGCCGGGCAATCACGCTCTGTGTGGTGCCCATGCGAATCCCCCTCCCCTTCAGGGGAGGGGCAGTGAGACTTGGTCCTGCGCAGCAGGGCCTTAGTCGCAGCGGGGTGGGGTTTGGCCTCACAACGCAACGTCGCGCAAGCCGGACAAACCCCACCCCAACCCCTCCCCTGAAGAGGAGGGGCTTATGGGTTCCGTTCGATGGGACATGGCATTATTGCCATTGCGCTCATACAGCGAAGAGAAGGATCGGCGAAATGGACACTGCGTCAAAAAAAGTAACGATCAGCGACGAGACATTCGATGATTTTCTTGCCGCGCAAGGCATTCTCGAGTGCTGCGAACAAGCCGCACTCGAAGAAATCGTCAGCGATCAGGCGATACTGTCCCCCCTCCCCGGCGGGGAGGGGCTGGGGGTGGGGGAGCAAGGCCGATAGGCCTCGCGTCAACGCTGGCGTGGTACACCCCCACCCAACCTCCCCCTCAAGGGGGAGGGGCAGTGAGACTTGTACTGCGCAACGGGGTGCGGTTTGGCCTCACGCGTACCGCCCCGCCATCTTCAAAATCTCACCCCAGCAAGACCGTCTCCAACCCCATCTGCTCCGCCGCCGAGGCCATGTGCCGGTCGATAGTGACGAGCCGGTAGCCGCGTATCTGGGCGGCGGCGAGGTGGATTGCGTCGGGCAGGCGCACGCCCATCACGATCCGGCGCACGAGTTGCGCACCCATCCGGATATCGCTTGCTTCTGTCGCGATGGGCTGGGCGGAGCCCGCCACCCATTCGTCCAGCAGGGTAAGCCGGTGTTTTGCTTCCGCGAGTTCAATCTTGCCCATGCGAAACTGACGCGAGACTGCCGATGCCGCTTCGCCAAGGGCATAGTCGCTGACAATAAGTGGATCGTCAGCTTGGGAGACAAATTGGATGGCAGCAGCAGTGCCTGCCTCGTCCTGGATAAGCGCCACGACAACACAAGCATCGAGATAATAGCTCAATACTCGTCATCCGCGTAAAGCCACTCGCGGAAATTATGGACCGGTATGTTGAGCGTTGGCTTGCCCGCGAGCTGCTCCCTGAGCCGCCTGGTGGCTGCCTGCACATCCTTCTTTGGGGCCTGCGGCAATTCAGGCGCACCCGCCACCAGCCGCACCGTATCCTTGCCATGCCGGGTAATAATTACTTCTTCGCCGGCCAGCGCCTTGTCGATCAGGCTGGAAAGCTTGTCCTTGGTCGTGGCGACGCTGTATCTGGCCATAAGCAATCCCTTTATGGCCATAATTACGGATTTATGGCCATTTCGTCAAGTCTCCCATTCTACAAACACGCACCATTTGTTCATAATCACCCGCCATAATCACCGCCAGGATGGGCATTCGCGGTTTTAGGCCGCGAGTGGAGTTGCATACGGGGGTAAATTCAATGCGCTATCGGTCATGGCTGATTGTGCCCGGCGACAGCGAACGCAAGCTCGGCAAGGCGCTGGCTACCGGCAGCGATGTTGTCGTTGTCGATCTCGACGCCACGGTGCCGTTCGATGCCAAGCCGGGCGCGCGCGCGCTGGTGGCGGAATGGCTCAAGGCGCATCGGCGGCAGGTGCTCGAACAGGTGCCGATGGCGCGCTGGGTGCGGATCAATTCGCTCGACAGCCATTTGTGGCGCGACGATCTGGTGGCGGTGCTGCCCGGTGCGCCTGAGGGTATCATCCTGCCCCGATCGACCTGCCCGGAAACGCTCCGTGAGCTGGCTGCTGAGCTTTATGAGCTGGAACAGGCCAATCAGCTGGTCGCCGGATCGACCAAAATCCTGCCACAGGTGGGCGAGACTGCCCGTTCGGCATTGACTATCCCCAGCTATGCCGATGTGGCGATGCCGCGCCTGGCGGGCCTTGCCTGGAGCGCCGAAGCTCTCGGCGCCGCGATCAGTGCCACGCGCCACTGCGAGCCGCAGGGTAGCTGGGCCGAGCCGTTCCGCTTCGTCCGCGCCCAGACCCTGCTGACGGCGCATGCCTGCGGGGTCATGGCGCTGGAGGCGATGCATGACGACGCCGAAGACCTCAAAGGCCTCAAAATTGCCGCCAAGGCGGCACGCGCCGACGGTTTTACCGGAATGCTGGCCAGCCATCCTGCGCAGATCGCGGAAATCAATGCCGCCTTCACCCCTTCCGAGTTCGAGCTGGAAGAGGCCCGCAAGATCGTCTCTGCCCTCGATGGCGGGGCCGACGGGGATGCAACACCAATCGACCGGCGGCGGATCGACATGCCGCAGCTCAAGCTCGCCAAGCAGATATTGGGCAGCGGCGAGACGCGCACATCCGACCTGACGCCGATGCGGGTGCTCAGGCCAGCCTGAACAAGCCAGCTAGAGCAAGCTGCGCGATATGTGAATCGCGCAGCTTGCTCTAGCTATTTGTTGTCGCATCGTTTTTTGCGAAAAACCGGTTCCCACTTTTTCGCACGATGCTCTATCGCCCGGTTGAGGGCACTGCCGCCGTCGCCTCGGCTTGCGGCGCTTCCGCCGATGGTTCCGCTGCGGGTTCACCTTCTGCGGGCCCTCCCGGCGCCTCTGCCTTGCCCGTCGGCGCTTTGCCGCTCGGCTCGACCCTGGGAGCCAGCGGCGGCTGCGAGCGCACGGTGTCAATCGGCAGCATCGCGTCGCTCGCCGAACCCGGCAGCACTTCGCCGCCCGCCGTGGCTTGCACCTGCGCCTGCTTCTTTTTCTGACAGCTCGCCAGGGCCAGCCCGGCAAGCAAAACGAACCCGGCCAGGCGCAGATCAGGTCTCACAGGCAGCCTCCACCCCGCAGGGCCTCTCGAGCGCGGCGAGGAATTCACCGGCGCGTGCCAGCAGTAGCCGGTCCCAGGCAGCGGAATCAACCGTCAGCCCCAGCCGCGCTAGGCTGGTGACACCGAATTCACCAATGCCGCAGGGCACGATCCCGGAAAAATGCGCAAGATCGGGCGCGAGATTGACCGAGAATCCGTGCATCGTCACCCAGCGGCGGATGCGCACGCCGATCGCGCCGATCTTCGCCTCGCGCCCGTCGATGTCCTGCGTCCAGATGCCGATCCGCCCCTCGCGGCGGAAGCTCTCCACCCCGAGGTCGCCCAGCGCCGCGATCATCCAGCCTTCCAGCGCATGGACATAGCCGCGCACATCGCGCGCGCGCGCCTTGAGATCGAGCAGGACATAGCAGACCCGCTGCCCCGGCCCATGATAGGTATAGCGCCCGCCGCGACCGGCCGCGACCACTTCGAAGCGCGGGTCGATCAGTTCGGCCGGCGGGGCGCTGGTCCCGGCAGTATAGACCGGCGGATGTTCGAGCAGCCAGACCAGCTCGCGCGCCGCCCCTTCGGCAATCGCCGCATTGCGCGCGTTCATCTGCTCCAGCGCCGCGCGATAGGGCACCAGCGCGTGCTCGCAGCGCAATTCGATGGTTCCGGGAAGGCGCGCGCTCGTCATCGCCGTTGCGTGGCGGCTTTCGCTGTGGTTATCAAGACCAGACAAGAGGAGACCCCGATGCAATTCGACAGCAACCGCGCCTGGCGCGAAGCAACGGCATCTGCCAATGCCAATCGCGAAGTACTGCTGGCGGTGGCCGGGGTGTTCTTCCTGTTGCCGGGCTTCGCCTCGGTGATGTTCCTCTCGGATTTCCAGGCGGACATGCTTGCCAATCTCGGCAACCCCGCCGCCGCCAAGCGGATCATGGCGGGCATGACCGGGCCGGTCGTCGGCTTCGCCCTGGTCTCCTTCATCCTGCAATCACTCGGCTATCTGGCGATGCTGGCGCTGCTGACCGACCGCGCCAGGCCAACCGTCGGCGAGGCACTCGGCAGCGCAATCAGGGCGCTGCCGGCCGTGATCGGCGCGGCGCTGCTGTTCTTTGCCGGATATTTTCTGGCAGTGGTGGTCTTCGCGATGCTGGCCGCGGGGCTGGGCTCGGTGGGTGGCCTTGGCGCGCTGGTGGCAGTGCTGGTGCTGCTGTTCGTCGCGGCAATGGTCTATTCGATGGTCAAGCTGTCACTGATCCTGCCAGTGATCGTCATCGACAATGTTCACAACCCGGTCGCGGCGCTGGTTCGCTCGTGGCGGCTGACCAAGGGCAACAGCCTGCGCCTGTTCGTGTTCTATCTGCTGCTGTCCGTCGTCTATCTGGTGGTTGTCATGGTCATCGGCATGATTTCGATGGCGCTGGTCGCTCTGTTCGCCGGGCAAGGCAAGGTCTCGCTGCTGATCGGGGGGCTGGTTTCCGGGGTGATCGGCGCGGCGGCGAGCGTGCTGCTCACCGCAATCCTGGCGGCGATCCACCGCCAGCTGGCCGGGCCTTCCCCCGAGGCGATTGGCGCGACTTTCGATTAGGGTGGTGTGCGAAGGCACCATGCTGGAGATTGCCGGCGCGGTGGAATTTCTGGCGTCGGACCGGGCGAGCTTTATTTCGGGCACGGACTTGCTGGTGGATGCGGGCTGGCTGGGGCGATGGGGCGGGATTGAGGTGGTGTCGGGAGAGATGGAAGTACGGGGATCGAAAATTGCCGCAAATGCAAAGCCTACGTGAGGTCATCGTTCGGCGTCACCGGCAGACAGTTAACAGCCTCCATCATCGCCGCCGAGTCGATGCCGGGGTCGGGTTCACCCCTCCTAAGCGCCTCCAACTGAGAACCCATGAAGGGTAATATGGCCTGTATAAAGGCTCCCATGTCTCTGCCGCGCCCAATCGTAGGCAAGGTTATCCCGGGTCTAACTCTTGAAGTGCGTTCGTAGAAAGCTTGAGCACCGCCCCCCTTATGGCGTCCGTGCCGCGCGTAACGCCAAGCTACAATGCAGTTCGGTCCGGTGGAACGGTCTCTCTGGTGCACGTCATAAGAAAGTGCTGCTAGCGCGTCAGCGACCACATAGGCCGAAACGCGACCTCTGTCGTGAGCGTTAACTAGCCGGAGGAGTTGCCTGAACCACTGGGAACCGCGCGGTAAGTGATTTGATCCTGACCCAGAGAACCCAAACCTCGGGGGCCAATCGACTTTGCCATTGTTAAACCTCGTATAGCGGAAGCCCGTTGGCTTTCCAGATCCGGAAACTGACATGTCGATTGAGTATAACCGCGTATGCTTGCCGACAAAGGCGGGAGCAATGACAACATGTGATGCCTTGTCTTGAAGCGCAGTGTGGCGAAGGTGCTTTGGGAGCTGAGCCTTCATCGCATCAGCGATGACACTAAGGGATTGTTCCAGGGGCAAGTTGCGGCCACGGAGTACGCGCCCCATCCAATCCGACGGCTCCGTTCCCAGTCCCGTCGCTCCAAGGCCCGCGTACCCTAGGATCGCTACGCCATCAGTCGTTTCCAAGAACAGAATTTTGCGGGCGTCGTCCTTGGGATGGCGGCCTCGATAACTTAGACGCCGGTCAGCGACCAGCCAGATTGTATGGCGACTTGTTATGGCTGCGATGAAGGTCATGATTCGCCTTTAACAATGCTGCTACGCCGCCAACGCAACAATCGGAGAAGGCGCCACGCGATCATCCGCGAAATCGAAGTATTCTGGGGCTAAAATTCTGAGGACGCAATTACACTAAACCACCACCCCTCAAGCCACCTCCATCACCACGCGCCCCGCAACAGCTTCCACCGGATGCTCCTCGATCACGATCCGCACATGCCGCCCCAGCAGGGTGCAGGCTTTGATCAATTTCTCGCTGGTGATCCCGCCCATCTTGCCGCGCATCAGGTTGGAGAGGCGGGGTTGGGGGATGCCTGTCAGTTCGGCAAGCGCGCTCTGGCTGAGGCCATATTCCTCGCGATAGCGCATGATCGATCCGATCAGGCCCGCCTTATAGGCCAGCTCATCCGCCCCGGCCAGGCCAAGATCGGCAAAGACATTGCCGCTGCTGTCTTCAAAATCGACCGGGAGATTGGCCATCATCATATCCTTTTTCGGGTCGCATGCAGCGCGCGGGCTGCCTTCAACCGCGTTTCGATCAAATCCAGATCGGCCTTCGGCGTTTCTGCGCCCTTCTTCGATTTCTTCTGGAAACAGTGCAGCACATAGAGGCAGCCTTCCAGTTCAACCGTGTAAACGGCGCGATAGGTGTCGCCGTGATAATCGTCCGATAATTGCGTCGCCCCGGCGGCTTTGCCCTTGAGCAACTTTGCCCCTTCCGGCGTGAGGCCTTGCTGGGCAATATCCAGCGCGACGCCAAATTCCTTGCGCAGCGCGATAGGCATCGCAATCAGATCCCGCTTGCTGCTGCCAATCCAGACCAGCGCCTTTTTGGAAGGTGGATCATGCAAAGGCATAGTGCTCTATATCTGATATGATATAAATTGTCAAGAGTGAGGCACCAGCCCCTAAACCCGCTCCACCGCCGCCGCCGCAATCGGCGACAGCGCCCCCCGGTCTGCTGCCCGGATAGCGGCTTTCATGCGCGGGTCCCAGAAGTCGCGGATGTGTTGGGCGGTGGCCTCGATCGCCTCTTCCTCGCCCTGAATGGCGAAGTTGCGGGCGATCTGGTCGGCCATGTGGATGAGGTGGGTTATGTCCACTAGCTCCCCCTCCTCTTCAGGGGAGGGGGTTGGGGGGTGGGGGCTGTCCCCATCAGGCTACACTGCGTGTAACTGACAGCCCCCACCCCAACCCCTCCCCTGAAGAGGAGGGGCTTTTCCCTCGCCGCGAACATCACTCCGCCGCCTCCGCCTCGATCCGCCGCGACCTGGCAGTCAGCTCGGCATAATCTTCCTGCCACTCGCTCGGCCCGTTCGACGGCGAAACCTGCACTGCCGTCACCTTGTATTCGGGGCAATTGGTCGCCCAGTCGCTGAACTCCGTCGTCACCACATTGGCCTGCGTCGCGGGGTGGTGGAAGGTGGTGTAGACCACGCCGGGGGCGACGCGGGGCGTGACGGTTGCCCGCAAGGTCGTCTCGCCGGTGCGGCTGGCGAGGCGGACCCAGTCGCCGTTTTTGAGGCCCCGATTCTCGGCATCGGTCGGGTGTATCTCGAGCAGGTCTTCGGGATGCCATGCAGTGTTGGCGGTCCGCCGCGTCTGCGCACCAACATTATAGTGCGACAGGATGCGCCCGGTGGTGAGCAGCAGCGGAAACCGGGGCCCGGTCTTCTCGTCGGTGGGGACATAGTCGGTGACGACGAACTTGCCCTTGCCGCGCACAAAGCCTGCTTCGTGCATGATCGGCGAGCCGTCTGGCGCGGCATCGTTCACCGGCCATTGCAGCGAGCCTGCCTGCTCGAGGTGATCGAAGGAGACCCCGGCAAAGCTCGGCGTCAGCCGCGCCACTTCGTCCATGATTTCGGATGGGTGAGTGTAGTTCCACTCGAGCCCCATGGCATTGGCCAAGGCTTGCGTCACTTCCCAGTCTTCCAGCCCGTTCGCCGGTTCCATCACCTTGCGCACCAGCTGGATGCGGCGTTCGGCATTGGTGAAAGTGCCGTTCTTCTCGAGGAAGGTGCTGCCCGGCAGGAAGACGTGGGCGTAGTTGGCCGTCTCGTTGAGAAACAAATCGTGGACGATGACGAGGTCCATCGCCGCCAGCCCCGCCGCAACGTGGTGCGTGTTGGGATCGGACTGGAGAATGTCTTCGCCCTGGATGTAGATCGCGCGGAAAGACCCATCGAGCGCGGCGTCGAGCATGTTGGGGATGCGCAGGCCGGGTTCGGGATCGAGGGTTACGCCCCAGTCGGCCTCGAACAGAGCGCGAGTGGCGTCGTCGGAGATGTGGCGATAGCCGGATAGCTCGTGCGGGAAGCTGCCCATGTCGCAGGCGCCCTGGACATTGTTCTGGCCGCGCAGGGGGTTCACGCCAACGCCGGGCCGCCCGATATTGCCGGTCGCCATGGCGAGGTTGGCGATGGCCATGACGGTGGAGCTGCCCTGGCTGTGTTCGGTGACGCCGAGGCCATAATAGATCGCGCCGTTACCTCCCGTGGCGAACAGCCGGGCGGCGGCGCGCAAGTCCGTGGCGGGAACGCGGGTGACGGCTTCGAGCACCTCGGGGCTGTGCTTCTCTTCGGAAACGAACCGCGCCCAGTCCTGATACTCGTCCCAGTCGCAGCGCTCGCGGATGAAGACCTCGTCGGCCAGCCCTTCGGTGACGATGACATGGGCCATGGCAGTCAGCACAGCGACATTGGTGCCGGGTTGCAGCGGCAAGTGGTACTCGGCCTCGACATGCGGCATGCGCACCAGATCGATCCGGCGCGGGTCGATGACGATGAGTTTGGCCCCCTGACGGAGACGGCGCTTCATGCGGGAGGCGAAGACCGGGTGGGCATCGGTCGGGTTGGCGCCGATCACCAGGATGACGTCGCTGTCCATCACGCTGTCAAAATCCTGCGTCCCCGCGCTGGTGCCGAAAGTTGTCTTCAGCCCATAGCCGGTCGGCGAATGGCAGACGCGGGCGCAGGTATCGACATTATTGGTGCCAAAACCGGCGCGAACCAGCTTCTGGACGAGGAATGTCTCCTCATTGGTGCAGCGGCTGGAGGTGATCCCGCCGAGCGCCCTTGCGCCATATTGCGCCTTGATCGCGTTCAATCGCGCCGCAGCGAAGGCCAGCGCTTCGTCCCAGGTGACCTCTTGCCACGGCATGGCGGCGTCCTGGCGGATCATTGGTCGCGTAATCCGGTCCTTGTGGTGGGCATAACCCCAGGCAAACCGCCCCTTGACGCAGGAGTGTCCGCGATTGGCTTTTCCGTCCTTCCACGGCACCATCCGCACCAGTTGTTCACCCCGCATCTCGGCGCGGAAGGTGCAGCCGACGCCGCAATAGGCGCAGGTGGTGATGACCGAGCGTTCGGGCTTGCCGATCTCCTTGACTGCTTTCTCCTGCAAGGTCGCCGTCGGGCAGGCCTGCACGCAGGCACCGCAGCTGACGCATTCGGAGGAGAGGAAATCGTCCCCCGCCTGGCCCGCGCTGACCTTGGAGGCAAAGCCGCGCCCCTCGATGGTCAGCGCGAAAGTCCCCTGCACTTCGTCGCAGGCGCGCACACAGCGCGAGCAGGCGATGCATTTGGAGGGGTCGAAATCGAAGTATGGATTTGAAATATCAACAGCTTGCGAAAGGTGGTTCTCGCCCGCATAGCCATAGCGCACATCGCGCAGGCCGACCGCCGCCGCCTGATCCTGCAATTCGCAGTCGTTGTTGGCCGAGCAGGTCAGGCAATCGAGCGGGTGGTCGGAGATGTAGAGTTCCATCACCCCCTTGCGCAGTTTGGCAAGGCGCGGCGTCTGGGTGTGGACTTTCATGCCTTCGGTTGCAGGCGTCGTGCAGGAGGCAGGTGTGCCCTTCATCCCGTCGACTTCGACGAGGCACAGCCGGCACGAGCCGAAGGACTGGAGATTGTCGGTCGAGCAAAGCTTGGGGATCGAGCCCCCGGACAACGCGGCCGCGCGCATCACGCTGGTTCCGGCGGGCACGTTAACTTCGCGCCCGTCGATGGTCAGTGTGACGTGCGTTTGCGAAAGCACTTCGGGCGTGCCGAAATCGGCTTGCCGCTCATAGCCCACGGCGTTTCTCCAGTTCGATCAGGTCAGCCGGTATATTGATATTAGCAGGTTTGGCCGAGGGCTTCACCGCCCGCGCGCCGATCGCTTCAGCGAAGGCCAGCATAGAATGCTTGCCCGTTCCGGTGAGTATCGCCTCAATCGCTTCGAGCGCAGTGGCAGGCCACAGGCCGATCACCGGCTGGTCGGCGAGATACGCCGGGGCGGGGGCGAGCAGTTCCGGCAGGCCTTCCGGCAGTCCGACTGAATCGACCCCGCAGCTCAGCACCGCCTCATAGCCCTCGTCGCGCGCCAGATGCAGCGCGGCGGCGATCCCGGCGAGCGGACCCATGCCCGGGCGCGGCCAGTCGGGCAGAGTGGGGGCCGGGGCAAGCTCGCGACCGACGACCACGACATATTCGCACCAGCCCGAAAGCGCATCAACCGCGCGGGCGATCAGCGTGTGTCCGCCGAATTCGGCCAACGCCTTGTCGCTGCCGAAACGGCTTGACTGGCCCCCGGCGAGGACGGCGCCGAGTATCATGCGGGGGGAACGTTGCACATGTGCTTCGACAAGCTCAGCATGAGCGGGATTGGGGAGTGGGGCCATA
>JAHFPT010000030.1:14544-54620 GCA_023266625.1 Novosphingobium sp. | reverse complement strand
CTATGCCGAACTGGTGGATGAGGCGAAACTCTTCCTCGGCGGCAAGTCGCAGGCGGTGCAGGCGAAAATGTCGGCGCAGATGGAGCAGGCCGCCGCAGCGCTCGATTTCGAGCGTGCCGCCATGCTGCGCGACCGGCTGCGCGCCGCGACCTTCATCCAGGGCAGCCAGGCGATCAATGCCGAAGGGCTGGGCAATGCCGATATTTTCGCAATGGCCAGCCAGGGCGGGCATGTCGCCATCCAGGCCTTCTTCATTCGCGGCGGGCAGAACTGGGGGCACCACGCCTTCTTCCCCAGCCATACCGAAGGGCTGGATGAGGCCGAAGTGCTGACCAGCTTCCTCGCGCAATTCTATGAGGATGTGCCGCCCGCGCGGCTGATCCTGGTCGACCGCACCCTGCCCGAGGCGGAGCTGCTGGCCGAGGCCTTGCGCGGCGGGGCCGGTGGCCGGGTGGAGATTTCCATGCCCCAGCGCGGCGAGAGGCGGCGGCTGATAGCCCAGGCGCAGCGCAACGCCGTCGAGGCGCTGGAACGGCGGCAGGCAGAAAGCGGAACCAAGGCGAAGATATTGCGTGAAGTCACGGAATTTCTGGAACTTCCCGATGTACCGCAGCGGATCGAGACTTACGACAACAGCCATATCATGGGGACCAATGCTTTGGGCGCAATGGTGGTGGCGGGGCCGGAGGGTTTCCTCAAGGGCCAATACCGCAAATGGAACATCAAGCGCCCCGAAACCGCGCCGGGCGACGATTTCGCGATGATGCGCGAGGTGATGGAGCGGCGGTTTGCGCGGCTTTCGGGAGAGGAACGCGAAGGAGAATGGCCCGACCTCGTGCTGATCGACGGCGGCAAGGGGCAAATGAGCGCGGTCAAGGCAGTGATCGAGGAAATGGGTATCGAAGATTTGCCGCTGATCGCGGTTTCCAAGGGGCCTGACCGCAATGCCGGGCGCGAAATATTCCACTTCCCCGATGGCCGCGAAAAGACCCTGCCACTCAATTCACCGGTGTTGTTCTACCTCCAGCGGCTGCGCGACGAGGCGCATCGTTTCGCCATCGGCGCGCATCGCGACAAGCGCAGCCGGGCAATCACCGCCAGCCCGCTCGACGAGGTTCCCGGCATCGGCCCGGCAAGGAAACGTGCGCTGTTGTTGCACTTCGGCACGGCGGGCGGGGTGCGCGGGGCGAGCCTCGAAGATTTACAGCGCGCGCCAGGGGTTTCGGCGGCAGTGGCGCAATCGGTCTATGATTTCTATCACCAGCAGGGGTGAGGCGCTCAGTCGAATTTGAGCTTGTCGCGCCAGTCCATGACTTCCAGCTCGCCGCGCATCGCGTCCGCTATGGGAACCACGACCCGCACATCGAAAGTGAACGCCGGAAGCATCGAGCACAGCTTGTGCACTTCGACCGGATCGTCGCAGTCGACCAGCATATAGCCACCCCAGTCGCCGACCCGGATCATGAACATCTCGATCTTGAAAGTGGCTGGCTGTTCCCAGCGGCCAAACACATCGAGGATCCGCCGCTGGGCCTTCTCATATTCGATGGCCGAGCCTTGCGAGCGCTCGTTCCAGGTGATCATATATTTCATGGGCTGTTCCTGTGTCCCGACCGCGCTGCTGCCTGACTATCGCAAGCTGTTGCTGCGATAGGACAGGCTGCACCCGGTGGACACAGGTTGTCAAACCGGAAGGGGGCTAGACCCCGCCGCGCAGCTTCCTCAGCACGCGCCAACCAAACGCCTTGACCAGGTTGCGGGAGGGCCAGCGCCCGGTGCTCCCAGGTTGGATGCCGATCCGCCGCAACACCGCATTGAAGGCCCGCGCGTCGGCCTCGGCAAAGCTCCATTCCGAGCGCCAGGTGATCGACAGCGAGACCGAGGCTTCCGGCCCGTTGCGGACAAAATGCGGTGCCATCACCGGCACGAACAGCGCTTCGCCGGGCGCAAGCGGCCATTCGCTGCCGCCTGCCGCCATTTCGTCGCGCCAGGCCAGCTCGCGCGCGCCGCCGGTGTGATAGGTTTCATGGACCTCGTTGGCGGCATAGCGTGCGTCGCCTGCCGGAAACTGCGTCATCGCCTTGTGCCCGCGCAGTTGCAGCAGGATGTTGTGTTCCGGGTCGAAGTGATAGGGCGTCACCGCTTGGGGCGAGGAGATGAAGACATAGCCCTGGGTCTTCAGCATCGCGCCGGTCCGTGCTTCGATGGCTGGGCGCAATTCAGCGAGCAGGCTGGCGAGCAGCGCGGCATAATCGGCATGCTGTTCGATATTCTTGAGTACCGCCCAGCTGCCCGACTGGCTAATCGTGCGGATAGTCTCGCCAATCGCCATGCCGGTGGAGCCGGGCTTTTCGGCAATGCCGATGGGCACGTCGCCGCGATTATATTCGATCGATGTCTCCGGCAGCGCTTCCGCCAGCCGGGCTAGGGCTTCAAGTTCGAGCAGGGGATGGTCCGCGAGCTTGTGGGCAAGCTTGTGGGGAACTTCGGGATAGTTTGCCGCAAAAGTGGCGCGCGCTTCGCCTGGGAACGCGCTCATCACGCAATCCCGGTGGGATTGCGGCCCAGCTCAAGCTTGAGCAGCCGGGCAAAGGCGATGCGGCGCAGCTTGCCGCCGATGGCGATCGAGATGCGGCCCAGCGCCCGGCGTTCGCGCCAGAGATGGTCGATCATCGGATGGTCCTGCGCTGCGCAGCTGTCGGTCCAGGCGATGTCCGCGCGGTCGAGCATCAGCAGGTTCTCGCATTGCAGCAGCACGCCGGGCGAAAAGCGGGCGAAGCTCTCGTCATAGGCTGTCTTGTAGCTGAAGGCCCCGGGCGGGGCGATGAAATTGGCCAGCATCGCTATCGGGCGGCCATCGAGCGTCAATGACAGTCGTTCGAGGCGGCCTTGCGCGGCACCGCCTTCAAGGCTCTGGCGAAACAGCGCCCCGGTCGTCTCGCGCTGGGCGAGCGCCGATCCGGCCTTGCCCTTCCAGCCGGAGGCTTCAAGCGCGAGGAAATGTTCGATCCAGTCGTCAAGACCTTCGCTGCCAGATTCGCGGCAGAAATCGACTTCGCCCTGTTCGCCAAGCCGGGTGAGTTGACGGCGCAGTTCCTTGCGTTTCTTGCCCGACAGCGCGGCGGTAAAATAGTCTTCCGGAGTCTGTCCGGCAGCGAGCATCGCGCGCTCCTCGCGGTGGACCAGGCCCGCCGGGCGGTCTGCTTCGGCCAGAACCTCGGCTAGCGCCGCATGCAAGGGGCCATCCAGCGGCAGGCCGGAAAGATGCAGGAACAATGCATTGCCTGCATTGGCGTCGGACCATTCCAGCAGTGCCCGCCAGAAGGCGCGCTCGAAGCCGGGCGCGACCAGTGGCGCGCCGAGAAAGCAGTTCGGGTGAGTCCAGCCGCCGAGATGGGGAATGCGGCGGCCATAATACCGCGGTTTGCGGGCAATCGGGATCATGCCGGCCAGCACATCGCCGGTTTCGAGCAGCAAGAACTGCACAGTCTCGCCAGGATCGAGCGCCCGCAGCGCGGGCAGCATATACCAGCTTTCATGGAAGGGGTTGGGTTCAACCGCGTGGAGCGCAAGAGTGTTCCAGCTATGCAATAAGCTGGGCGCGGCGCAGCACGGCCAATCGAGCGCGCGCATCGACAGGCTGGGCGCGACTGCTGGTGCCGCATCGCCGAACGGCGCTGCCCCAGATGGCGCTACCGAAACCTCAAGCGGGAAAGCGCTGCTCGCCAAGCCGTTAACCCTTGCCACTGGTGCAATTGTGCGTCGAAGCCGGACTCTAGCGGGCGAAAATCAAGGAATTGCTAACGACATCCGGTGTTTCGCCAATGCTCCGGCCAGTGCATCTGTGCAAAGCGGCTGGATTGCGCCGGGCGAAGATTTCTAGGCCTACGCCAAGCACTTCGATGCGGCGGGGCCAGCCAATACGACACCTACGCGCCGCTACCAGTCCTCCACGTCAACGGTACGCTCACCCTGAGCGAGAATATCGCCGATGTCGCAGGCCTCGCGGCGGCTTATGATGCCTACCGGGCTTCGCTGAAGGGCAAGCAGGCCCCGGTTATCGGCGGCTTTACCTGCCGCCGGAGAGCTGACCGGCAGCGCCGCTTTCAGCTTGGCCAATTGCGCTCAGTCACCAAATCTCTCCTTGAGCGCCAGCATCGCCAGCGCTGCCCTGGCCGCCTCGCCGCCCTTGTCCTTCTGCGCCGGATCGGCCCGGACGAGTGCCTGTGCTTCGTTCTCGACAGTCAGGATGCCATTGCCGATGGCCAGCCCGTCCAATGTCAGCGCCATCACCCCGCGCGCGCTTTCACCGGCGACGATCTCGAAATGATAGGTCTCGCCGCGAATGACGACGCCGATGGCGACATAGCCGTCATAGTCGCCGCTGGCGTCGGCGAGCGAAATGGCGCCGGGGATTTCGAGCGCGCCGGGGACGGTGATGACCTCGCAACTGTGCCCCGCCGCCTTGATCGCCGCCTTGGCCCCGGCGATCAGCATGTCATTGAGATGATCGTAGCAGCGGGCTTCGACGATGAGGAATTTGGCCATTCGATTACTCCCGGGGAATGCCGTTCACGACAAGTGTACCGCCCTGGTAACGGACATCGTTGCTGACGTCGCGCGCTGCCCATGGCGGATCGGGCAGGTTCAGCAATTCGGTATCGTCAGCCATTTCGATCTCGGCCAACTCCAGCCCGGCGAGCGCTCCGTCGAAACGGTCAAGGCTGAAATCGTGCCCGTCTTCGCGCACCAAAAATCTGCGCTTCTGAATTACATGGGACGGGAGCGAAGCAAACACATCGAACTCAGCGTCAGTAAGATAAGCAGTCACAATCGGGCGGGCGAGCGGATCGGCGCAGTCGTATTTTCGGGTCAGTTTGAATGAAGGTGTCAAACCTTCGCACTCCATCCGGCGCAGACGGAGCCGGGTGCCGATAATGTAGTGGTCGGTTATGGTGATGGGGTCGGTTGCCTCAAGCAATGCGCTCTTGACCGGACAGACCAGCCATCGGCGCTCACGTTCCAGGTGCGCGTATTTCGGCGACAGGGCTTCATCGTCGGATGAGCGCATCCTTTTGGCAACAAATGGAGCAAGTTGAGGCATGCGGGTGCGGCTCAGTCAACCGCCCGCTCGCCGACAATCGACAAGCCATAGCCCTCCAGCGCCACCAGCGTGTGGTGGGTGTTGGTTAGCAGCACCATGTCATGCACGCCCAATTCCGCCAGAATCTGCGCGCCGACGCCATAGTCGCGCAGTTCCTCCATCGGCGGGGCTTCGCCGGCGCGGACGCTGTTCTTGATTTCGATGGCACGCGACATCAGGCGTTGCATCGGGCGATTGATCACCACGATCACGCCGGTGCCCTGCTCGCCGATGATCTCCATCGAGCGGT
The DNA here is from genome assembly GCA_023266625.1 of Novosphingobium sp. GTDB lineage: Bacteria > Pseudomonadota > Alphaproteobacteria > Sphingomonadales > Sphingomonadaceae > Novosphingobium. The sequence continues at coordinate 49,227 of JAHFPT010000030.1, read as the reverse complement.
GCAGCAATTCCGAGCGCTCGCTTTCCTCGCCATAGATGTCGGCGAAGATTGACAGCGTATGCATCCGCACCAGGGTCGGGCTGGCCGGATCGATCCGGCCCTTGACCAGTGCCATGGTCTCGTCGCCGGTGGCCTTGTTGAAGAAGGTGCACGCCTTCCAGTCACCGCCCCAGCGGCTGGTGAAGGTGATTTCGGTCTTTTTCTCGACCAGCCGGTCGTGCTTGCGGCGATAGGCGATGAGATCGCGGATCGTGCCGATCTTGAGCTCGTGCATCCGCGCGAAGCCGACGAGGTCGTCAAGCCGGGCCATGGTGCCATCATCGCGCATGATCTCGCAGATCACGCCCGAGGGATTGAGCCCGGCGAGCCGTGAAATGTCGCAGGCGGCTTCGGTGTGGCCGGCGCGGACCAGCACGCCGCCCTCGCGCGCGCGCAGCGGGAAGACGTGGCCGGGAGTGACAATATCGTCCTTGCTCTTGGAGCCGTCGATGGCGACGCTGACGGTGCGGGCGCGGTCGGCGGCGGAGATGCCGGTGGTGACGCCCTCGCGCGCTTCGATGGAAACGGTGAAGGCGGTTTCGTGCCGGGTGCCGTTGTGGCGGCTCATCAGCTCGAGGCCGAGCTGCCCGATGCGCTCGCCGGTCAGCGTCAGGCAGATCAGCCCGCGGCCGTGGGTGGCCATGAAGTTGATAGCATCGGGCGTCGCCATCTGCGCCGGGATGATCAGGTCACCCTCGTTCTCGCGGTCCTCGTCGTCGACCAGGATATACATCCGCCCGTTACGGGCCTCGTCGATGATCTCCTCGATCGGGACCAGCACCGGGCGGTCGTCGTTGGCGAAGAGGAAGCGTTCGAGCTTGCCGAGGGTTTCGGAAGTGGGGTTCCAGCCGGGCTCGGTGCAATCGCGCAAGGTATTGGCGTGAAGCCCGGCGGCGCGGGCGAGGCCGGCTTTGGTCAGTCCGCCGTCAGAGACGAGGGCGCGGACTTTTTCGATGGTGGGTGTGCTCATGTGAGTCGTTTATCACATTTTAATGTGAAGGCAATGGCTGGGATCACATTGTGAAGAATCCTCCCCGTGCCGGGGAGGATTTCAATCCCCCCGGAACTTCGGCTCCCGCTTCGCCAGAAAGGCCTCCACCGCCTCAGCATGATCCCCGGTAGCATGCGCCAAAGCCTGCATCGGCGCGGCCATTTCGAGCACGCTGGCAAGGCTCGCGCTGCGGCCTTCCCACAGCAGGCGCTTGGTCATCCGCACCGCGAAGGGCGGGTTGGCAGCGATGCGGCGGGCCAGCGTCCGGGCGGCATCGAGCAGTTCGGCATCGGGCACGACCTGGCTGACGAGGCCGCAGGCCAGGGCTTCCTGCGCGTTGATCATATCGCCGGTCAGCGACATCTCCGCCGCCTTCGACCAGCCGATAATGCGCGGCAGCAGCCACGCACCGCCGTCTCCCGAAACCAGGCCGATCTTGACGAAGCTCTCGGCGAAGCGCGCGCTTTCCCCGGCGATCCGCAGGTCGCACATGCAGGTGAGGTCGCAGCCCGCGCCGATGGCTGGGCCGTTGACCGCCGCGATCACCGGGACTTCGAGCGCGGCGAAGGCCAGCGGCAGGCGCTGGATGCCGCGCTTGTAATTGGTGCGGGTGCGTGCGGGCAGCGCCTCCTTCAGCCCGCCGCCTTCGCGCATGGCCTGCATCTTGCCGCCCGAGGAAAAGGCCTTGCCCGCCCCGGTCAGGATGGCGACGCGCACGCTCTCGTCGGCCTCGAGCCGGTCGAGCGCGGCAAGGATGCCCTCGAGCATGTCGGCATCGGTCAGCGGATTGCGCGTTTCCGGGCGGTTGAGGGTCAGGGTGACGATGCCTTCGCTGTCGGCCTGATAGATCACCGGTTCGCTCATACTGTCTGCTCCTGTCCTGGCGCTGCTTGCCAGCGTGCCAAGGCGCTTGCCAGAACCGCAGCAAGAATGCCACCGGCCAGCGCGGTCAGCCCGCCAGTCCAATAGCCGAAGCCCAGCATCTGCATCCCTTGCAGGATCGGCATCTGCACGGCGAACAGCGGGAAGGAGAGCTGTCCGATCAGCCCGGCGAGCCGGTGGAAGCGCGCCAGACGCACGCCGCCCGCGATCATCAGCGGGCAGGCGATCACGGTGAAGCCGAAATCGAACCACCATACATTGAGGCCGAGCTTCCAGCCCGTCGCAAGGATAACCGGCATCGCCGGAATCGCCAGCAGTGCAGGCACCGGGACAGGCGGCTGGCCGCCCCACCAGCGGCCCAGCGCAATGCCGATCAGATAGGCGAAGAGGATGCGCGGCAACCCGGCCAGAAAGCTTTCCGGCCGCGCACCGACATCGAACGATCCCCAGCTCTGGCCGACCCAGACCATGACCGGCACCAGCGCCGCTATGCCCAGCCAGATCGCCCACAGCCGCAAATGCCGCAGCACCAGCGCATGCAGCAGATTGGCGATCAGCTCATAGAAGATCGTCCAGGCCGGGATATTGAGCGGAAACAGCTCGCGTTTGAACGAGACCGGGATCAGCAGAAAATTGGCAATTGCGATAGATGCGAACTGGCCCAGACCCGTGGTGCGCAGAAACAAGCGCGGCAGGCCGATCGCGCCGCCGAGCGCCATCGTCGGCCATAGCCGCTTGTAGCGCTTCGCCATGAAGCGCAGCGGTGCGTCGTCCCGCGCCAGCCGGGCTTCCTGGGCATAGGCCATCAGGAAGCCCGAGAGCATCAGGAAAAACTCGACCGCGAGATAGCCCTTGCCGAACACCGGCTTGCCGCCGAACACCGCGCGGGTGTGCAGCAGCAGGATGCAGACCGCCGCGACGCCGCGCAGCGCTTCGAGGCCGGGCAGGCGGGTGCCGCGCCTTTGCTGGGGAGAGTGCGCCATCGCGGCGTACCCTAGCCGCGTATCGAACGGGAATTAAGTCATAAATCAGGCCGGGGCCATCGCTGGCTTTGCAGCTGGCCGTTCATTCGGGCGCAGCGCCAGATAGCTTGCCAGCGCCAGCGAGCTGGCTACCCCGGCAAAAGCTCCAAGCCCAAGACCTTTCGTCCACAGCAGGATCGGCAGATTGATTGCATAGAGCGGGAAGGAAATCAGTCCGAGCCAGCGGATTACTGCATTGGCATGCTTGCAGGCCAGTCCCCCTGCCATCAGTAGCGGGCAGGCGACCAGGGCAAAGGCGACATCATAGGCCCAGGCCAGTCCATGCACGGCCGGCCAAAGCAAGACCAGCAATGGCATGGCGGCGAAGGCAATCGCGGGGCTGACTTTGATCGCCGGCCGATCACGCCACCAGCGCCACAGGACTATACCGATGCAATAGGGCAGCAGGGCTCTGGCGATCCCCGCGAGGATCGTAGCCGTCTCGGCCCCAACCGCAAGGCTGCCATAGGTGGCTGCGATCCAGCACAGAACCGGGACCATGCATAGCGAAAGCAACGCCAGAACGCGGGTCGGCAGACGCCACAGGATCAGGCCATGGATCAGATTGGCAGTGAGTTCGGCCAGGATCGACCAGGCGGCGACATTGACAGGATAGACGGACCCACTGCCGAATGCCGGGACCAGGAAGACATTGGCGATGGCAATTCCCAGGGTCCTGGCTGGATCGTTCAGCACCGATCCGACGATCGGCGCGCCGATCAATGCACCGAGTGCCATGAATGGCCATAATTTGCGATAGCGCGCGATCAGGAAACGGCGGGCACCATAGCCCTCGGCAAAGCGGTGCTCGTAGGTGCGGGCCATGACATAGCCGCTGAGCATGAAGAAGAAATCAACCGCGAGGTAACCCTTGCCGGTGATCCCCCATTCCGGATGGAGAATGCCGAGGGTGTGAAAATACAGCACACAGAGCGCGGCGATACCGCGCAGGCCATCGAGCCCTTCGAGTCGGCCGGCTGGAATCCGGCCAGCAGAAGTCAGGGCTGCCGTCGCGGCGGAGGGCGCGGGCTGGGCGGTTTCGCTCATGCCCGCGCTGATAGGCCATTGGCAGTTGTAGTTCGGTTAACCCTGCCGCGCTGCGCCGCCCATCATCTTCGAGATATCGACCTGGCCGGTTGCAAGCCCGCCCATGAAGCCGCCATCGACCGGCAGAACGACGCCATTGACCACCCCGGCAGCATCGCTGCAGATCAGCACCAGCGGGCCGGCCTGTTCGGCGGGCGTGGTGTAGCGGCCGAGCGGTTCGGCAGCGGCATCGACGACTTCCTTGCCTGCAGTGTCGTGGAAAATCTGCATCATCGGCGTTTGCGTCGGCGAAGGCAGCGAGCAGTTGATGCGGATACCCTGCTTGATCAGCTGCGCCCCCATGAACTGGGTCCAGACGATCACCGCTTCCTTGGAGAAGGCATAGCCCTCGGCCACCTGGTCCAGATGCGCCTCGGCCCAGGCGACAGCGGCGTCGAAGCCCCTGGTCTGGAGCAGTTCCATGTGGACGGGAATCCGCTGGCTCCAGCCGAGGCCGCCAGTCGAGGAGATGCTGACGATAGCGGAGCCCGGACTCATCAGCGGCAACACACTTTCGGTCAAATGGCGCGTACCGATGAAGTTGACCTTGAAGGTGTCCATCGGCGGGAACGCGCCGCCGCCGGCAAGGCCCGCGCAATTGAACAGCGCACCGATCTTGCCGCCGATGGCTTTGACGCCAGCTTCGATTGTGGCAGGATCGCGCAGGTCGATCTGGTTGAACGAAGCCAGCGGCAGGGCGCAGGGTTTGAAATCCAGCCCATGCACTTCGGCACCAAGATCGAGCAGGATCTTGGCAGTCGCCTCACCCATGCCTGAAAAGCAGCCGCTGACGATGACGCGTTTGCCCTTGTAACCCAGAATATCGCTCATTCGTGTAATCCTCTCTTTTGGTTGCGCATGGCTGCGCTTGACCATCTCACTGACTTGCCGTTCACTCTCTCACAAAGGCCGAAAAGGCAAGTGGATAGGAAGTGATGGTCAGCCGCAGCGAGAACGGGGCACCGCAGCGCGGGGCACCGCGCAGCTGCGGCAGTGTCTGCCGGGCACCGACCTCGTCGCCTTCGGGGCCGTGGCAGGGACGCTGGGGCAGGTGGACGAGGTCCCGGCTTCAGGCGCGTTAATTTCGCATTGACCCAGAAATCGCAATCCCTAACGCAAGCGCCACATTCAGCACTATCTCCGAGGACCACCCCAATGAACGAGATCGCCGCGATCAGCCTTGAGCAGCTTCCCTATTCCGCTGCCGCCAGTGCCTTCCTCGCGCGCAAGCCGCAGCTGTTCATCGATGGCGCATGGGTCGACAGCTCGCATGGCAAGACCATCCCGGTCGAGGATCCCTCGTCGGGCAAGGAAGTCGCACGCATCGCCGATGCTTCCGATACGGATATCGACCACGCGGTCGCTGCTGCCCGCGCCGCCTTCGACGATGCGCGGTGGAGCGGTTTGCCGCCGATCAGCCGCGAGCGGATGATCAACCGGCTCGCCGATCTGATCGAGGCCAATGCCGCAGAACTCGCCGAGCTCGAGGCGATCGACAACGGCAAGCCGCGGACCATGGCCCAGGCGGGCGACATCCCCATGGCGGTCGCGCATCTGCGCTATATGGCGGGCTGGTCGGGCAAGGTCGGCGGCGAGGTGATGTCGCCCTATGCCATGCCAGCGGGCGCAGTGCTCAATTACACGGTCAAGGAGCCGGTGGGTGTTTGCGCGCAGATCGTGCCGTGGAATTTCCCGCTGATGATGGCCTGCCAGAAGATCGCGCCGGCGCTTGCGGCGGGCTGTACCCTGGTGCTCAAGCCTGCCGAGCAGACTTCGCTCACCACCCTGCGGCTCGCCGATCTGGTGGCCGAGGCGGGCATTCCGGCTGGCGTGGTCAACATCGTCACCGGGCTTGGCGAGACGGCAGGGGCACGGCTTGTCGAACATCCCGATGTCGACAAGGTCGCCTTCACCGGCTCGACCGAGATCGGCAAGCTGATCAACCGCAATGCCACCGGCACGCTCAAACGGGTCACGCTTGAGCTCGGCGGAAAATCGCCGTTGATTATCATGCCCGATGCCGATCCGGCAGTGGTGGGCAAGAACGCGGCGAGCGCGATCTTCATGAATTCGGGGCAGGTCTGCATCGCCGGGTCGCGGCTCTATGCGCACCGTTCGATTTTCGATCGCGTGATCGAAGGGCTGGCTGCGGCCACCGCATCCACCTGGGTTCCGCGTCCGTCGCTCGATCCGCTGGCGCGGATGGGGCCGCTGGTTTCGCGCGAACAGTTCGACCGGGTGACGGGCTATATCGAGGCCGGGCGCAAGGCCGGGGCATCGGTCGCGATTGGCGGCGACGCGCCGTCGGCGGGGGGGCACTATGTCAATCCGACGGTGCTGGTCGATGTCGATCCGGAGATGAGCGTGGTGCGCGAGGAAATCTTCGGGCCCGTTCTGGTCGCGCAGCGCTTCGACGATATCGACGATGTGGCTAGGCAAGCCAACGATACCTGCTTCGGACTTGGCGCGAGCATCTGGACCAACGATCTGTCGCTGATGCACAAGCTGGCTTCCAGGATCAAATCGGGCACGGTCTGGGGCAATTGCCACATGATGCTCGATTCGGCGCTGCCCTTCGGCGGCTTCAAGCAGTCCGGCATCGGTCGCGAACTGGCGCGCGAGGGGATCGAGGCCTATCTTGAGACCAAGACGGTGATCGTGAAGTTGTAGTTTCGATGTGAGTCTTGAGGGACTCTGCGCACAAAAGCCCCTCCCCGCCGGGGAGGGGGTATGGTGATAGCTACCATAAATTGAATTGGTGACCACACTAGGGCTAACCCAAATCCCCCCTCTTATTTCTTGCCGCTGCCGGTCTGCGTCGGCGGTGTGCCCGGCCCAGTGCCGCCTTGGCTAGTGGTCGGTTGATGCCCTGCCTGTTCGGACGATGTTGGACGAGCTGCAATGGGTTGATGCCCAAAGGTGCCCGGTTGATGACCTCTCTGGACTGGTTGGTGACCTTCGTTCAAGGGTTGAAAGCCGTCGTTTGCCATCGTCGGGCGGGCTGGTGGAGTGTCCTTCGCCATTTAATCATTCCTCTTTCGGTAAGAATTCCAAGGATTGGATTTCGCCATGCGCGATCCAAACACTGTTTCCACGGGGTGTCCATGGATCGCCCTCTTTCTCCACGACATAGACACTTTCTAGATAGAGATCACGCTCGGCAGGGTCAGAAGACATGAAGGAATTTCGGCCCATGAAGCCATACCATTTCGTCCCATCCTTGAGCACGACCACCACCCAGCATTCGCCGCATTGTCCGAAATGCCAGTCCCACGCGCAATTCACAGGATGGATTGTGCTGATCCCGAATTTGTTGACCAACGCCTTGAGCCAACCTTTGCGCAAATTCAGGCCGAACAGGGTACCCACCAACGCAGGCACAACAAAAATGAAAGCGAACCAGCCCGCCCAACGGGAAAGCGTCATTGATCCGATTACAAATAGATATGTCGAAGTGATGGGATACGCCACTGCCTGATAAATCAGTGACAATATCAAATACGAAACAGCCCCTTCGGCGATTGGCGGCAATTTTCCGGTGATAAATTGCGCACGAAAATAGAGGATAATAATCCCCGGAACCGAAAACATGAGGAAGAGACCCAACTTTTCCGGGGTAAGAAGTTCATTCAAGACCGGGCCTCCATCACTTTATCGCACGTTGACACCCATTTCATGGGGTAATGCAGTCGCTTGTTATCAGGCCCGCAACCCCTTGAGCGATAGCGGGCAATCCCGGTCCAATTATACCCTCCCCGTTCTCCTCGGCTACTGCCAGTTTGAGGTTGAGCGCGAGCAGAAACGACAGATCGGCCTCGCCCGCCTTCATGCCATATGCAGCACGAACTGCTTTATCGAGTGCAGCTGTAGCGGATTTCAAAGGGTGATCGCCGGGAAGTTCGATTGACCGATAGAGTTCCCGCAATGTTAGCCCGTGCTCACTGCATAGATCGCGACGCAATTTCCGCAGTGCCACTGCGGCACTCGCGACTGCTTTCACCTGCTTCAATGTCGAATTTTGCGGCCATGGGAAGCTGTCGAAAACAGTGTTTGATGTATAGCGGGGATCGGACTTGATCGTCGAACAGCGTTCATCGAACCATTGCCAGTGCAGCGTGCTTTGCAAGATACCAAAGCTGTAGTCATCTTCATGCGTGAAGACCGTGATCGCATCATTCGGGCTGATCTCGCTGGAAACAAAATCGAAAATTGGGCGCTTGGTGACTCGCCCGCAGACAATATAGCGATTCATTCCGGCCAATTTGGCCATCAGTCTGGCCCTAGAGTAGGACATTTGCCACCAAGTCTTGAGGAAATTGGCGTGGTGTTGGTTGCCATCTTTGCCGGATTCTGACAGCTCCGCATTCCTGTCGGTTTCTTTCTCCGCCGCCTTCTGCCGGGCGGGCAAGGCACCTGCCTCAATGCGTTTGTAGAGCTTGGTGAACTTCTGCGCCGAAAGCAGGTCTAGCCCGGAAAAGTCGATGACATAGCGGGTTGGTTTGCTGCCGTGTTCGCCCACCAGATTGTCTGATGTCAGGAATGGCTTGAGGACGGATTTGTATTCAGGCTTTTCCCGAAGCAGCAATTGCGCCGCGTCCTTTGGCAAAAGGAACGATTTGTGGCCATGGGTTTGCCCTTGATAACAGCCGCCCCGCTGGTTTGTGGCTAGCGCTTTTGCAGTCGTCACATCGAGCTTGAAGCTCAGCGAAGAGGGAATTCGTTCGATGTCTGCATGTCGCCAACCCTCATTTATCAAATTTCCTTCCTGAATGCGAAGTCGCTTCAATCCGTCGTCATGGCCCTTGACCCAATTGACAATCGAGACATGAACAACGGCCTCACCCGGCCAAATCATGCTCGACACCGCTTCGGTAATCGTGCCGCCATTGGCAACGATGTAATCGAGACCGCCCATGCGGCTGTAGTTCTGGCGGATGGTGTTGGTGCCGACGAGGCCCGCGCGTTGCCCAGGTTTGAGCCGATCATGTGCCAGCCTGAACCAATAAACGCAGAAGTCAGCCCGACCATCAATGTCGGGATGGCGTTTACGCAGCCGCGCCAGATAGGCGGGGCCAAGCTCTTCCTGTAGTTTGTTTTTGCTCTGTTATGGCGGGTTACCGACAATTGCTTCGGCCTCTGGCCATTCATCGAACATTGCATCGCCGAGCCGGACATTAGCGTCGAGATTGTCTAGCGGCAGTGCGTTTTCACCTTCGAAGCCCAGTTCGGCCACGCCTTTGCGGTAATCGCCGTCATCGTCGAACAGTTCCGCCACTGCTTCATCATGCGCAAGCTTCTTCGCCAACATTAGCGTAACCTTGGCCAACTCGACGCCGAACGGGTCATTGTCGATGCCGAAGAATTGTAAGGGGCTGATTCCGCTGATCAGCTTTGCCTGTTTATGGAATTCGGCTGGACTGACCGTTTCCTTGAGGCGCATCATCAGTCGGAGGTCGAGCCGCGACATTTCCCGGAACGCAACATAGAGGAAATTGCCGCTGCCGCAGGCCGGATCGAGCACCCGAAAGTCTCGCAATTCCTTTCTGATCTCAAGCAATTCACCTTTCGATTTGGCGGCATCGATCCGCGCTTGCCAAGGGCGGACAATGGTTGGCCCGACAATGCGTTCAATGTCAGCTTCAGAAGTGAAGTGCCGTCCGTGCTGATGCTGGGTTTTGCTCCCCATGCTCTGTTCGAACAGAGTCCCGTAAATTGCCGGATTGACCTTAGTCCAATCCTGCGAAGAAGCGCCTTGGTCTCCGCCGATCAGACCAAGCTCATGTTCGTTCAATTCAACATCGACAGTTTCTGCGAATAGCCCTCCGTTGAAGTATGGCACGCCAGCATACCGGCCATGCCGCGCTGGCGGTTTTGAGTTCATTTGACGGAATAGGCCGTTCAGAAGGTCGTGCGATGACTGACCGCTTTCCAAGCAATCGCGAACAATCGTCGTAATTGTCCCGGCAGGTAACAGATCAATATCCTCGGCAAACATGGCGATGACCAATTGCAGCGTCAGCCGCTGGGCATCCGCCGATGACAGACGCTTTGCTGGTGGTCGGCGTGTCAACTCTCGGTAAAGTTCCGCCATCTGATACGCTGCGCGCTTTGAGACCGCCTCGCGATCATTCTCGAAGATCGGTGCGCGCTCAATCGGCAACATGAAGTTGAGGGCGGTGTAGCGTTGATGCAACTCTTCGACGCGGACAATATCGACCGGCTCATTGAGCTGACGATCAAAATCATAAATCCAAAATTCGTCAAAATTGCATAGTATGACATAACGAGGGCGATTAGGAACCGCATTAAGCCAATAGTCGAATGCTTGTCGATAATGAAGTTGTAGCTTAGCACCGCGCTTTTTCATCTCGATAAGTAAGCGAGGTTTCCAGATAAGATCGGCAAAGCTGGTGCCTTTAGAATCATTTTTCTTGATTCGTTCTTCAAGCGTCGCACCGGCTTCCTTGTGGCCATTGTGACCAAAAGCGACGAACAGGCGATCAAGAAACACTTGAGATTCGCCCTTTTCGTCTCCGCGAATATGGTTCTGGACATAAGTCTGGAAGGATTTGAGGGAGTTTACCAATTCAGACATTGGCGTAGTCCTTTGCCATGCCCGAGATAAGCATAAGGCCTGAGTCTAGAAAATGGACTGATTTCACCCTATCATTTTGCAACAAATCCACCGGAAATTCCTTATGACGATAGCGCCCCACAAAATCGCCGATACAATTGTAACGATATTTCCCAGACGTGCTGCATGAATAGCGCAGTTAGTAACAAGATTGCAGCGGCATGTAGTTCGAATAAACCGAATTTTTTGCGCAGTATTCGGTTAAACAGGCATTTTAAGCCGCCTCCTCAAATTGGAAGGGTCAACGCCTTGCAGGCGCGCAGCCCCTCGCAGCCCATGCAGTTGAACCAATTCGCGCAGCCGTTGCAACTCGCGGGCGCGTTCTTCGCACAGATTTTCGGCCCGCACCTTCGCCAATGGCAGGCGGGCGGCAAGGGTGCGGAACGCCTTGCCATCCGGGGTTGCTCTGCCGGCAAGGATCGATCGCAGCCGACTTGGCGCGATGCGCAGTGCATTTGCTGCTTCGCCGGCCCCCATAATAGCCGCCAGATTCACCAGCTCGCACAAGAGCTGCGCAAGGCTGTCTTCGGATAGGCCATAATCGGGATTGAGTTCGCCATTGATGCCCAGCATGGCTTGCCGTTCCCATTCGTTCGCTTCCTTGCCAATATGGCGAATGCCGCTAGCCCGGATATGCCGCCGCCGTGTGGTGCCCGTTTCGAGATAGTCGCCGCCGAGGAATTTCGATTCCGGGTGCAGGTGATATTGCGCAAGCGCCTCCGCATAGGTTTCAAGAGCCGTGGCAGGCACCGCCTTACCGCTTTCTCTGTCAAAGGCGGTGGCGGCAATCTTGACGGGATCGGTATCGAAGGGGGCAACGGGCTTGGGCGGTTTGACTTTTGGCGGGCGGCCCTTGCGGCTTTTCGACGCGACGATTTCATCGGCTTTCCAATCACGCTTGGCGCTTAGCGATAGCAGAAAACCAAAGGGCTTCACCTGATCGCGATAGGGCCGGTTGGCATTGAAGCCGTCAAACCAGCGCAGCAGTTCTGGTGCGGTTGCGCCATAGCGGCTTATTGCCGGAGCATTCATTGCAGGATGATAATCGAGCCTTGGCGTGTCCGGTTTGCCAGCAAGTGTGGCAGACACAATTTGAAACCACAGGTCGCAATGCCAGCGTTCAACACCACTGCGCAAAGCCTGTTCCGGCGGGGCTGGAATGTTGGCTGGCGCATTGTCCGCGTCATAGGGTGGCCGCAAATGGCCCAGCCCATGCGCCGATACCTTTCGCAAGATCGGCCTGCTATCACTGGCGAGATTGAACAGCGCATAGCGTTTCGAGGATACGGCCCAGCAATAAAGCGGCTCAGGCTGGCCGGTTTCGAGCGAGCCATTCTCACTTTCGATTTTCAGAATCGAACCACCAAAGCCATAGGGATTGAGCGCTGCAAACCAATTGGCAATCTCCGCAACCCGTTGGCGGAAATCGTCACCTGCCATTGTATCGGGCTTGGCAATGGCCATGCTGTCTGTATCGCAAAAGGCCCATTCGAGGCCGTGATTGGCAATCTGGCATTCGGTGATCGCCAGCATCAATCGCGCCGCCCCCGTAATTAGCGAGGCTAACAAGGGGTGGAAATACTCACCCGGCTTTTCGGCTTTGTTGGTTTCGCGGGCGAATGCCTTGCCGTCATGCCCAATGACCGTGACTGCGAAGCGTTTCGCTTTCTTGGACACATTGACCTGCATCCAAATGCCGTAGCTTGTCGAATTGACGCAGATTTTGAGTGCGTGCTGTTCGGTATCGAGCGCATCGCGTTCATCGCCGCTGGCATCCACCATGCGCGCCTGTGTCGCCTTGCGCAGTTCAATTCCGCGCCGAAAGAAATCGGTTTCGGCGGGATCGACACGATATTGCGGGTTGCCGCTTATATTGATCGCGCGAAGGTCCGGCTGAATTGGCCCCGGCGAGAAAGCCATGGCTTCCACAATGCGCGGTGCCTTCCCGGTCAACAGCTTGGAAGCAATACAGTCTGCGAGGGTGAACCATTGCGGCGCAGCGGAGGTGAGATAGTTCGCGCCGATGGTGGCTACCGCCTCGCCTTCATAGACCGCGCGAACGGGGAATATGTCACCTACTGATAACACCCGCACAAGCGTTGCCAGCCTTGGCCACAGTTCCGGCGATTGCAAATCCGCCAAGGTGATACTGGCGAGAAAGTTCCGCGTCTCAGCTGTCGCATCGCGCCACGTCATGCCGCTGGCGGTGACAAAGCGCCACAGGCCCATGAGTGTGCAAACCGTGGGATACATGGATAGAAAATCGCACAGGATCACTTGCCGCACTTCCCGGCGTATCCTGATTTCGGAGCGTCCCCCGTAGTAGCTGGACAATATGCAGCCCAGCATTTCAGGCGGGAAATCGGGTTGCATCATACGCCAAGGGGCGATGCCCATTTCTCGCAAGTAACCCTTGCCGATGCTCGCCTCGCTATAGATTTCTTCGGGACGCAAATCGGCCATCCCTAGCCGGTCCAGCTTATCCAGCAGCTCGGCGTAGCATTCCCATGTCGTCTGCACGTCGCGCACGGCATAGGTGAGCATGGCATCGGTAAGCGGTCCGTCGAATTCGCCAAATTCGAGCTTTGGATGGGGCACATTAAGAAACCGGCTTAGGCTTCCCAGATTGTAACCCTGTGATAGCAGTGAAGCCGAAAGCGTGTTTACGTCCACGAAATAGCCGCGCCGCACCGGGGTTTGCATTGCGCGATTGCGTTGCCCCCGGCTGTTGCGCTGGCGAAAGGGCGCGGCGAAATCGATCAATGCGCATCGCCGGGAAAGGTGCTTCACCCGGATATGTGGCCAGAATTTCTGGCGGGAAATGGTGAAGGTGAAGCCGCCATACATAGCGCCCCGCGCGGGGCCATGATCAATGGCAAGTCGCGATATATCGAATGGCAGATTGAAGCCGACAATCCGGGCGCGGAGCTGATAGGTCCGTCGAAATAGCACTTCATCCACGAATTCATCGCGGGTGCGAACGAGCAGCTTTTCCCGCTTTGCGAAGGCGCGAAGGGTTAACACCTCTGCCGCTGAAATCCCTTCGGGATCATAGAACAGTCCGGCCTCAATCAGCCGCTCGCCATTGCGGAGCTGGTAGCCGCCAAAGCGTAAGCTCTGCCCTGCCTTGGTTGTCGTTTCGCAGTCGAAAGTAAGGGTCCAGGGCGATGCCCCAATGCCCCGGCGCGGCTTTCTCGCCTTGGGAGCGTCGGCATAGGCGCGGAGGGCAATAGGCAAGTGATCGGTGACAGGGATCATGGCCGTGCCTCCCCGCCATCGCGTTCTGCCCGTTCGATCAGGGCAATCCCGAATTCGGTAAGCTTCTCGATTGCAAGCCTGAACAGGTCCGCCAGCCCCAAGAGGAAGCGTCCAATCGCGTGCAACATGGGATCGGCGGCGGGATCGAAGACCGGATGATCCTTTTGATCATCGCTCACTTTGCGGTGGCAGTTGCGACACAGGATCACTGTGCCATCGTCGCAACCAAAATCGGCAACGTGGTGCAGCTCCAAGCATCGCGAGTCAGGTTCGCCGCATTCCCCGCACAGAGGCGAGTTGGTGCCCAGCCTTTCCAAGCGGCGTTGTTTCCGAATTTCGCGGGCAAGTTCCTTGTCTGTCATGGTCGTTCTCACAGGTTGAGCCGGTAGATTTCATGGAATTCTTCGCTCCCGGCGTGGGCGAAGCGGTAAAGGGCGTTCGGATCGGTTTCGAGCGGGTGGGCCTTGCCCTTGGCGTCGATCACCGATTGACCGGCGAACTTGGCCAGCCAGCTGACTTCGTTTGTGGAGAGGAAGGCCTTTACAGCCGCCAAGTGCTGGCCGTTGAGCGAAGCCTGCGCGAAGTCGCGCAACGTGAATTCGCGGGCCTCACCCTCGGTAATTACGGTCATTCGGCGCGTGCGATTATCGCTGATATGCCATTGTCTGCCGCGCCGTTCGGCAAGGGAATTGCTGCGAAGGAAGCGGCGAAATCGTTCTGCCGAAACACCGGCTTCCCTTGCAGCGCGGCCCTGATTGCCGGTCTGACGCAATAGCTTCAGAGCATCCTCTAGCCGGTCATCGCCCTTTACCGGCGCGGGGCGGAGCGGCGTCTCTGCGGCCCGCGCATGGCCACGCGCCTGCGAACGGCTCAGCCCGCGCTTAGCGGCATTGGCAATCCGGCGCTGGTATTCAGCTTTGAAGTCGCGCTTTCTCGCCATGCGAATCACTCCGAAAGATTGGAGTGTCGAAACTAGGCGAGCGATTCACCGAAAGTGGCTATCCTACGCGCAGCTCTAATGATTCGGGATTAGCTGCTGAGTGACGCATGGCTATGAAACAGCATCGCAGCTTCAAGAGGCATTCGGGCGGCACGGCGTTACCGTTTCCGCCGATCAATTGCGGCGCTGGCGTGACCAAGGATTGATGCCCCGAGTCAATCAAGTTGGCAGAGGTAGGGCGGCGGGAAGCATCATACGCTATCCGTCCGGCACCGCAGCGCTCGCGATTGAGATTCACCGGCTATTGTCGGTCAAAAAGAAATTGAATTTCGTTGGCTGGCAATTGTGGATGCAAGGATATCAGGTTGCAGAGGAATATTGGAAACCAGCCATCAATTCCGCATTGTCTAACTTGAAGCATATCCCAGCTTGGTTGCGGACTATGGAAAGGAACAATCAAAACGAGAACGAGACAATTTTCGATCAAGTGCCGACTTTGCAATTCCGGAATTCGCCTTTTGCCAAAGGGCTGGCTAAGCTTCCGCCAGATATGAAGGCATTCTCATTCGGATTTTTGGCCGACGTTGCCAAAGGAACATTTGAGCGTCATCAAACGGCAAGCCGAATGGAGCAAACTCAAAATCGTCAGACGATTTCCAAATTCGTCGGCCAATCGTTCAAACAAACCGTTGCTGGGATTTTGCCAAAAGCTGATTTTGAAATCGATTTGGAAATCCAATTGGAAGCATTATCCCATGCAATAGATAAAATTCAGAGGCATCCATATTCCGTTTTGGTGGAAATAACGCCACAGGCGAGAATTGAATTTTCGACGCTCTTGCATTTGGCCGCCCAGCTAAATTTGATAATTCCAACTTTTGAAAAAAGCTCGATTGGAAGGTTCACAAAGGCAATTGTTCAAGATCAAATCGTTCAAGCGCACTTAGTGATAATCTGGTGTATATTCCGCAAAATGGGGACAATTCTTGATTCCGCTAAAATTGCTGAAATAGCGTCAAATCTTGGATCAAAATCTACGCATTAAAGATGAATTCTTTAGCTAATCTGATTCAAATCGGCTAGGTTTTGCCATGTTTGAGCCAGCCGATTTTCAACCCGATCATAGCGCCGATGTATGGGCAATTCGCTCGGAATTCTGGAATTCCGAAACCGGCAATTTCAAGCTAAAGCGCGGCAAGCGCGAGCGTAATTCGACCCCGCTAATCCTTTGTGGGCATGGTGTGTCCATGCGGATCGAAAACGGCGCGCTGGTAATACGGGATGGATTTACTCATTATCCGCAGGAGCAAGCGACCTATCGGTATTTTCGAGGCGAGCTGAGCTTGCCGCCACGCATAATCTTGTTGGACGGCAGCGGCACCTTGTCATTCGACGTGCTGAGCTGGCTTGGCGAACAGGGCGTGACGCTGGCCCGGATCAAATGGAATGGAGAGATTGCGGTGGCCGCAGCGGGATCGGGCTTTGCCGCTGATCCCAAAAAGGTTGAATGGCAGCGAAACACCCGTGCCGATGAAACCCTGCGCATTGCCTTCGCAGCCGATCTTATCCGGCGTAAGCTCATTGCCAGCATTCCAACCTTGGAACGCCACATTTCCTCGTCATCTGCCAAAGAAAGAGCGCTGCAAAAGGCAGACTTGGGAATTGCCCGGCTTAGCAGCAGTGTGCTTGCCGACGTGAAGGCAATCTATGCAATCGAAGGCGAATGTGCGGTCGCCTATTTTGCCGCGTGGCAATCAGTCAGCCTTCCATGGAAGGGTACGGCTCGCAAACACATTCCCGACGATTGGCAAGGCTACACGTCCCGTAATTCGCAACTGAGCGGGAAGGTCGCCAAGAATCGCATGGCCTCGAATCCGATCAACGCCATGCTGAATTATGCTTACACCGTGCGGCAGACCCAATTGCAGATTGAGGCAGTCGCACAGGGGTATGACCCAACAATCGGGATCATGCACAACCGGCACCAAGGTTCGAGCGCCTACATTCTGGACTTGATCGAGCCGGAGCGTCCCAAGGTCGATGCCGCAATCCTTGCGTTCATCGCAAATCGCAGCTTCACCACCGCCGACTTCATCATTCGCAAGGATGGGGTGTGCAGGCTGTCGCCGCAGCTGGCGCGTGCGCTTGCGGTCCTGACTGCGCAGCGTTAGTTTAAGTCAGCCTGCTTTTGAATGCGGCATTTTCTCTTGCATAATTTCTCTGAAAGTTTTGGTATTGCACTTGCAGGGTTTGCATTCCAACGGAAAGACGTGAGCAATTCAGCAATTGATCAACCATACATTCTGCAAGAAATTGAGAGGATTTTCGTGTTGTGTCAGTCATAAATCCGCTCAGTGATTGCATATCATCTTGCACTTGATCATGCGACTGTTCCAAATCATTAGAGATACTTTCCAAGTCGCCTTCGATTTGCGTTACGCGGTATTCCGATTCTGGCGATCCGTTATCCTCTCTTCGCTTCGCAAGGTGCATCTTAGTGACGCGATCAGAGGCCGTCCGGTAACCGGCAATCACATTGTCAATCTTTGCGGACTTTTCTTGAGCCTCGCGAGTTTTCTCGAAAACTGTATCGGCAAGCTGATCAATGGATTTTTGCGTTTTGGACCGTTGCTCAACCCTATCCTTCATTGCCGCAGCGGTTTCGATACCTTGTTGCTTTTCTGCCGCACGATGGCGCTTGGCATTGGCCAATTGTTCAAATTTTTCCGCATCACTTTTCGCAAGAATCAGTTGAGAAGAATGTCCATCTGCAAAGAATGTGAGGCGCAGATTTTCCCCTTGAACGGTCCCTGTAACCAGCGACAAGCCAGTTCCATTTTCAACTGACAGGTTAAGAGCCTTGCCTTCAATCGTCCCTGACATAGGCCGCGTGACCGCTGTAGTTTTACCATTCTCATCGGCTGTCACCATCGACACAGAGCCGTTGACCCGTCCATCCTCAATCGATGCAATCTGAACCATGAAAGCTGTATCATCATCGGTTGCGATATAGCTGCCCAACTTCGCGGACTCACTGGAACAAGCCGCGAGCATGGCAATTGCGACCCATGAAATAGGTAGCTTCCTAGAGAACACCGCACAATCCTATTAGCCGTTAGAGTGTCCCCATTATGGGGACAATGCGGTTCACATATACTTAATGCCCCGGCTTAAGAATCGGGGACTTGTTGATGCAGCGGGGATGGGTGGTTTCACCCGACTATCGAGCGGTCATCGACGCCCTCAGAAATGCCCGAATGCAGGCCGGGATTTCACAGCGAGAACTGGCGCGCAGGCTTAACAAGCCACCGTCATTCGTGAACAAGTCTGAGCAGCTGGAACGACGATTGGACGTGCTGGAATTTATCGCCATCGCTGAAGCAATGGGCTTGCAGGCGGACAAGCTGGTCAAGAGCGTGAGGGCCGCGCTGCCTGACACCATCAACCTGTAGGGTGTGGTCACCAATTCAATTTATGGCAGCTATCACTATACCCCCTCCCCGCCGGGGAGGGGTTGGGGGTGGGGGAGCGAGGCGAAAGCCGAGCGTCCACGCTGGCGTCGTACACCCCCACCCAACCTCCCCCTCAAGGGGGAGGGGAAAGAAGTTAGTTCCATATTTTCGGTATCTTATAGCTTGGGCTTGATCTCTTCCATGACCCATTGGGCATGGTCGAGGTAGGCCTCGACATTGGCAACCGGTGGGATCGGCACCGAACTGGTGGTCACGCCCAGCTCCTTGAAGCGGCCCAGTGCATCGACGATTTGCTGCGCGCTGAGGCTGCCGCTCATACTGTCATCGCCTGATGGCGCATGGTCCCTGGTCAGCCGCGATGTGCCGAGGCCATGGGAGACTTCGAGCGGCCTCTCGCGCCAGCTGGTTTGCGACTTGATGTAGTCGATCCGGTCGGGGATTTCCTCGGGCGCGGTGCGGAAGGAGACGATCCAGCCCGCGCCGAACCGGGCGACACGGCGCAGCGCCGGTTTGCTGTCGCCGCCGATCCAGATCGGCAGATGCGGCTTCTGCACCGGCTTGGGGTTGAAGCCGATATCGCGGAATTGCACATATTTGCCTTCGAATGTCGGCCTTTCCTGCGTCCACAGCGCAATGATCGCTTCGAGATATTCGTCGGCGATCGCCCCGCGCTCTTCCCATTTTACGCCGAAATAGTCGTATTCCTTCCGGATCGACCCAAGGCCGAAGGTCACCACCATGCGCCCGCCGCTGAGCCAGTCGGCGGTGGCCAGCGCCTTGGCGTGCAGGATCGGATGCTGCAGCGGCAGGATCGTCACGCTGGAATTGAGCAGGATGCGGCTGGTCGCCCCGGCCAGCGCAGCCTGCGCCGTCGTCGAATGCAGCCAGAAATGGCCGGTGTGCTGGTCGTCCGGCGGAACCGCAAGATGCTCGGGGATGGCGATCATGTCATAGCCCAGCTCCTCGGCGCGCTGCGCGAGGCGCAGCTGATCCGGGCCGGTGACCGCCAGCTCCCAGGGCTGGAGCATCGCCTGGATTTCCATCAGATGGGGGATCGGGAAGGTGAGTTTCATTGGTAGCTGCCCTCGCTGCGATACATTGGTCTGTCCGACCGGTATTGCTGGGATGTTGCGCTCCCGGCAAGCAATGAAGTTCTTGTTCGCGGGGCAACACGGCTGTTAGATACCTCGAAACCAGAGGGATGCCGCGCGATGAAGCGACCTTTCGATACTCCGCTGCCGGTGTTCGATTCCGCCAGGGGGCTGTTGCATAACGACCATTTCCAGCTGGGCTATGTCACCAACGATCTCGCCCGCGCGGTCGAGATCTTCCGCACCCGCTTCGGCGTGCAGACCTTCCGCGCCAGCGACAATGAATTGCCAAATGGCACCAAAATCGGAATCCGCGCCGCCTGGATCGGCAACATGATGTATGAGATTGCCTGCGGTTCCGGCCCCGGAATGGAGGACTTCAGCGACTATGCCCCGCCAGGCGGGGATTTCGTGCTGAAGTTTCATCACTTCGGCTATCTCGTGCCCGACGAAGCGGCCTGGGCGGCGATGGAGCGCGAGGTGGCGCGCGGCGGTTGGCGGATGCGCAAGGCCAGCGATACGCCGGGTTTCGTCAAGGCCTGCTTTATCGAAGTGCCCGAACTTGGCCATCTGATCGAATTCATCCTGCCGCGCGAAGGCCAGATCGAGCGGTTCAACGCGACCCCGGTTGCCTGACCGGCTCCGAACTTGAGTGGCGAAGCGCGCGACCGGAGAACGGGGCGTAACCAGGCAATGGTTTCGGCATAAGCATTCTGGGGGCATTCTGGGGCACAGGCCACTGGCGGACGCCGATTGTCTGTGGCAGAGCCTGCCGCGAGCCTGCCATAAATTGGCACCGAAACTGACAGGTTTGAGAGGATAATTGTTCCGTGACCAGGGATACCAGCGCCGTGACCAACCCGGCCGAAGCCAAGACATTCCCCCAGCTAATCCGCGCCACCGCCGCCACCTATGGCGACGAGCTGGCGATTTCACTCAAGGGTGACACCATCCCCGACGATGCGGCCAGCTTCCGCGAGATGGAGCGCCGCTCGGCTGACCTGGCCAAGGGCCTGATCGCGCGCGGGGTTGGCAAGGGTTCGCGTATCGGTTTCATCCTCGGCAACAGCCCGCAATTCGCGGTAATGCTCGCCGCCATCGCCCGCATCGGTGCCATTGCAGTGCCGATCAGCACGCTGATCAAGTCCAACGAGCTGATCCGAGTGTTGCGGCAGTCCGATGTCGGTGGATTGATCGTCCAGCGCAGCCTGCTGGGCCATGATTACGTTGAGCGGCTGTGCGAAGCGCTACCCGGTCTGCGCGACGGCACCAGCCCGGATTTGCGGCTTGGCGAGGTGCCATTCCTGCGCTGGATTGTCTCCACCGGGGATGGGCTGCCATCCGGTATCCTCGACATGGACTACCTCACTGGTGCGGCTGCTTCGGTCAGCGAGGAGTTGCTGATCGAGGTCGAGGCCGAGGTTCACCCCACCGACCAGATGATCGAGATCTATACCTCGGGCTCGATGGCGCTGCCCAAAGGCGTCAAGCACTGCCACGGTCCCGCTACCTTCCGCGCGCAATATCTCGGCAAAATGTGCGAGGCTGAGCGCGGCAAGGAGATCATCGCCTTCCTGCCGATGTTCTGGGTCGGCGGGCTGATGATGTATCTGCTGCCCAACTGGGCCTCGGGCGCGACAACACTGTGCACCGAGGGCACCTCGACCAGCAACCGCATGGCAATGGGCAGCGTGCTGGCCGACGAGGACATGGCGGCCATGAAGCATAACCCGCCGTTCTGGGGTCTGGGGATGACCGAAACGCTCGGGCCCTATACCCTCGGTGACGACCTTCGCGCGCCGGGCTTCCCGCTTTGCGCGCCGATGGACCACATCGCCCCACGTTATGAAGTGCGCATTGCCGACGAGGAGGGCAATCCGGTTGCCGAAGGCGAGCGCGGCGAAATGCTGGTGCGCGGCTATCCGCTGACCCCCGGGCTGCACAAGGTCGAGCGCGACGCCTATTTCACTCCCGACGGCTATTACCACACCGGCGACATGTGCATTGTCGAAGGCAGCCGCATCCTGTTCGTCGGCCGCGATGGCGACATGATCAAGACCGCCAGCTCGAATGTTTCACCGGCCGAAGTCGAACTCGAGATGCAGGGTCTGGAAGGCGTGCATAACGCCTATGTCGTCGGCCTGCCCGACAAGCAGCGCGGCCAGCTGCTTGTCGCCGGCGTTGTCCCGCGCGATGGAGCCAAGCTCGATTTCACCGATATTGAGGGGCAACTGCGCAAGCGCCTGTCGAGCTACAAGGTGCCGCGCGCCTATGTCGAACTTGCCCATGGCGATGTGCCGATGCTTCACAGCAACAAGGTCTCGCGGCGGCAGATCGAGCGGATTCTGGCGGAACGGCTGGGCCGCGAAGCCTGAGAGCGGTCCACGCAAATGGGGGCGGGTCTGGTGGCTTTCGGGAGAGGATTATAGTGGCCAATCGCGATAACGCCGGGGCAAGTGCAACTCCCGCCGAACGCAAGATGCCGCCGATGGTTGACGTCATGGTAATCGGCGCTGGATTCGCCGGACTTTACGCCCATTACAAGTTCCGGGAGATCAAGTTCACGACCTTCGGATTCGAGGCTGCCCCGGAAATCGGCGGCACCTGGTTCTGGAACCGTTATCCGGGCGCTCGCTGCGATGTGGAGAGTCTCGATTACACCTATTCCTTCTCCCCTGAATTGCTCGACGAATGGCGCTGGAGCGAACGCTTCGCGACGCAGCCGGAAATTCTTCGCTATGCCAACCACGTCGCGGACCGCTTCGAATTGCGCCGCGAAATTGCCTTCGACACGCGGGTGACCTCTGCCACCTATGACGAGGCGGCCAACCAGTGGACGATCGAGACGAACCGGGGCGACACGGTTCGCTGCCGCTATCTGGTAACCGCAGTCGGCTGCCTGTCGCTGCCCAAGCCGCCAGAGATCGCCGGGATCGAGGATTATCAAGGTCGCTGGGTTCAGACAGCTGCCTGGCCGCGCGAGCCGGTTGATTATGCGGGCAAGCGCGTAGCGGTGATCGGTACCGGGTCTTCGGGCGTCCAGTCGATCCCGCTCCTGGCCGAGCAGGCCGTGCAGCTGACGGTGTTTCAGCGCACGCCCAACTACAGTGTCCCGGCGCATAACGGCGCGGTCGATCCGGAGTATGAGGCGCAGGTTCGCGCAGACTATGCCGAGCATTGCCGGCAGCGCCTCCGCACCAAGGGCGGCGTACCCCCCCGCATCAATACCGGTTTGCCGGCGATGGAAGTGACGGAGGAGGAGCGGCGCGCCAAGTTTGAGGAGGCGTGGAAGTTCGGCACTTTCACCCTCCAGTCGGTGTTCCGCGACATCACCAGCAATCCTGAGGCGAACGCAGCTGTGGCAGCATTTGTCCACGGCAAGATTCGCGGCGTTGTGAAGAACCCGGCGATCGCGGAGAAGCTGATCCCGAAGGGCTATCCCTTCGGCACCAAGCGCCTCTGCCTCGACACCGGCTACTATGCGACCTTCAACCGCGACAATGTCGAGCTTGTCGATATCCGCGCCACGCCGATCGAGCGCATTACCAGGACCGGCATCAAGACGAACGAACGGGAATATCCGGTCGATCTGATTGTGTTCGCGACCGGGTTTGACGCCATGACCGGGCCGTTGCTCGCGCTCAATATCCGGGGCGTGGGCGGGAAGAGCCTGAACGATGCCTGGAAGGACGGGCCGTTCAGCTATCTGGGGCTGACCATTGCCGGCTTCCCCAATCTGTTCACCATCAACGGCCCCTCCAGCCCATCGGTGCTGGCGAATATGCTGCCGGCCATCGAACATCATGTCGACTGGATCGTGGACTGCATCAGCCACATGGAGAGCAACGGCTTTGATCGCGTAGAGGCGGACGAGGACGCCCAGAATGCCTGGGCGAACGAGGTGGCCGAAATCGCTGCGGAGACGCTCTATCCGCAGAGCAACAGCTGGTACATTGGCGCCAACGTGCCAGGTAAGCCGCGCGTATTCATGGCCTATATCGGTGGCTTTGACCGCTATATCGATCGGTGTGACGAGATTGTCGGAAACAATTATGCGGGCTTCAGCTTTTCGGTCTCCGGTGCAAACGGCGCTGGTGGCCTGACTGACGGATTTGAAGCCATGCAGGAGCAACAGTAGTGCCAGGAAAGCTGAAGGGGCGCCGGATCGTGGTGACGGGTGCGGCTAGCGGCATGGGGCTGAGCATCGCCCGTCTGTTTGCCGAAGAGGGGTCCGGACTTGCCCTGCTTGACCGCAACGAGGCCGGCGTTCGGGCTTTGGCGGGTGAGCTTGGCGCTGCCGGCTATGCCTGCGACGTGGCCGACCGGTCAGCCGTAGACACGGTGGTGGCCAAGGCGGGCGAAGCGCTGGGCGGTATCGATGGTGTCATCAACGCCGCAGGAATCCTCGTCACAAAGCTGTTCGACGATCTCGAACCCGAGAGCTGGGACCAGATGATCGCGGTCAATCTCACCGGGCCCTACAATATTGTCCGTGCCGCGCTTCCGATGCTGCGGGCTGCGACACGTGCAACCATCGTCAATATCGCCTCGGTCAGCGCGCTGATGCCGATGGCGGGCACTGCGGGCTATTCAGCCAGCAAGGCAGGCCTGGCGATGTTCACCAAATGTTTGGGGCTAGATCTTGGGCCCAGCATCCGCGCCAACACCATCTGCCCCGGCGTCATCAAGACCGAAATGACCCGCTACCTCTGGGAAAACCCCGAACATGTCGCGCGGGCCACGGAGCGGGTAGCGCTGAAGCGGCTCGGCGTACCCGAGGATGTCGCGCGGGCCGCGCTGTTCTTTTCAACCGAAGAATCCGGTTTCACAACAGGGACGGAATTCCCGGTTGACGGCGGTTTTTCCTGGCGCTGAGCTTGCACTTGAGCATGATGCGATTAGGTTAAATCGCATCATGCTCAAGAGTCTTTGTTTCCGCGTGATTTATTGCGCAAAACCGGTTCCCACTTTTGCGCATCACGCTCTATCCGGTGACGTTGCGTAATCGTTGTAGCCATCCTCCTGCTTGATACGAAGTCACGCTTTTGGGGCTTCAAAGCGTCAGGATGGCAATGCTGCCCTCACGGCGCAGTTGCACGATATCGTCGTTGCCCTCGGCCATGTTGCCGCGTCCTATTCCGATGGCTTGCGCAGCGTGATCATGCCGTCGCCGAACGGCGCATCCCGGTTCTTGACCGCTTCCTTGAGGCCATGCTCACGTATGTCCGCCTTGAACCTTGTGCGGCGCGGACCGGCGGACAGATGCGCGCGGGAATCCATCTCGGCGGCGAAGCGCTGGAGAATTTTCGCGCCGCTCAGCTCCATCGCCATGTTGACCACGCGCTTCTGGGCAGAGAGCAATTCGGCATCGACACAGCTGACCCGGCGGACCAGTTCGTCGGCGGCGGCGTCGAGTTCGTCGGCGGGAACCGCTTCCAGCACCAGACCGATCCGCGCGGCATCCTTGCCCCATAGGCTGTCGCCGGTCATCAGCAGCCGCTTCGCCCATTGCGGGCCGACGTGGTAGAACCAGAGGTTGTTGGGCGGGGTGCCGTTGGCGCGCACTGCCGGGAAGCCGAACCTGGCGTTATCCGCAGCGATGACCATGTCGCACATCAGCGCCAGATCGGTGCCGCCTGCCAGGCAATTGCCATGAACCTTGGCAATTGCCGGTTTGTGGATATCCATGATGATCGACATCATCCGCTGGGTCTGCTCGACCCCCCAGCTGTCATCGTCGAGCGTGGCGTTAAGGCTGCGGTAGGGCGGCTCGTCTTCTGCAGCATCCGCGTCGTTTCCGCCATAGGCATCGCCAAGGTCATAACCGGCGCAGAAATCCTTGCCCGCTCCCGACAGCAGGATCGCACTGACGTCGGTCCGCGCATCCGCCTCGATCATCGCGTCGTGCAGTTCGGCGAGCATCGCATTGCTGAGCGAATTGCGCTTCTCGGGCCGGTTGAGCGTGATGCGGGCGACATGATCCGCCACGGCGAAGGTGATATGGTCGGTGGACTTCAGGTATCTGGGCACTGACAGGTTCCTCTTGCCACAGCGGGTCGATTATTCGCCGGTAAATTCCGGTGCGCGCTTTTCCAGAAAGGCACTGACCGCTTCTTGATGGTCGTTGGTCCGGTTGGTCAAGGCTTCATAGGCGAAGGAGGCGTCCAGCACTGTTCGGCCAGCTGCTTGAGGCTGATGTTGACCGAAAGCTTGGTCCACTACACCGTGTCCGCGCTTGTCCTTCCGGTGACCGCCGAAATAGCTCTCATCGCCCTCGATCTCGCCAGCCATCAGTTCGGGCGTGAGCTAGAGCGGGTTCTGATCCGACTGCATCGGATCGACCGCTCTAGGTTCTTGATTTACCGCATTTTCCGAGTCATCAGGTGATTCCACCTGACTAGAAAAACTCTAAGCGGCGGCCAGTCCGCCAGCCTCCGCCAGCCTCCGCCAATGCCGCGAGATGGTAGCTGGTGTCGCCAAACAGCATTTCAATCATCGTCAGCCTGCGGAAATAGTGGCCGGCCGGATAGTCTTCGGTCATGCCGATGCCGCCATGCAGCTGGAGGGATTCCTGGCCTATGAGTCTCGCGGACTGGCCGATCTGCACTTTGGTGGCGGATACTGCACGGCTGCATGCCTGGGGGTCGGTATCTTCGCATGACATTACGCCATACATGGCGATGCTGCGTGCCAGTTCCAGCTGGACGAACATATCGACCGCGCGGTGCTGCAGCGCCTGAAACGAGCCGAGCGTTGCGCCGAACTGCTTACGCAGCTTCATGTATTCGATGGTCCGTTCGTGCGCATTGGCCATCACGCCCACGGCTTCGCAGCATAGCGCGGCAATTGTGCTGTCAACCACGCGCGTGATGATCGGGAAGGCGTGGCCCGGCTGGCCGAGAACGGCGTCATTCTCGACACGAACATTCTCCAGCCGGATTTCGGCGGCGCGCGTGTGGTCCTGCAACCTGTATCCGCGCCGCGTCACGCCCGGTGCGGTGGCATCGACCAGAAACAGGGCAAGTCCTTCGGTGTCATTGCTGGCACCGTCGATCCGGGCTGACACCACCAGCACATCGGCGCTGTCACCATGCAGGACATGGCGCTTGTGGCCGTCGATCACCCAGGCGCCGCCAACGCGCCGCGCCCGGGTTTCGACACGAAAAAGATCATAGAGCGATTGCGGCTCGGCCTGTGCGAAGGCCATCAGCAGGCTGCCATCAATGATCCTTGGTATCAGACGCTGCCGTTGTTCGTCAGACCCTGCCAGCCGCAGGAAGCCGCCACCTAGCAGGACTGTCGGCAGATAAGGCTCAACGACCAGCGCGTTGCCGAACGCTTCCATCACGATCATGGTTTCCACCGGGCCACCGGCAAAGCCGCCGTCGCTTTCAGCGAATGGCAGGCCAAGCAGGCCCATATCGGCGAAGCGCTGCCATTGCGTGCGGCTCCATCCGTCCGGTTCGGCCAGAAGGGACTTGCGCTGGGCAAAGTCATAAGTGTCAGCCAGCAGCCGCTCGACAGCCTCTTTGAGCAGTCGCTGATCGCCGGTGAGATTAAAGTCCATGCAGTGCTTGCTTCATAGTCCGAGAACAGAATGGGCGATAATGTTGCGCTGGACCTCGCTTGAGCCAGCCGCGATCGAAACGTGCCGGGCGAAGTAGAAATTGGGCGCGATGGTCAGCGCCCAGTCTTCGCCGCCAGCGGGTTCGGCTGCGCCCTTCAGAAATTCGCCATCGTATTCCATCGCGTCGTAACCTGCGACTTCCATCAGCACCTGAGTTGCTGCCTGCTGCAGCGCCACACCCTTCAGCTTGAGGATTGATGCCTTGGGATCAGAGGCACCACCGGTGCTGGCCGGGCCATCGGCAATGACGCGCAGGGTCAGTATTTCCAGCGCCTTGAGCTCGACCTCGATCAGCGCGATCCGCTCGCGAAACTGGGGATCGTCGGCCAGGCAGCCAGTGCCGCAAGCTATATCCTGCGCCAGCTGCCGCGCCCGTTGCAGGCGCATCTTGGACAGTCCGACGCGGGACTGGGCGCTGCGTTCATGGCCAAGCAAGTACTTGGCGTAATCCCAGCCCTTGTTTTCCTCGCCAATCAGATTGGCGGCGGGAATGCGGACATTGTCAAAAAAGGTCTCATTGAGATCGTGATAACCGTCGATCGTGATAATCGGTTTGACCGTGATGCCGGACGTTTTCATGTCCACCATCAGCATCGAAATGCCGCGCTGCTTCTTGGCATCGGGATCGGTGCGGACCAGCAGGAAGCACCAGTCAGCGCGGTGGCCCATGGTTGTCCAGATCTTCTGGCCGTTGACCACATATTCGTCGCCATCCTGCACCGCGCGGGTACGCAGCGAGGCGAGGTCAGAGCCTGATTCCGGCTCGGAAAAGCCCTGGCAGAACCAGTATTCGAGGGTGGCGATTTTCGGCAGGAAATGGCTTTTCTGTTCGTCGCTCCCGAAGGCAATCAGCAGCGGGCCGATCATGCTGGTGTTGAACACCAGCGCTTCGGGCGCTGGCGCCATCAGCAATTCTTCCTTGAAGATATACTGCTTCACAGAATCCCAGCCGGTACCGCCCCATTCGACCGGCCAGCCCGGTGTCGCCCAGCCTTTGGCATGGAGGATGCCGGTCCAGCGTACTACGTCTTCGCGCGAGAGGCGTTGGCCGCACACGACCTTGCGGCGGATGTCATCGGGCAGTGCAGTGCGGAAGAAGGTGCGTACATCCTCGCGGAAGCGAATATCTTCCTCTGAATAGCGTAAATCCATTCTGCCTCTCCTGCGCGGCATTCTCTGCCTGCGCGCGGCATCGAAGTAAACTAGCTTATCAACTTTTCGGATCGGCGAACAGGGCGCGCAATCCCTCGCGGCGCGGTTTCATGCTCTCGGTCCGGGGAATCTCGGCTACGATGGCGAAGCGGACCGGGATCTTGTAAGCCGCCAGCCGCGTGCGGAGAAAGGCTTCCAGTTCCTCCGCAGTCGGGGCTTCACTGGTGAAACGCTTTTCGACTGCTGCGGCGGGGACCATGCCCAGCCTTTCGTCGGGAATGCCGATCAGCGCCGCGTCGCCAACCTTGGGGTGGGTGCGCAGCACTTCGACTACTTCCTCGGGGATCACCTTGAAGCCGCCACGCATGATCGCATCGTCGGCGCGGCCTTGCAGGAACAGGAAGCCGTCCTCGTCCATGAAGGCGAGGTCGTTGGTGCGCACCCAGTCATCCGCGATGCGCGGTACCAGTGCCTCGACCAGCCCTGCTTCGCCCGGTGGCAGCACCGCGCCGGTATCAGCCGAGACGATGCGCATCTTTATGCCCGGCAAGGCCCTCCCGCAGCTGCCC
Source organism: Novosphingobium sp. (assembly GCA_023266625.1). Taxonomy (GTDB): domain Bacteria; phylum Pseudomonadota; class Alphaproteobacteria; order Sphingomonadales; family Sphingomonadaceae; genus Novosphingobium. The sequence goes on along the minus strand of JAHFPT010000030.1, from coordinate 20,463 downwards.
CGTTTTGCTCTCAACAGGGCGAAGTCTTCTGGCACCCAGGATGAAATGATCCCGGCAAACTCGGTTGCACCATAGGCATTGGCAACCGGGAGATCGTATTCATCTTCGAGGATAGTCTGCACATTGGGATCGAGCGGCGCCGAACCGTTGAAATAGAGCTGCACGCTGGCAAGGTCTTCCTTCGCCGGTTTGAGCTGCAGCAGCATCGCCACTGCTGCCGGCGGCATCGACAGGAATGTCGGCCGGTGCCGCCGTAACTGCTCCAGAAACCGCGGGGCATCGTACTTTTCCTGTATTGCCAGCAACTGCCCCAGCGAGACGGCGGGCAGGGCGGCGTTGGTTCCACCGAGCGAGGATAGCGGCCACGGCATCATCTGCGCCGCGTTCTCACCCGCACCGCCGGAAGCAAACTGGAAGCGGGTGCGCTCGATCAGTTCCTCGATCGATTTACGCGACAAGGTAATCCGTTTCGGCTTTCCGGTGGTGCCGCTGCTGAGCAGTTGAATCACCGTATCGTCGCCGGAAGGAGCGAGCAGGGCTTCGGCGGGCAAGGCGTTGCTGGTGATGCGGGAGAACGGTGCGACGGGGTCATCGGAAAAGACATAGCCGACTGATCCGGCGGCATTGGCAGCGGCGATGACCGGCGCGGTCCAGTCGCGGCTTTCACCGAAGACGATCGGCCAGCGATTGGCGGTGATATCCTCTGCCAGTGCTTCGGGGGGCTGGAAAGCATGGATCATTGTGGTGCAGCAGCCTGCGATGAAGATGCCCCACAGGGTGGCGAAATGTATCGGCAGGTTGCGGCCCATCAGGCCGATCCGGGCGTATTCCGGCACGCCTGCTTGCTTGAGCACATCGCCCACGGCTGTTGCGACGGCATTCGCCTCGCCCCAGCTGAAGGGGATGCCGTCAAAATCGATTGCAGTCTCGTTCTGGCGGCTGGCCAGCACCTCGCGGATCTGCGTTTCATAGCCGGACCGCGCCATTGTCTCTCCCGTTCAGGCAACTCTCCACCTGCAGGCTTGCCAGCTTCCGCCTATTCTGTAAATCAGTGTATTAATGAAGGGGCGAATGCCTGGCGTCGCCGCAGCGCAGCCAATCCGGGAGTCGATAGCGTGAACCGCCTTGCCGACAATGCCGCGAAGATCGAGGAACTGCTCGACCGTGTCGCGATCGAGGATGTGCTCTATCGCTATTGCCACGCGGTGGATCGCTGTGATCGTGAGTTACTGCTCAGTGTCTACTGGCCCGGCGCGATTGACGATCACATCTTCTGGCAGGGCAAGGCTGAAGATTTCGTCGATTTCTGTATGCCGGTGCTCGAATCGCGTGACCAGACCCTGCACTCGATCACCAATGTGATGATCCGCATCGAGGGTGATCAGGCATCGGTCCAGTCCTATTATCGCGCCTATGAACGGCTGCCGGGCAAGGATGGCGCGCCAAAGGATCTCACCATGTATGGCCGCTATCTCGACCGCATGGAGAAGCGCGCCAAGGAAGATGGAAACTCCGAATGGCGCATCGCAGAGCGCAAGGTGCAGATGGACTGGTGGCGCAGGTGGGACGATTCGGCTGACTGGGATCGCGGCGTCTTCGGCAAGCGTTTCGAGGTGGGCAAGCGGCGTGAGGCGGATCCTTCGCATGACTTGTTCGGCGACCGCCTGCACCGGCTCTGGTAGGCGTCCCGATGGAATGTACCGACAGCCCTGAATTCTGCCAGTTCCGCGAGGAAGTCCGCGAGTGGCTGCAGGCAAACCGCCCGCGAGAGCTGCGTCCGCACAATTCTGCCGCGCAGATTGTCTATGACCGCGCCTGGCAGAAGGCGCAGTTCGATGGCGGCTGGGCGGGGGTAAGCTGGCCAGCACAATATGGCGGGCGCGGTCTTTCACCCAGTCAGCAGCTGATCTGGTGCGAGGAATATGCCTCGGCCCATTGTCCGATGGTGCATGACAGCTTTTGGCTGGCGCTCAACCATGCCGGCCCGACCGTGTTCGTGCGCGGGAACGAGGATCAGAAGAGCTTCCACCTGCCGCGCATCCTCAAGGGGGAAGCCGCGTGGTGCCAGGGCTTCTCGGAACCCAACGCCGGGTCTGACCTCGCCAGCCTGCGCACGCGCGGCGTGGTTGATGGCGATCACCTTGTCGTCAACGGGCAGAAGATCTGGACCACCATGGCGCATCTTGCCGACTATCAGGAACTGCTGGTCCGCACCGGGCCGGAACTAAGCCGCCACAAGGGGCTGACCTGGATCATCTGCGACATGCACCTGCCCGGTGTGGACGTTCGCCCGATCACGGCGCTCGATGGTGAGCCGCACACCAGCGAAGTGTTCTATGAAGATGTCCGCATCCCGCTGAGCAATGTGGTCGATCAAATCGATAACGGCTGGTCGGTGGCGATGACCACGCTTGGCTTTGAGCGCGGGCCAGCGAGCTTCGGTGCCTTCTGCGAAGTGGCGGTCGCGCTTGAGGAATTGATCGATCATGTTCGCGGGCTGGAGCCAAACGCACCTGCAGCCTTGCGTGGCGGTGGCGCTCTCGCAGGGCGGATCGCCATGGCACGGGCAGAAGTACTGGCGGTGCGGGCGCTGGTCTATCGCATGGTTTCCAGTGCGGAGCGCGGCGCGGAACCCGGCCCGGAAGGCTCGCTCATGCGTCTGGCGTCCAGTGAGCTTGAGCAGACGGTCATGCGTCTGGCGATGGATGTGCTTGGTCCCGCCGGGCTCAGCCGGACCTCAGCCGGGTCATGGAGTATCGGCTATTTCGAGGCCTTTGCCGAAACCATCGCTGGTGGCACGGCGGAAATCCAGCGCAACATCATCGGCGAGCGGCTGCTCGGCCTGCCGCGTTAGGCGAGGGGGGAGGAAGCGCCGATGTGGGATCTGATGTTCAGCGACGAGCAGGCGATGATCGCCGATTCCGTGGCGCAGTTCCTGTCGAAGGAACTGCCTGTCGAACGGCTGCGTCCCAAAGCCGCCCCGGTTGATGCCGATGTGATATGGCGAAGCATGGCCGAACTCGGCTGGTTCGGCATCGGCATCACGGAGGAGGCGGGTGGCTCCGGTCTCGGCCTTGTCGAGGAAATGCTGATCCAGCGCGGCTGCGGGCGGCACCTCGCCAGCACCTCGATCCTGGCAACCATGGTTGCGGCGCATGTCGCCCAGGCGGCTGGCGATGCTGCACTGACGCGGGCATTAGTGACTGGCGAGCGCCGTGTGGCTCTGGCAATAGGCTTGGGATCAGCCGGTACCGACGAGTTCGAGGCGCTTGCTTTCGATTGGGCTGATGGTGAGCTGCTGCTCTACTGGGATGATACTGGCGCGGGCCTGTTCGAGGCTGGTAAACTTTCGAGCGACGCCGGGCTGGATGACTCTTTGACACTTCATCGCGGTCGCCTGTCATTGGCCGCCGCCAAGTGCTGGGTTCCAAACGCGCAGGCCCCTATCGCTTTGCGCGCCAACGCATTGCTTGCAGCCTGCCTCGCGGGACTGGCTGATGGCGCCTGCGCGCTCGCCACCGACTATGCCAAGCTGCGTGAGCAGTTCGGCAAGCCGATTGGCACGTTCCAGGCGATCAAGCATCGCTGTGCGGATATGATCGTGCGCGCTGAAATCAGCGGCCATCTTGTCGCGCTGGCCTGTCTCAAGGTCGAGGCTGGCGCCACGGATGCTTCACTGCAAGTGGCCGCCGCCAAGCTCAAATCCGCCCATTCCGCGCATGAAAACGGCCGCGCGGTGATTCAGGTGCATGGGGGGCTTGGCTACCAGTCCGAATGCGATGCGCACTGGTTCATGAAACGGGCGCATGTCTACGACCAGGCCGGTGGCAACATGCAGGCACAGGCAGAGCGGGTTTTTGCCGAGGCATCACCGCTCTGGTGAAAATGGATTGCAGTCAGCAACAGGATGGAATGCCATGTCGTCAGTGCTTGAGGAAAAGGATACCATTCGTGAGCTGATACACAATTACTGCTTCCGCTGCGATACGCCCGGAGCGTGCCCACCCTTTGGTCGTTCACCACGCAAAGAGTACGAGAAAATCGCAGGAATCGACGGGAAGGGGCATGGTTGTGAGTGAAGAGACATTCGATTTCGTTATCGTCGGCAGTGGTGCAGGCTCGGTGCCGGCGGCTCTGGTCTTGCAGGAGCAAGGCAAGCGCGTGCTGATCATCGAGAAGCAGGCAGTCATCGGAGGCACCAGCGCTTATTCCGGCGGCGTGATTTGGGTTCCCAACAATGATCACGTCAACGCGGCGGGCGGCAATGACTCCCCCGAACGCGCAAAGGCTTACTTCGATGCGATAGCCGGAGACCCGCTACCGTCGTCTTCCCACGCTCGGCGCGAGTCCTGGATTCGCAACGGCGCGGAAATGGTCCGATTTCTGGAGCGTAAGGGGATGAAGTTCTTCCATTCGGGACTGCCTGACTATTACGACGGTCCAGGCTCGCTTCCGCAAGGCCGCGGCCTTGCGACGCCGCTGTTCAACGCCAAGGAATTGGGTGATTGGGAGGCCAAGCTTTCCATGCCGGCTGCTGGACGCCGGATGCCGTTGCACATTATGGAGGGGGTCAAGATCCTTACGATCAAACAGACCTGGAGGGGCAAGGCCGTCGCCCTTCTGCTCGTATATAGGAAGATCAAAGAACGGCTCTTGGGGCAGACACTTCTGAGCGGCGGAGGCGCTCTGCTGGGGCGTCTCCTTCAGATTGCACTGCGTGAAAGGGTACCGATCTGGACCGAAACTTCCGTCAGGGATTTCATCGTCGAGAATGGCCGGGTCGTGGGTGTGACCGCCGAACGCGACGGACGCATGGTCACGGTCCGGGCAAACCTCGGTGTGCTGGTCAATGCGGGAGGATTTTCGCGCAACAGGGAAATGCGCGATAAATATTCGCCTAAGCCCGCATCGACGGATTGGACGCAGGTCAATCCCGGCGATACCGGCGAGATGATCCGGGCGATTATGGACTTAGGCGCAGCTACCGACCAGATGGACGAAGCTTTCTGGTTTCCCTGCTCCTATCTGCCGGACGGCAGCACCTTCTCGATGCACTCGGCAGGCGACATAGGCAAACCGCACTGCATTCTCGTTGATGCGCGAGGCAATCGATTCGTCAACGAGGCCAACCCCTATATGGAAGTCGGCAAGACGATGTACGAGGCCGGCGCCGTTCCAGCCTGGGCGATCTTCGACAGCGAGCATCGCCGCAAGTACTTCTGGGGGATGGCCATGCCCGGCAAGCCTGCGGAAACACTGATCGAGTGCGGCTACTTGAAACGCGCTGGTTCACTGGACAAGATTGCACGACTTTGCGGAATCGATGCCGAGGGGCTCGCGCGAACGGTCCAGCACTTCAACGGCTTGGTCCACACGGGCGTGGATGATGACTTCCATCGCGGCGAAAGCGCGTTCAACCAATACTACGGCGACCCCAAGACGAAGCCGAATCCAAACCTCGGTACAATCGCAAAGCCGCCATTCTATGCCGTGGCGATCTATCCGGGCGACATCGGGACATGCGGCGGCATCGTCGCCGACGAGCATGCGCGCGCGCTGCGCCCGGATGGCGTTCCAATTCCCGGCCTTTATGTCACCGGCAATACTTCGGCAGCGGCAGGGGGACGCGTCTATCTCGGCGCTGGAGCAGCGGTCGGGCCGTCCATGATATTCGGATACGTCGCGGCCCGTCATGCTGTCCGTGCCAATCTCTGACACTTCGGTATAAAGTTTGGCTGGTCACGGTCATTGGCAGCCAGCGCCGCTGATCGCGCGAGCCAAGATCGTTTGGCGCTCGCCTCCTCTCGGCACCTGCAGCGCAGACGATCAACGTGAACGGCGGCCGGTTCCTCGGCAGCTGAGCCGCGCCGGGTCGGCACACCGCTTGCCAGCGCACCGTCAATCGATATACGGAAAAAT
>JAHFPT010000030.1:0-14534 GCA_023266625.1 Novosphingobium sp. | reverse complement strand
GAAGGGAGGATAGGCAATGAGTCTGGCAGGCAAGCTCGCCGTCGTCACCGGCGCGGGTTCGGGTATCGGCGGCGATGGCGCGGCGGCCGGTTCCTCGGCCCGGGCCGGACACACGGCTTGCCAGCGCCCCGTCAATCGATATACGGAAAATGGTAAACCAATGTATTGAATACTGCGCCGGTCGGCGCCGATGGGGAGACCGAAGAATGAATGCCGTCGAAGTCGATGAACAGCTCGATACCAGCGATGTGGACCGCTACGTCGGCAAGCAGATAGCTGGCGGCCAGATCAAGGACCCGATCGCGGTCAACGATATCCGCCGTTGGGTGCAGGGTCTGGACTACCTCAATCCCATCCACTTTGATGAGGCTGCGGCAGCCCGCACCCGCTTCGGCGGGATCGTCGCGCCGCAGTCGTTTACCGTCAATTGCGACGTTGGCCACGGCTCGGTGCCGGCGCTCGTCGGCCTGATACCGGGCTCGCACGTCATCTTCGGCGGCGACGAATGGTGGTTCTATGGCCCCCGCGTCCGCCCAGGCGACAAAGTTCGGGTCGAGCGCAAGTTCGACGGCTACAAGCTCGCCCATACCAAGTTCGCGGGCCCCTCGATGTTCTCGCGCGGCGACACGCTCTACGTCAACGAACGCAATGAGGCGATCGCCAAGCAGCGCTCGACGATGGTGCGCTACCGCGCCGACCTCGCCCGCGTGCGCGGGCATTTCGACAATGTCGCCGAAACCCCCGAGTTCACCCGCGAGCAACTGCGCGAATATGCCATGCAGAAGAAGGCCTGGGCGCAATCGGGCCTCTCCGGCGAAGGCCCCGGCGCGGTCGCGGTGGGTGATGCGCTGCCGATCCGGCCGATCGGCCCGCACAGCAAGTCGAGCTTCCAGAAGGAATTCGCCGCGCTGCTCTTCACCGTCTGGGGCAGCCATTATTACGAGGACGGCTTCCTCGGCCTCGACACCGGCTGGATCCCCGAACTTTCGAGCGGCGACGACGACCTGCTGTCGGGCGCGGGCCCCGACGAGGGGCCCGCGAGCGGCCATGGCGACATCGAGAAGGCCAAGCTCATCGGCATGCCGCGCCACTTCGGCTACGGCTCCTCAATGGGCGCCTGGGCGCTCGACTACGTGGCGTTCTGGGGCGGCGACGACTGTTTAATCCGCCATGCCCGGATCGACTATCGCTATCCGATCTTCGAGGACGACGTGACGCTGGTGAACGGATCGGTCATCGATCTGCGCTTTGATGCCCTGCTTGGCGCAAAGGTCGCGGTGGTCGAGGTGGTGATGGCCAATCAGGACGGCACGATCGTCGCCAAGGGCCCCGTCACCGTCGAGCTGGCGAGGCTGTGACATTTCATCAGCAAAATCCTCCGCTCCAATCAGCTTCAGTCTTGCCAGAAATCTCTCATTCTCAGTGGATACATTTACCGGGACAGCGTTAAACCGGCGCGCTTGCCCCCAATCGACCTCCGACGTCTTGACCATTCATGCAACTCCGGCGGCGAGCAACCGGGCTTTCCGGTGTGCAGGCTTGATTGACACCGGGATTGGTTTCATCAATCCCCCACGCGGCTGTTGGTGACCTTTATGTTCGGTCGCTCATTGCCGATCATGGCGGAGGGAACGAGCGTCTTGCGTAACGTGCGGGGAGCACCGGCCTTGTTCAGATCGGGCCGCGCGTGCCGCAAGGCGATATTGTCCCAGATCAGCAAATCGCCTTCGCTCCAGTTGTATGTGAGCACATGCATGTCCATAGAGCGCCATCAACTGCTGGATTTCGACGATGCCCGCCGCATCCATGGGCACCCCCCTTGCGATTTCAGTCGCCGTAGCGGCGGTAACTCGCCTTGAAGTTCCCCGAGATCGCTTCCTCGACCATGTAGGGCGGAACCAGCGTCTTGCGCAGCGTGCGCGGCGCCTCGTCGGCTCTCAGGTCGGGCCGGGCATGCTGCATCGCCAGATTGTCCCAGACCACCAGGTCGCCCTCGCGCCAGTTGAACGTGAACACGTTCTTCTCGGCATACATGTGATCGAACAGAGCATTGAGTAAAGCTTCGCTCTCCTCCGGATCGAGCCCCTCGATATGGTGGGTCAGTTGCGGAGAGACATAGAGCAGGGTCTGCCCGGTGCGCGGATGGGTATAGGCGATGGGCAGGCGCAGATGCTGTTGCGATCCGAAATCGACGACCATCACATCATCGGAAATATAGGTTTTGCGCTGGTCCGTTGCATCCGCACAGTGCAGCGCGAAGCGCCCCTCGACGCGCGCGCGAAGATCCTGGGGCAAGGTCTTCCAAGCATGGGCGATGCTGACATACATGGTCGGGATCACGCCAGGCGAAACGACTTTGCCATAGAGCGAAATCGCCTTGCAGCCGTCCTCCTCCCACATCGTGTCACTGTGGAACATGATCCTGCCCATCGGGACAGCGGCGATTTTCTCGACATTGGAAACCTGGTGGAGTTCGTCGAGATGCAGCGAGTCAAGGTCGACGGGTTCTTCGTCGATCATCTGCTCGGCCAGATAGGTCTGGAAGCGGACATCGGGATAGAGGCCGGGAAAAACCAGCATGCCGCGTTCCTTGAACAGGCTTCGCAGCTGGCTCACCACGACCGGAGAGAGCGGCGCGACCGGATCCAGCCCGATCACTTCGGCGCCGAATTCCGGCCGCAGAGGGCGCACTTGCAGGTCAGTCATCAACCCCTCCATAAATTAATATAAACGTCTTATTATGCCAATTGGCGGCGCTGCGCAAGATCTTGCAAATGGTGGATGCGCAATTTTTTACCCAGGCCAACGGCATGCATGATGGACATGATGGCCGAAGTTTTAAGAACACTGCAATAATTTATGTGGACATCTGCGCCGGGCCTGTCCTAGCTCCCGCGCCATAAGGTGCGAGAATCGAGATCGCAGGAGGGTGTGATGACGGGTCAAGACGGCGAATTGAAAATCACTGAGATCAAGCCACTCATCGGTTCTGTCGTCGAGGCGAGCCAGGAAACTCTTCTCGGCGGAAAGTATGGTTTGCAACTCCGGGAGCTTCTGGAAGAGCGCAGCGTCCTTGTTTTTCCGAAGATCGGTTTTGATGATGAGCAACAGGTCAAGTTTACCGAAACGCTGGGCGAGGTCGCGCTGCAATATGACGGTGCGGCAGGCGCGGGGGGCGAGATGCGGCCGGTCTTCAAAGTCACGCTCGACGAGGAATTGAACCCGATGGCCGCGAGCGGACTCAAGACGTCGTTTTTCTGGCATCTTGACGGGTCGATGAACGAAGTGCCCATTTTGGCGTCGCTGCTGACGCCGCGTATCCTTTCGGAGACAGGCGGCGAAACGGATTTCTGCAATACCTACGCCGCCTATGAGGCGCTGCCCGACGAGGACAAGCTGCTGATTGCAGACATGAGAGTCCTGCATGCCAACTGGGCGCGCGACCGCTACGCGCATCCGGAGCCATCCTATGAATGGCTCCAGCGCCAGCGACGCGGCCCATCGCGCGAGCAGCCTGTGGTCTGGACCCACCGGTCAGGTCGCAAGTCGCTAGTCATCGGCGGAACCGCATCGCACGTTGTCGGACTGGACCCGGCGGACAGCTGGGATCTGCTGGTCCGCCTGCGCGATTGGGCGACGCAGCCGCAGTTCTCCTACTGCCATGAATGGACGATGGGCGATCTCGTCATGTGGGACAACACCGGTACCCTGCACCGTGCCCGTCCCTATGATCCGGCTTCCGGCCGCCTGATGCACCGCACCATGCTTGCGGGTGACGAGCCTTTCGCGTGACTGGGGCCTGGTTGGCTGCCGCGTCCGGCGGCTTGGCTGCCATCAGTTCGCTGGAGCGGTTGGGTGCGACGTATATTTCATCAAATCGGGCGGGCTTGCGGGCGTATGGGTGCTGAGGCATAGGCCACCAGCGTTCGCATGCCGATGCCATTGCGCGCTGTTCCAGTGAAAACGGGTCAGCGTTCAAGTTGTCCGGCGGGTATTGGATAGTATCTTCGGCTCTGGTTTCGATAGTGCCGACAATGGCAGCTGGCTTATGAAAAAGAACCAAAATTCCATGGCAGGCAAGGTTCCCGAGAACACCATGGATGGGCGCCATGCCCGAAGTCATTTGACGCGAGAGAGCATTATGCTGACGGCGGAGCGGCTCTTCGCCGAAAACGGCATCCGCAACGTGTCGTTGCGCGATATCGGCCTTGCCGCTGGCCAGAAAAACAACGGAGCGGTCCAATATCACTTTCGCAACCGGGAAAATCTGGTCGTGGAAGTCACCAAGTATCGTGCCGCGCTCATTGAGAAGGTTCGCGGCGAGCGTCTGGAGGAAATCGCTTCGCAGAAGGGCGAGCCGCAGGTGCGTGACTATGTCAGCGCCTTTGTCGATGCGCTGGCATCCATTTTGGACGAGGACAATTATTATCTCCGGTTCCTCTCCCGTCTGGCCATTGAAACGGGAGGTACCCCCGGACAGGGCGGCTCGCAGGAAAATCTCGCCTATCTGCGCGCTACCATGCTCAAGCTGATGCCGCATCTCAACGTGGAAGTACTCAATCACCGCTGGCAAATCATGACGATCACGACCGTTCATATTCTCGCGGGGTATCAGGCAGCGATCAAGGCGAAGACCCTGGGCACACCCTTGAACTGGCTTCTGACCGACCTGACGAATTTTCTCACCGCAGGCCTGCAGGCGCCGGTCTCTGAGTAATGTGAATGGGCAGGAAGGCGGGCGGGGCAGGATCGTGCGACATAGGTCTGGCAGACCCAAAAACACGTTGACGAACCCGATACGATAAAATAAGAACGCTGACTTAAGACGTGGCCGGCGGAGAAGATGGTTCTACCGGGCGGCCAGTCGGTCAGCGCCTTGGCGCCCGGAGAGAAGGAGTGGCTTCCATGGAAAAGGTCATCATAACGTCCGCAGACGGTCACGCGGTGATTCCGCCCGAACTCTGGCCTGAATATCTCGACAAAAAGTACCACAAGTATCTCCAGCGCCTGCATGAGGATCGCGAACTGTTTTCCGGTTCGATGGCCCATCTGGGAACTCTGCGCGTTTCCGATGAGCAGCGCCCGGTTTTCGACAAGGCAGGGCGTTTCGACGAAGGCCAGTGGGGCCTGTGGGATCATGACGTGCGCATCGCCGAGATGGACCGCGAAGGCATCGCCGCGGAATTCGCCTTCCCGGGTGATTTCCGTTCAATCGACCTGTTCTGGAACACGACCAACGCCACCTATACCATTCCCGCCCTCGATGCCGGCGCGCGCGCCTACAACCGCTGGTGTTCGGATACTTTCGGTAAGTCGAAGGACCGCATCCTGATGATCGCTGCGCCCCTGTCGGGCCTCAATCTGCAGGAAGTTCTCGACGAAGCAGACTGGCTGGCCGATCATGGTTTTGCCGGGACATACACCCCCTGCTACTGCGCATTGCCAAACCAGGTTCCGGTTTTCGAACCCTATTGGGACCCGGTTTTCGCTGCCTATGCAGAGCGTGGTCTCACGCTCATCACCCATGCCGGCTATGGCATGCCGCAGGGCTATATGCATGCCGAAGTGGAAGCCGCCGCATCGGAAAACAAGGCTGAGGGCGGCGACATGGCGGCGTTGGGCGTCAAGCTGATGACCGGCGTGTTCAACGATCATGGCGTGTTCAGCGACCTGCGCTCGCGGCAGGTGCTCTGGCATTTCGTCATGGGCGGCATTTTCGATCGGCACCCGAACCTGCGGATGATGATCACCGAAGTGCGCGCGGACTGGATTCCCGCCGTACTGCGGATGATGGACAAGGTCTGGGAAGCCAACCGCGACAAGATCGCCTGCAAGCGGCGGCCCAGCGAATATTGGGGCGTCAACATGATCGCCGGCCTGTCGTTCATGAAGAAGTCGGAATTGGCGATGCGCCACGAGATTGGCGTCAAGATGATGTCGTTCGGCCGCGACTATCCGCATACCGAGGCGACCTGGCCGAATACCAACGAATATCTCGGGGATCTGTTCCAGGGCGTTCCCGAGGACGAAGGCCGGGACATCCTGGGTGAGAACATGGTTCGCTTCCTCGGGCTGGACCGTGCCCACTTGGCCGCGATCGCCGAACGGATCGCGCCCACCTATCCCGAACTGCTTGCCCGCGGCACCATGCCCGAAGCGCTGGTGACGCACCTCAACTTTCGTTGCGGTTATTCCGAACCGCCCGAAGACGGTCGCCGCTTGCCTGAGCTTGAGGCCATGATGAAGCGCGATATTCCGCGCCTCGCAGCGGCGGTCTCGCAGCTCGAATATCAGTAAGCCTTCCGGACAAGTCGCGATGGGCGAGCTTCGCTTCGACGGCCAGGTCGCCATCGTCACCGGGGCCGGGGGAAATCCCGGCCTCGGGCGGGCACACGCCATGTTGCTTGCCAGCCGCGGTGCGCGCGTGGTCGTCAACGATCTCGGCGTAGGTTCGGATGGATCGGGCCGCGAGAAATCCAGTGCCGAAGCAGTGGTCCAGGAAATCCGCGATGCCGGCGGAGAAGCGGTCGCCAGCCTCGACAGCGTCGCCGACGAGCAATCGGCCCTTCGCGTGGTCCAGACAGCGCTGGATACCTGGGGGCGGCTCGACATACTGGTCAACAATGCCGGCATCGGCTGCGTGGCCGGCTTCGATGAAATCTCTCCCACCGACATCCACCGGCTGATCGATGTGCACCTGATGGGCCATATCTGGATGTCGCGCGCTGCCTGGGCGCCGATGGTCCGGGCGGGGTATGGCCGGATCGTCAACACGACATCGGGAGCCATGTTCGGGATGGACGGGCTGACTGTCTATGCGGCCGCGAAATTCGGCATCTATGGCCTGACCCGCGGTCTCGCTAATGAAGGGGCTGCGCTGGGGATCAAGGTCAACGCGCTCAGCCCCGGGGCCGCGACGCGGTCCGGTACGCGCTTCTTCAAGATGAACGACCCGGCCATGCAGGAAGCCTATGACGCTCGCTTCAAGCCGGAGCTGGTGTCATCTGCCATCGCTTTTCTGGCGCATGAAAGCTGCTCCGTGACGGGGATGCTACTCGATTCGGGTGGCGGTCATGTATCGGCACGGCTGATCGCTGCCACGCCCGGCATCGAACATCCGGATCTTACGCCTGAACACGTTAGGGACGGGATCGAGCGTATTTTCGGGGAAGACAATCTCAAGATCGTGGCGCAGCCGGGCAGCACTACCCAGGTCGGCGGCCAGAATACCCGCTCGCTGATGGTTGCGCTGCCCTACGAGCCCGGCTGATTCGCGCACCTTCCATAAAATTCAGGGTCGCATCGTCGTGCCGCCATCGATGCACAGAACCTGCCCGGTGATGTAGCTTCCCGCGTCGGACATCAGCAGAACACCCGTTTCGGCGATGTCGGCGGGCCTTGCGATGCGGGATTTTATGGCGGCTACCGACTTGCCGGCATTTTCGACTTTGCTCGCCATTTCCGCCGGCATGCGATCCCAGCCTTCATGGCGCACCATGCCAGCGGCAAGCACGTTGGCCCGTATGCCTTGCGGACCATAGGCCGCCGCAACGTGACGCATCAGCGCATGTCCGGCCGCCTTGCTCATCGCATAGGCAACACGCACTGGCTCCGAGACATGCGCCGCGATCGAGCTGGTGTAGATCACCGATCCGCCTCCGCGCTTGATGATCGCGGGAATGGCGTGACGGGTGCACAGGAGGTATCCGCGCGCATTCACTTCCATGGTCCGATCAAACACATCGAGCGGAATGTTGACCACATCGCTGTCATCCCTGGCTTCGGAAAGGGCGGCGAAATTGGCGTGGAGACCATCGAGCCCTCCATAACGCTCCTCGGCAAGAGCGACCGCTGCGGCAATGCTGTCCTCATCCCTGCCGTCGAGCCGGATGGAGGCGGCGGTTCCGCCGGCGGCCACGATATCATCCACGACCGCCTGGCCACGATCCGGGTGATTGTCTCCGATGACCACACTCGCCCCTTCGGCACCATAGCGCCTGGACAAGGCATTCCCGATCCCGCCGCCGCCGGCAACCAGAATGATCTTACCTTCCAGCCTCTTCATCCTTGACCTTTCTGTGTGTTTTCGGATCGCTCTCGCGGCGCGCAGCACGGCCACACTTGGCGGCAAAAGAATATAAGTCAACTAACCTAATTCTATTGCCTTGCCGGTTTTCATCAATTATCGTCCGTTTTATGATCGGCCAAGACCACTGGGCAGGCCGACGAGGACGATTGGTCCAGGGCGATGGAGTTGGCTGATATGGCGGTGCAAGAGATCGCAACAGACGATATCGCAAAGGAGCTTCGCCGCCTTGCTGATATCGAGGCAATCAAGCAGCTCAAGGCCAGCTATATCCGCTTGGTCGATGGCAAGAACTGGGACGCATGGCGCACACTCTTCACCGAAGACTGCCAGGTGGAAACGGAAGGCGGTTTGTTTGTCGGGCCGGATGCCGTGGTCGCTTCGGTATCCAAAGCGCTGGAGTCAGGAACGACCGTTCATCGCGCTACCATGCCGGAGATAAGTTTGACCGGGCCGGACAGCGCTACCGCGATTTGGGCCATGCAGGATGTGGTGGATCTCGAAGTTCGCGGCGAACGCCATGAATTCCATGGCTATGGCTATTACTACGAGGAGTATCTGCGCGGCCCGGATGGTTGGAGGATCAAGGCCACCAAGCTCGTCCGCCAGGCCAAGAAGATGGCAGGCGGCCCGGCCCAGTGACGGGTGCCGCCGAGAAAGATATGGGCGGCCCCACTGTTGAATTTTCGCATGGCGGCGTGTGCTGCGGCGATCTGGAGCACTCGATCCGCTTCTACTGTGACGCGCTCGGTTTTTCGGTGACAAGGCAGCTGGACATCGGATCGTCGTTCGAAGTGCTGACCGAGCTGCCAGGCTATCGGGCGAAGGTTGCCTTTCTGCACCTGGGCGACCGGATGCTGGAGCTCATAGCGGCGGAGTCCCCGAAAGTGACTGGGCCTTGCGAGCGCCGCCCGATGAACCAGCGCGGGATCACACATCTGTGTTTCAATGTTTCCGACCTTCGGGAAGTCTGCCGCCGTATCGAAGCCGCCGGGGGATGCGTGCATCTCCAGACGCTGACCGAGTTGCCGGTGGCTGACATCGTGGTCTGCACCGATCCGGACGGAACGCGTATCGAGCTCGTCCAGGTCAAGTAGGAATATCGGTGCTCGTGCAAGGCCATCAGCACCGGATTGGGAGTGATTGATGAGCAAGGAATATACCGCTGACCTTGTGGTGATCGGCAGCGGGGGCGCTGGTCTGACGGGCACGCTGGTGGCGGCGGAAGGCGGTGCGAGAGTCATCGTCCTCGAAAAGACCGGCCTGGTCGGCGGGACGACGGCCATTTCGGGCGGCGGGATCTGGATACCGTGCAACCCGCTCATGGCAGGGGTCGGCGTCGAGGATTCGCGCGAGGAAGCGCTTGAATATATGCGCGCCTGTGCCGGTGACCATGGCGATGATGACCATATTGTAGCCCTCGCCGATGAAGGCAAGGCGATGATCGCCTATCTGATCGCGTGGGCCGGAATAGAATTTCAGGCATTTCCTGCGATCGGCGGAATGATCGATTACCGCGCGTGGCTGCCTGGCGCCAAGCATGGCGGGCGGGCGCTCGAGCCGATGGGCTTTTCGCTGTCGCGGCTTGGCGACTGGGCCCAGCGCCTGCGGACCGACCCCAGGCTCAAGAGCGCCAACAACCTTCGCGCCTATTATACCGAGCGCAAGCACCTGCTCCCAATGTCGGCCATGAAGGTGCCACCAGCGGACGACACGGATATATATTGGCGCGGAACCGCTCTCGTCGGCTGGCTGCTCGAAGCCTGTCTTGCCCGCAATGTGGAGGTCCTGATGGAGGCTGAAGCAAGCGAAATCATCAAGCATGGTGAGAGCATCGCCGGGGTTCGGGCTCGTCAGGGGGATCAGGAAGTGACCATTCACGCTCCCAACCTGTTGATGGGAACGGGCGGCTATGGCCACAACGAGGAACTCAAGCGCCTGTGGCTCAACCGGCCGCTCCATTTCACCTGCGAGAACGAGGCAAATGTCGGCGACGGTCACCTGATGGGCATGGCTGCCGGCGCGCAACTGGCCGGCCTCGGCGACGCCTGGTGGCTGCCGCATATCCCGCTCGGCATGGACAATGGCGTCGCGAACCTTGCCGGCACGCGTGAGGACCGCATCCTCCCGCATACGATGATGGTCAACCCCTCGGGCAAGCGCTTCATGAACGAGGCGACCAACTACTATGACTGCGGCGAAGCCTTTGGCACCAAGTCAGGCGCCGAGCCGCGCAACTTCCCGGCCTGGTTCATCTTCGACCAGCAAGGCGTCGAGCGCTACATGCTGCTCGCCTTCAAGATTCCGCCCGGCGAAAAGCCTGACTGGCTGCATAAGGGCGCGACGCTTGAGGAACTGGCGAAATCGATCGAGGTCGATCCGCAGACCCTGAAAACAACGGTCGAACGGTTCAACCGCTTTGCGGTGAGCGGCGTGGACGAGGATTTTCATCGCGGCGAAAATCCCTGGGATACCAATTGGGGCGATCCGGACAACAAACCGAACCCGTGCCTCGGCACCATCGCCAAGGCCCCCTTCTATGCTCTGCCGGTCTATCCGGGCGCCAACTCCACGCGCGGAGGTCTGCGGATTGACGCCAAGGGCAGGGTGCTCTCGGCGCGGACCGGCGAACCGATCCCGGGGTTCTATGCCTCGGGCAATTGTTCGAACGGTGCAGTCGCCGGTGCCTACACCGGTCCGGGGGCTACCCTCGGCCCGGCCATGACATTTTCCTATCTTGCAGGCCTCGATGTCTGCGGCAGGCTGGGCTGACCTTTGACGCTAACGGTCTGAACACAAGACGATTGAGGAAATGCAATGACAAATATAGTGATCGGCGCAGCTTCGGGCCTGGGTAAGGCGGTTGCGCATATGCTGGCACCGCGCGGTCCGCTGCTGCTCGCGGATGTCAATCTGGCCGGCGTTCAGGAGGTCGCGAACGAGATCGGCAGCGGTGTCGAGGCCGCCGCGTGCGACTTGCGCGATCAGGCCGATGTCGGCAAGCTCTTCGACCGGGTCCCGGCGATTGAAGCCCTGGTGCTGACTGCCGGCATCTCCGGTTCCATGGGAACTGCGCATGAGATTCTGGATATCAACCTGCTCGGCTTAGAACGGACGATCCGGGCTGCCCTGCCGCTGATCGCGCAGGGGACTGTCGCGGTCTGCTTCTCTTCAGCCGCATCCTATGGGTTGCCCGATGATCGGGATATCCTTGAACTGCTCGAAGATCCTCTGGCCGACGATTTTTTCGAGCGGTACGAAGCGCTACCCTACGAGACCGGCGCGTCGTTTGCTTACGCCTTTTCGAAACTCGGTATCCGCCGCCAGGTGCGTCGCTGGGCGCCGGAATTCGGCAAACGCGGCGCGCGGATCGTTTCGCTTTCGCCGGGCATCAACGACACACCGATGAACCGGATCGACGAAGCGCGGATTCCGATCATGGCACAGATCATCAAGGCCAGCCCGATCGGGCGGCGGGGAACGCCGGAAGAGGTGGCGAACGTCGTCGATTTTCTCACCTCACCGCAAGCCTCGCTGTTGACGGGCAGCGACGTTCTGGTGGACGGCGGCATGGTGGCGGCACAGCCGACTCAGCCTTATCCCAGGACCGGGAAATGACTCAAAAAATCGAGATCCGGAAAATCCATCCGCTGTTCGGAGCCGAACTGGTCGGATTGAGGGCGGATCTGCCTCTCGACGACGATACGCTCGCGCTGCTGCGGCGGGCCTTTGCAGACTATCGCCTGCTGGTGGTTCGCGACTTTGATTGCGACGCGCGCTTCCAGGACTATTTCTCGCAAGCGTTGATTGGAAACGAGGCCGGCGCGAAAAATGCGCTCGAATGCGATGTGCCGTTTGAAATGTATGTCTCGAACAAGCGAGAGCGCAGCAGTGCACCGTTTGGCAGGCTGATGTTTCATGCCGACATGATGTGGGCGGAAGATGGTTATCAGCTGCTGAGCCTCTATGGAATCGAGGTCGATCAGCCAGCGGTCCCGACCCTATTTGCCAGCACCATAGATGCCTGGAAGACGCTCGCTCCCGAATTGCGGGCGAAAGTGCGCAAGCTATCGGCGGTTCACGGCCATGATGCGACTGCGATGCGGCGGCGGCTGGACGGGCAAGTGCTCGTCTCCAACTTCGAGGTTGATAGCCAGGTGGCCATGCCGGTTGCCCGGCGGCATCCCCGGACGGGTGAGACCATGCTCTATGTCTCCGAACAGATGACCTGCCGGATCGAGGAACTGGATAGCGAGGACAGCGAAACGTTGCTGGAGCAGTTGTTCAACCATCTCGCGCGCGACGAAGCCATTGTCGAGCACCACTGGCGGAAGAACGACCTCGTGCTCTGGGACAATGTCGCCTTGCAGCATGCGCGACCGAACGTATCGACCGACGGACCCGCGCGCACCTTGCGCAAGGTTTTCGCACCGCACGCCACGGCGCGGGAAAAGACGCCCGTCTTTTCAAGGGCGTCCGTCGGCTCCTGACCAGAGCTATCCATCCAGCCACGCAG
Organism: Novosphingobium sp.; assembly: GCA_023266625.1. Taxonomy (GTDB): domain Bacteria; phylum Pseudomonadota; class Alphaproteobacteria; order Sphingomonadales; family Sphingomonadaceae; genus Novosphingobium. The sequence goes on along the minus strand of JAHFPT010000030.1, from coordinate 1,932 downwards.
AAGGACTATCCCGATGAATGCCACTCAAGTTGCGGACCGTATTGCGATCCGGGAGTGTATCGACCGTTTTTCCATCGCAATGAGCATGGGCGATGCAGGTGCGATTCCGCCGTTGTTCACGCAAGACGGTAGCTGGGGCGCTGGTGAGCCATTCAACTTCGAGATTGCAGGCGCGGCGAAGATCGGTGGGGCGATTGCGGGGAACAAGGCGGTATTCGAATATGTCGTCCAGATGATCCACTCGGTCAGCATCGACATCGACGGCGATGCGGCATCGGCAACATCTTTGCTCGAGGAGGTGACACGCAAGGCAGATGGCCAGGGCGGCCTGCACATGTACGGTTTCTACAAGGATGATCTCGTGCGGACTGACGGCGGTTGGCGCTTTGCCAAGCGTCATTTCAGCGCGATCAGCTTCGAACGCTGCATACCAGGCGCGCGCGGCGTTGGTGCTGCGGAAGCGGCGGGCTAATGATTTAAGAAACAGGTATTGAAACTGAAAACCACACCTGTAGCGTCGAACGTTGCGACAACAGGAATCCGGCGGCGCATGACAGCCGCGTACTGAACGAAGAGAGGCTAGACCGAAATGACGAGTACATCGACCGATGAGCGCTCAACTGCAGGGCTGCAGATCAATCCCGTAGCGCGGGAGGCGGAAATTCTCGGGAAACCACAACGCCTCACGCCGTTGGAGCTGCACGAATTTGAAGGCGACGCTAGGGCTTTTGCCGATGAGATGAGTGACTCTATGGGCAACCCGAGAGGATCGGATATCTCGTCAGTGTACCGCCTCTTTTTTCGGCATTTCCCGCTGTTTCGGCGCACGATGGACATGTCGGTTCAGCTCTTGGCCAAAGGTGAACTGAGCGCGCGTGAACGCGAAATGATCATCATGCGCACGACATGGCTTTGCGGATCGCCCAACCCGTATGGCGAGCATGTCGAAATGGGTCGGTCCATAGGCATGACCGAAGAGGAGCTGCGGGGCGTGACCATTGGCTCCACGGCGCCGGGATGGAGCGAGCATGAGCGCAACATGCTCAAGGCCGTGGAACAGCTGTGTGAGCGGCAGTCCATCAGCGACGAGGTTTGGGACGCGCTCGCCCGGGCATGGACCGACAAGCAGCAGATCGAGTTTCCGGCCGTCGTCGGCCAATACATCGCCAGCGCGATCATGCACAATACGCTGCGCACGCGCATCTCCGAACGCAACAAGGGTCTGGCGCAGTTCGCCGATTGAGACTGCCGAAGATCCTGGGAGATCGCTGAATGCAAGCGGACAGTTACTTTGGTGAACTGCTGACCGGCTGGCGGTCGCTGCTTTCGACCGTTCTGGGGCTGTCGAGCGGGCTGATGATTTTCGGCTATATCTCAGGCATCATGGGGCCGTCGCTTGTGGCCGAGTTCGGCTGGTCGCAAGCCAAGCTTGCGCTGTTGGCGGGCTTTTCGATCAGCGGCGTGATCGCCGCGCCGATCCTGGGGCGTCTGGCCGATATGTACGGCACCCGTCCGATCGCCGCGCTCGGTGTCGCGGCCAGCCCGATTGCCTACGTGGCGCTCAGCCAGATGCAGAATTTCACGACATATGCCGCGATCATGTTCATCCAGGTCATCGTCTTGTTCGCGACGACGCCGATGGTCTATTGCCGCACGATTGTTCAGAATTTCGACAAGGCTCGCGGCCTCGCCCTCGCAATTTCTGCGGCCGGACCATCGGTTATCGCTATTGTCGGCGGGCCGCTGCTGAACAATTTTGTCCAGGACCATGGATGGCGAAGCGGGTTTCTCTCAGTCAGCCTGTTTACCCTGGTTTTCGGGATCGGCGCGCTGGTCTTGATGCCCGCCGCAAAGGGCGCGCCAAAGCGGGCGGTCCGCACGACCGCCAGGGCAGACTTCATGATGGTATTCCGCAACAAGTATTTCTGGTTG
>JAHFPT010000151.1 GCA_023266625.1 Novosphingobium sp. | reverse complement strand
CGCGCTGCTGTTCCATCTGCTGAGCAAACTCTATGAGCGCACCAGCGTTATCATCACCACCAACCTGAGCTTCAGCGAATGGGCCAGCGTGTTCGGCGACGCCAAGATGACCACCGCGCTGCTCGATCGGCTTACCCACCACTGCCACATCCTCGAGACCGGCAACGACAGCTTCCGGTTCAGGAACAGCTCGGCTCAGCAGCCCAAAACCAGAAAGGAGAAAACCCCGTCTTGACCCACCCGTAACATCCGAAACATAATCGCAAGGTGGGTCACTTCTCGATGAAAACCCCGGGTCACTTCTCAGCGGCAATCAACACTTCCCTCGGCAAGTCGAAGGAAATTTATACTCGCATCAACGGCCGGCTGTATCGGCTATCGCCCGCTGCCAACAAGATGTGGGAGCTGCATCGGCTTGAGAGCATACAGTCAGCGGAAGGTTCATGGATCGGCAGATACATCCATCGGGGTGCGGCTTCCAAGGCTCTAAAGGAAATAGCCATTCATCCTGAGCCGAGATGGTAAGCCACGATTTGCATTATCGTAGTGAGGGCTTGCCAGGCGGCACGTAACCCAATCAGTGGTGTTTTTAGATTTTCAATCACACCATATAAAGCAAACTTGAATTGTTGCAGTCGCGCAACATGTGACTCGCGTTCTTGGTTTGTCTGTACGAAAAGATTCGACTCTCACGAATTCTTTACCATGATGTTTAGTCGACATGACTAGGGGTCAGGTTTGCCGACCCAACCCCTATCCAATCCGCTAATGATGGTACAATCGCCAGCGGACCGAGCCGAATGACTGCAGGGAGAATGAACTCCTTGGAAGCAAGGGTCAAGGTGATTGTACTCTACCCAATAAGGGGGAAAGTACCATGTCGTCCTATCTTGTTGCTTACGATTTAAACACACCGGGCCAAAAATACGAGGCCCTCATCGACTGCCTTAACCAATATCCGACTCATTGGCATGTCCAAAAGTCTGTATGGATCGTAGGCCCCGCCAATTCCGCGTATGAGGTGGCTGAGAATCTCAGAACCTTTTTAGATGCCAACGATCATCTGATTGTGCAGGCGTGGACAGAAGATTGCGCGTGGTGGGGTTATAGTCCTGATGACACTGCATGGTTGCGCGCGGCATAAACCGAAGCTTCTTTGAGTGGGGCACTTTATAATACCGGGAAGCGGGCGGCGCATAACACCATAAGCACAAGTACGTCGCCTGCTTCAAGTAACTCTTCCGCGGCCGCTGCCGCGCGAACCGATCGCAGGAGCCTTTACCATTGCTCTAGCGGACACTGAGGTAATGTGCTTCCTCGTTTTATCGCTGCGCGGGGCCAGCACGGTAGAATTGTAGGTGCTATCTTCTCAAAGACCCTTCCATAAGGGGGCGGCGGTTTGTCAAATCACCTCGGATTAGGGAGAAAATGGGTCGGATGCGTCGATCCGGCCGTTTCCGATCAGTCCTTCTATGGGCGCTTGGCAGCCACGCAACGCCGTCCCATTCCAGGAAACAACCCATTTCAGTCGTATTTCTATGTTTAACGACATTGAAGGTCGCAAACGCCGTCGATAACAGCCGATTTTTATTGATAAATCTGTTGCAGTCGGGGGAAATAATGAGTTCAGTTCGTGCCGCGTTCTTCGCGACAGTCGCGGTGTTCCCGCTTGTGGCATGTGGCGGTGGAGGGGGTGTCAGTTCAACTCCGGCACCGGTAGTCACGCCCATACCTACGCCCTCGCCTACCCCTGGTGCGACACCGACGCCAACGCCGGCACCCGCTCCTACCCCGACCCCAACTCCGACACCCACTCCAACGCCCACGCCTACGCCCACGCCCACGCCCACGCCAACCCCTACTCCTACCCCTACCCCTACCCCTACCCCAACTGGTACGGCGAATATTTCGATGCTGAACCTCACGGGCAGCGAAGATTTTACGAACGATGCAGCAACAGGAAGCGCAAGTTTCCCAATTGCGGGCGGGCTGCCCACAACAAGCGCCTCACAAGCTACGGCTGTGGTTCACTATGATTTGGCTTCGCGCGGCTATACAATTTCGCTCACCGGCCGGAGCCAGACATTCTTGCCATCTGATGTAGATGTTTCGCAATCGAGCCCCGCATTGACGGTATACGTCAAAACGGTGGGCTCCACGACAGACTCTCTCACGGTGACCAAGCCTGGAACCTCAGGGCGTTTCACTTACCAGTATGTTGCCGGAGGATTCTGGCAGCGCACAATTACAGGGTCGTCCACAATTTCAGGGAGCCTGGATGCATTTGCTTTTGGGGTCGAGACACCCGACTCAGCGTTGCCACGGACAGGGCGAGCCGAATATGCGGTCGATCTTATTGGCGCTGAAACGCTGTCATCAAGCGTCGTTGGCATAACCGGGCAAGGCGTCACCCAAGTGGATTTTAACACTGGTGCGGTAGTGACCCATGGCACAGCAAACTTTGCACTCCAGGGTTCAAAACCATTTTCTAGTGAAGCTTTGCTGTCCAGTTCTAGTAATGGCTTCGGTGGATATTTCCGATTTGAAGATTTTGGCGAATTTGAAGGGCAGATTAGTGGCCGCCTCTTCGGCCCTGCTGCACAAGAAATTGGTGCCGCCTTTTCGGCGAGGCAAAGCGACGGCAGGATTGCTGTTGGAACAATTACCGGGCGAGGAGGACCTGTCACCGCTGTAAACAGCAGTGCAAGCAATCCTTCGGTGAACGAATTTTTCACAAACGATGCAGCTACATTGAGAGCTCGTCTGACTGGATCTTCGGGCATGAACGCTACAAGCGGGTCGTTTTCCAGTCGGAGTTCCGCCCAAACACCGCTCATCGTAAACTATGATGCGACCAGCCAAGCGTACACTTTGATCGCGTCAGATCGATCGCAATATTTTCTTGGAGGCCGCACTCGTGGGGCGATTGTCGAAGGCTTCGGCCGCAACCTAAATCCAACGACCGGATTTTTCAATTTCGTGTTGCCAGCGACGCAATATGTGGTCGGCAGCCGCTGGTATACGGCGACAGCATCTGGCGGCGGCACAGACTATGTATTCACTGACACGACCTTTGGCGTGAAAACCGCTGATGCTTCCATGCCACGGACCGGGATGGCTGGGTACAATATCGGCCTGATTGGATCAGCTGCCGACGCCGATTTCCCCAATCTAGTCGACTTTGGCGGCACCGGGTTGTTGACCGCCAATCTAGCCACTGGCGCTCTCACTGCTACCGGCTCTCTTAATTATCGCGAAGATTACTTCATCTCAGGCCGTGCCGCTGCATCAGGCACCGGAACGTTCACGATGAACGCTGCGCTCTCCAGCAGCGCAAACAGCTTTAGCGGAAATCTTACCTTCAATGGATTTGGAAGCTATTCGGGCTCGGTCAATGGCCGGTTTTATGGTCCTGCCGGAGAAGAAGTTGGAGCTGCATTTAGTGCATCTGATGGAAATGGCGGCGCTGCGTCAGGGGTACTGACTGGAATATCCGATCCGACCATTTATGCCACCGTGCCTGGGATCGCAGACCTACCAATGCTTACCTCAATGACCGGCGTAGGAACGGCAAATCCACAAAATCCAAACAAGGATAGAAATCCTTTTGTCACGTTTGACCCGACGACCCATACCTACAGTATCTATCCTTCAGGCTATCCAACAAACGCGGCAGCTCTTGCGTACAAATTCGGACCGGCACAAATGGTCGTAGGTCAAAGTAATGGGATCAACACAATATACGCGAGCACCGGACCTGCGGGTCAATCTAACTCTGGAGACACGGTGACTGCGAGCTTTTTTAATGCAGGTGCTGCTAATACCAAGCTAGCGCTAACGTACACAAGCTATGCGGATATCCTTGTCACTGACGGTTATACCTCGCTTACAACTCCCAACTATGTCGTTTTTGGCGTGGTCACGCCGAATTCGCAGATGCCTAGAACTGGCTCAGCAAATTACAGCGGGATTGTTTACGGCAGAGGTAGCGGAGTTTCAGGACAATACACCCTTGATGGGACGAGCCAGCTAAGCGCTAACTTTGCTGACAGCACTTTTACCAGCGCTTTATCGATCGCTGCGAAGAACTCAGCGACGAGCGCGGTGACCAATCTAGCCCCCGTCAACTACTCAGGAACGATAAATAATGCGGCCTTCTCAGCCCCGGGGAGTGAGATGGAGGGGAATTTCTATGGCCAGAATGCCGCAGAATTTGGCGCCGCATTTTCGAAGCGTGTTACTGACCCGAACATCGGGATAGTCGATTTGATCGGCATCGCTGTCGGCAAGAGATAAGGCTGGCATCGGATCACGCGTCGTGAAAACAAAAGATATTATAGGATTATGCTTCCTGGTTGGGAGTGTCTTCGCTGGCCCTGTTTGTGCTCAACAGATTGAGCACCGTGACGAGGGAGCCGTTAGCGGACTGAGCGCCAGCCAGTTGTTCGACTATGCAGCGAACGCGGAAGCAGCTTCCGATACTACCACCGCCGAAACAATTTATGTCGCGCTTATCAAAGATCCAGATGGCGACGTGAAGCAGGAAGCGCGTTTCAGACTCGCAAAGCTCAAGGCAAAGCTCGGTAAGTTTGCTGATGCGGCAGTCTTACTTCGCGCGATTTTGGACGATAAACCTGATGCACAGCGCGTGAGACTCGAGCTAGCTGCAACACTCGCGCAAATGGGGGATTTATCCGGAGCACGACGAAATCTGCGGCAAGCTCAGGCGGGAGGATTGCCACCAGCCGTCGCTAACATAGTTGATCAATATGCCGCTGCTTTGAGGTCGGCGAAACCTTTTGTGGCCTCTATCGAGTTCTCCTTGGCTCCAAGCAACAATATTAATCGGGCTACGACGGCAAACACACTGGATACGATCCTTGCACCGCTACAACTCTCTGATGATGCTCGCGCCAAGTCTGGGATCGGAATAAAGGTTGGCGGTCAAGTTTTAGGACGAGTGCCTATTTTGCCCAAAACAAGCGCCATTGTCCGTCTTTCCGGTCAGGGCAGCTTTTATAAGGATTCGTCATTCAACGATCTCGTGGGGTCCGCCCAAGTCGGCCTCGAAACGCAATGGAAGAAATTGCAGGTTCGTCCCCTGTTTGGCAGAAGCTACCGCATATACGGCAACAAGCTTTATGCCACCACGAATACCGCTTCAGTCTCTCTGACCCAAACTGTTGGGCGACGATCGCAGGTCGAAGCCGAATTTGGTCTTGGGAAAGCTAACTATCGGCTTAACGATCTGCAGGATGGCCTTATCCGCAGTGCGAGCCTAACCTACGAACACGCTTTTTCCCGGAGAAGTGGCGGTAGCATCAATTTCGCCTTCGAACGGCAGGCTGCGAGAGATCCTGGTTATGCCACCAAGTCGGGAAGTAGCCAGATATTGGTTTGGCGTGAAGCAGGTAAAGCATCTCTCTTCGCCAGCCTTAGCCTATCACGGCTCCAAGCCGACGAGAGGCTGACGCTATTTCCTGAACGGCGAAAGGAATGGCAGTTTCGGTCCACTGCCGGGGCTACCTTGCGACAATTCACTATCGCTGGTTTTGCGCCGGTTATCCGCGCGAGCTATGAACGCAACCAATCGACAGTAGGGATCTACGACTATCGCCGGGTTGCAGCCGACGTAGGCATTACACGCGCATTCTGACATTTATAGTTGGGCAGCAACGGGTATGCCCCAGGTCGAAATTAAGGGTGCTATCCTACCAAAGTTCTTTCGCTATGATGCCGACGACTGGCAAGTTCGCCCCGGTTTGGGAAGGATTTGGGTCAGCCGATTCGGCCTGGCCATTTCCGATATTATGTCATTGAATAGATAGCATTTTCCAAAAGTTTGAAGTAGCCTTCGTAATGCGGGGGTCACAGGTTCGAGTCCTGTAAGCGCACCAGCATCCCGTCGTCATATATAGATACTCAGGCCAATGGTGGACTTTTGTATTGACGTGTTGGGAAATGTTGCTCAAATGTTCTCGCCGCATGGGAGGACGAGCGGCATGACCCACATATCGGGCCGCAAGCGGCAGAGCGCTTTTTCACATTGGCTCCGAACAGGCAGATTGCCGTCGGCTCAGACTTCGGATGGAGTCGAGCTCAAATTCAATCCTTGGCATGATCCGGCGGACGGCCGATTTACCTTTGCTGGATCGGGCCGCTATTATGGCGCAGGGCAGATCGAGCGGGATTCCAGCGCGCCTACTATTCTCAATCGCGACAATCCTCAGCAGCGACGGATCGCAACAGGGCCGAAAGCGGGCACGCTGCGCACGCAGCAACCGGCTAGATCTGCCGAGAAACCCGACGGCCGCAGAGCAACTGGCGCGCAGCTAAAGCCCATTGCGTTCCGGCCCGGAAGTCAGGCAAATCCGGCGGCCGAATTTATCGGTGGTGTCGGCGAAGGGATATATGGTGCTGTGGAAGAGGCGGTCGTGGCGGCGCATTCCGCGCTGACGGCGAATCCGGTCACCACCGTTCGCAACGCCAGTCGCGGGATTGCGAGCATGATCGATACCGCGATCGCGGCGGAAGATACGCCGGCGCGCATCCAGGTTTCGCGTGTCGCCGAGACCGTCGCCAATGCTTCTCCGCGCGACATTGGTCGAGCTACCGGATCGGTTGTCGGCAACGCCGCGCTGGCAGCAACGCCCGGTGCAGCGCTTGGCAAGCTTTCCGCGTTACGCCGCCTTCGCGCAAAGACGCCTCGTATAACTTCCGACCCGCCGCAGATCGGCTGGGTGAAGGAGAATCTAGGCCCTGACAAACCATGGACGCAATACAATGATGCCGCGACTGGCGCTAAACCCGGTCAAGCGCCGACGTTGATGCGGACGATGCCAGATGGCTCTAAAAGACCGGTGAAGTTCGACGGCGTCCAAGGGGAATATGTTATCGACCGAAAGTGGCGCGTTATGGATCGTCCCAGAGCGCGCGCCCAGCTGTTGCGGCAGTCCGAGGTATTGGCGCAACATCGCCTTATCGGAACATGGGAGGTTCCCGACGAAGCGGAACGGATCGCCGCTCTCAAGCTATTCAGGAAGATGAAGGTTGCCAACATCAAGGTGAGGGTGGTGAAGCCATGATTACCACGCAGATTGCGCGGATTATTGCCGACTTCATATTATTTCTGGATCTTACTGATGACGAAATCCTGGATCCCGATGCAGCCGTCGAGATGATGGAGTGGCTGGGGGGCCGGCTCGATGCGTTGGACAAAGGGTTTCTTCGACAGCTGGTCGACGCTTTCCCCGTAATTGCGGAAGAATATAGTGGTCAGGCGCAAGAGTTGGTGCGTGACATAGCGTATAGCTTCTATCTCGAAGAAAAACTCGCGGAAGACGATCCCGTGAGGCTGGCTGAGTTGGAGGCGATCCGCGACGCGAAAGCTTGAACCTGCTGGAGCGCAGCGCGGCGATGGAAAAGTCGTGCAATCCATATGTCGATTTTGTCCTCCGTGGGACAATAGGGTGCAACACAAAGATAATCACCCTCCCGAAATTCGCCCGTTTTCCCCACGCCAGAGCCTTGCCACCAGCCGGATAGCCTCTCACTATGCGCTTCGCTTCGCTCACATGGGTGCGGCGTGATGGGGGCATGATGTCGCAGGCAACACGAATCCTGGTTTCGCTGGTGGCTGGCCTGCTTCTGGGCATAGTGGCAAGCGCACTGAACCCCCGTCTCGCCAGCGGCGCGACCGCGATCACTCAGCCGATCGGCTTAGCGTGGCTGCACGGGCTGCAGATGGTCATCGTCCCGCTGATTATCGGATTGCTGGTCACCGGCGTCGCGGCCGCGACCGATGCCGCACGCGCTGGGCGGGTCGCCCTGCGATCCGTGCTCATGTTCATCATCATCCTGTGGTCCGTGACCTTGATGTCGGCGCTGATCATGCCGCTGCTTCTGGACCTCTGGCCCCTGCCTCCCGCATGGTCGCACGCCATACGGCTCAGCCTGACGGGAACCGCGCCCATCGGCAATGTGCCGTCCATCACCTCTTTCTTCGACAGCATCGTGCCGCAGAATATCGTTGCCGCTGCCTCGGGCGACGCGTTCCTGCCACTGACCGTCTTCAGCCTCGCGCTTGCCTTTGCCATCGCCAATCTGCCGACGGCACAGCGCGACCAACTAACGGCACTGTTTCAGGCCTTCACAGATGCCATGCTGATCATCATCGGCTGGGTGTTGAAGCTTGCGCCGATCGGCGTCTTCGCCCTTGCCTATGGCGTGGGCGCGCGGACCGGCGCTTCGGCTTTCGGTGCCTTGATCCATTATATCCTGATCGTCTCCTCCATCGGCTTCATCGTCCTGATCGCCAGCTATCCCGTCGCCATGATCGGCGGACGCGTGTCCCTGGGCCGGTTCGCGCGCGCGGCCGCGCCGGCGCAGGCGGTCGCGATCAGCACCCAATCCTCGCTCGCCTCGCTTCCCGCCATGCTGGAGGCATCCGCGAAACTGGGCGCGGTGCCCGCGACGTCGGGCATCGTGCTGCCAATCGCGGTGGCGATATTCCGCGCGACTAGTCCCGCGATGAACCTGGCGGTTGCCTTGTACGTCGCGCATCTGATGAGCGTACCCATCGGCCCGGCGCAGCTTGCCGCGGGGATATGCACGGCGGCGATCACCACAATGGGGTCGATCAGCCTGCCGGGTACGGTCAGCTTCATCGCATCGGTCGCGCCGGTGGCGCTGGCCATGGGGGTGCCGATCGAGGCGCTGGGCCTCCTTATCGCCGTCGAGACGATCCCCGACCTCTTCCGCACGGTCGGCAATGTGACGATGGATACGGCGGTAACGATCGGCGTCGCGAAACGGACACCGGTTGAGGCGTAACGCGCTGCCATTCATCGCATCACTAATCCTTCATTAACCCGTTCAAATTACGCTGTTTCAGAAAACATATTTCGGGGTCCAGCGTGAGCATTGCACAGACGGTGATGAAGGCGGCGAAGCTGTCGGGCGATCTTGGCCTGCGCACGCTTGATCTTCAGGCCGATATTTCCGAACTGGCCGAACGGGTGACCGAGCAGGCCGGCACGATCGAGACGATCGGCGGCGAGGCCATCCGGCTGGCGCATGAGGGCGATTCCGTCGCGGGTGCGGCGCATCAGGCGCGGCAGAAAGCGATGGCGGCGCGTTCTGTCATCGAGGATTCGAGCCGGCAATTGTCGGAGGCGACCGTGAACGTCGTCGACCTGATCGATCAGGTCAGCCGCATCCACGCCAATCTCGGCAGCTTCAACGACGCGCTCAATACCGTCGCGCACGTCACCGGCGTCATCAGCGGCATCGCCAGCCAGACCAATCTGCTCGCGCTCAACGCGACGATCGAGGCCGCCCGCGCCGGCGACGCCGGCCGCGGCTTCGCCGTCGTCGCCAGCGAGGTCAAGAAACTCGCACAGGAAACCGCCGTCGCCACCCAGACGATCGAAGAATCCATTCGCGTGCTGACGGGCGAAGCAGGCGGCATGCTCAGCCGCGTCGGTCGCGGCGTCGAGACGGCGAAGTCGGCGCATCAGGGCACGAAGGATATCGAGGCGCTGGTCAGCCGCCTTGGCGCGATCATGCAGGGCCTGTCAGAAAACAGCGATTCTGTCGCAGACAGCATCGGATCGATGGTGACCTCCGTCGGCCAGATCCGCTCGGGTCTTGGCGATCTCGCCAATACGTCCGGCGACAATGCCGATGGCCTTCAGCGCCTGTCGGATCGCGTCAGCAATGTCAGTGACGACACCAACACGCTGCTGCAATATCTGGCGGAAAGCGGCGTCGATATTCCGGACTCGCCCTATATCACCTTCGGCCTCCGTGCGGCGCAGGAGGTGTCCGCTTATCTTGAAAAGGCGCTCGATGAGGGCCTGATCAGCGAAGGACAGATGTTCTCGGAAACCTATCTCCCGGTGCCCGGCAGCGATCCGGCCATCTTCACCCACCCGATACAGCCGTTCATCACGGCCGCCGCCCGCCCGTTCCAGGAACAGGCTCGCACGCATAAGGGCTTTTTCGGCATGACCTTCACCGACCGCAATTCCTTCGGCGCGGTCGCTATGCCGGAGCGCTCGCAGCCGCAGCGCAAGGGCGATCCCATCTGGAACGCGGAATATTCCCGCGTCGGTCTGATCTTCGATTTCCCCGACACGCGCGAACAGTGCAAGATCACCCAGCCTTTCTCGCTCAAGGCCTATCGGCGCAAGGTCGCGGGCGGCGGCGTGGTGCTACTGAAGCAGGTGATCGCTTCCATACACGTCCGCGGCCGTCATTGGGGTGTCTTGCAATTCGCCTACGCGAACCAGGGCTGATATTTTAAGCCGTTCGGAACGGACTGGTCTGTCGCCCGGTTGATCTAAGTGGGTGTGCAGGACGGCAACATGAATGTGACGAATTTGCTGACCGGATGGCTCAGACGCCTCGGCATAGCGCTGCTTTTCCTCCTCATCGCCCTGTGCCTGGCGATCGTACTGATGCCGCCCTTTCTCGATTTCCGCTATTATGCCGGCCCTTTGAGCGGCCATTATGACGGCGACCGGTTCGCCAATCCGGACGGCGCCATCCAGATGCCGGGCGCGAATGACCGGCAGCGCAGCGGGTCGATCATGCGGTGGCTGCTGGGTCCGGGCGAGCGGCCCGAATGGCCGACCAGCGTCGCGATAAGCACTGACCGCCCGCCGTCCAAGGTCGCCGCGCCCGGCGCGATGCGCGCGGTCTGGGTCGGCCATGCCACGGTGCTGGTGCAGACGCAGGGGCTCAATATCCTGACCGATCCGGTCTGGTCCGACTATGCCAGTCCCTTTCCGCCCATCGGCCCAAAGCGGGTAATGAAGCCGGGGATCGATTTTGCCACGCTCCCTCGCATCGACCTCGTCCTCCTCAGCCATAATCATTATGACCATTTCGACCTGCCCACGCTGAAACGGCTCTGGGCGCGCGATCATCCGCTGATCGTCACCAGCCTTGGCAATGACAGCCTCTTGCGCGCTAACGGCATCACGGCGCAGGCGCGCGACTGGGGCGGCGTCGTGCCGGTGCGGCCGGGCGTCGCCGTGCATGTGACGCGCAGTCACCACTGGTCGACGCGCTGGGGCACGGACCGTTCCCGCGCTCTCTGGTCCAGCTTTGTCGTGACCCTGCCCGGCGGCAATATCTTCTTTGCCGGGGACACCGGGGCGGGCGACATGAAATGGCCGGCGGAGGCCGCACGGCTTGGCCCGGTGCGGCTAGCGCTCATCCCGATCGGATCGTTCCGTTTCCAGCCCGGCGAGATGGCGATCGATGCCCATATCGGTCCGCGCGAAGCGGTACAGGTCTATAAGGATCTGGGCGCAGCCACGGCCATTCCCATCCATTGGGGCACATTCCGCCTATCCTATGAGGCATGGGACACGCCGCCCCGGATGCTTGATCTCTTCCGCCGCTGCGCCGGCATTCCCGCGCGCGCTTTCATGCCTGTCCGGGCGGGGCAGCCGCTGGATGTCCCGCCCTATGGCAAACCCGCGTTCGGAAAGCCAGAGGCCGACCCGGCGCAATGCCGCGACGGATCGGCGGAGCTCAATGCCCTGAAATGATCGGGGCGGTGGCGGGGGTCAAGACATGTTCTGCGCATCCCCCCAACCTCCATTGACTGCCCCCACCCCCGTTCGCTTCGAGCTTGTCGAGAAGTCTCGCACAGGTTTCTCGACTTCGCTCGAAACGAACGGAGGTAAGGTGTTAATCCTGGGTAGACAAACGGCGAACCCCCAGCGCGGTCCCGATCAGCCCGGCTTGCATTCCCCCGTACGCTTGCCGGCCAGGCTGTAGCTGGTGCTGAGCGCCGTATTGCCGCCAACCGTTTTGGCCGTATTGACGGCGAAGGTTAGGCTGTCCGCTTTGTAACTGCCCTCGATCTGCAATTCGGACGTGCCAGCGCCCGCCTTGCAGGCCAAGGCGCCCACGAAACGGCCATTGCTCATATAGGTTTCCTTATATTTGCAATCCGTGCCGTCGTCCCCCGCCAGCGCATTGGGATCGGCCTTGCCGTCGGCCGCGACGGGCAGGCAGATGGACGTCTCGGTCTTCGTGCCGATCTTTGCCGCATCTTCCGGCGTGGCGGTCATGGCGCTCTTATAGGCTGTGTAGGTCTTGGTCAGCGCCCACTGGCCACCCTTCAACACCACCGGCGCATCATCGGTCGCTTCCGGTGGCGCCTCGGCGCTGCACGCTGCCAACATGGCGGCCGTCATCAGTAACGAAATCGTCGTTCTACGCATTGCCCTCTCCTCTTTTATTTGCGGAACAGACGATCTACCTCCCCGGCGCTAAGTTCAAGTCCGAAGATATTTGCCAAAACGGTCCGATAATCGGCGGGATTTTCTAGTCCGCGACTTGTCGTGACGCCCGCGCGGTGCAGGGACAGCTTCCTGTCGCTCAGGGTTGCAAATCCATCCGGCAGGATCAGGCTCACGATCTGCATCATCAGGAATCGGGTGCCGGGCCGGGTGGAGGTCCAGTGATTGGACAATTCCAGGTCGATCGCCTCGACCGGCGCGGTCGTGAAGCTATATTGCGGCTGCCAGTCCCGCGTATCGCGACTGCGCCCGTCCGTCGCCGCCGGATCGCCCGCGCGCTCCAGCATCCAGTCATGCTCTCGCCGCACCAGCCGATGCGCCGTGCCGTCCCCCATCTGAACCGTCGCGCCGTCCTGCAGTGGCATGGGCGGGGAGAAACTGCCGCCAAAGCCGGCATCCGCGATCCATTCCTGCCCGTCGATCGTCACCAGGCTGAAGGTGTGCGTCAGCGGCGGAGTGCTTTCCGCCATCAACCACACCCGCGCCAGCAGCGGCCGTGCAACGAACCCCATCGCCAGCAGCGCCCGCAGGAATAGCTGGTTCTGCTCGTAACAATATCCGCCGAGCCGCCGCGTCACCAGCTTGTCAAACACATGGGCAGGATCGATGCTGATGCCCCTGCCGAGCGGAATATCCAGATTCTCAAACGGGATCGCCAGCCGATGCGCG
>JAHFPT010000337.1 GCA_023266625.1 Novosphingobium sp. | reverse complement strand
TGCGCGGGCTGGCAGAGGCAAGGATCAGTTGGGGCGCGGGCACGCGCCGGACTTAGCCGAACTGGCCGGGACCACCGCGGCCGGGCATGAAGCGATAGGTGATGCGGCCCTTGGTCAGATCGTAGGGGGTGAGCTCGACCAGCACTTCGTCGCCCACCAGCACGCGGATGCGGTTCTTGCGCATCTTGCCCGCAGTATGGCCAAGAATTTCGTGATCGTTTTCCAGCCGCACCCTGAACATGGCGTTGGGCAGCAGCTCGACCACCGTGCCGCGCATTTCGAGCAGTTCTTCTTTCGCCATGCGCGCTTGATTTCCGTTGTTTCGGGGGCTTGTTCGCGGCGGGCCATAGCTGCCGGGCGGGCAAAAGGGAAGCCTTGGCGCGATTTGCCATTCATTGCAGGGTAACAGTGGCGCGACAAAAAGTTACGAGGCCGCGATTGCCAAAATCCTGCCGATTTCGCATCGGCAATCCGGGACGGGTATCTGCCGCGTGAACCGGCAATCGGAGAATGATTTTGCGCCCCCATGCCGTCCTGCCACTTCTGCTCATGTCATCGGCGGCGCTGGCCCAGCAAGCTGCGCCGGAGGCGGATAGCGAGGATCAGGCTGGGGCGCAGCGCGGCGAGATAGTGGTTGTCGGCACACGGTTTGCCGGTCAGGTCGAAGCTGCCCAGCCGCCGCTGGTAACGCTCAACGAAGCCGATATCGCCGCCTATGGCACTTCGTCGCTTGCCGAGCTGCTCGCAGCAGTAGCGCCGCAGACCGGGACCGGGCGCGGGCGGGGTGGCGGTTTTCCGGTGATCCTAGTCAATGGCCAGCGCATTGCCAATTTCCGCGAAATGGCCAATTTTTCTCCCGAAGCGATCCGGCGGATGGAAGTGCTGCCCGAGGAAGTGGCGCTGCGCTATGGCTTTCCGCCCAACCAGCGGGTGATCAATTTCATTCTCAAGGATAATTTCGCCAGCCGGATAGTGCGCGGCGAATATAATGCCTCGACCCGTGGCGGGCTTGGGACAAGCGAACTTCAGGCGACGTTGCAGCGGATTTCCGGTGCCAACCGGTTCAATGTCAATATCTATGCGGAGGACACCGGCTTGCTCACCGAGGCCGAGCGCGGGGTAATCCAGCCGCTGCCCGTCGCGCCGCAGGTGGCGGGCGATCCCGATCCGGCGCGCTTTCGCACCCTGCTGCCCGATACGCGGGATCTGGGGATCAGCGGCAATTGGTCGAAGGGGTTTGGACCACGCGGGATGGATGGCTCGATGAGCGTCAACGCTTCCTTCAGCCGCAATGACAGCCGCACCCTGTCGGGCCTCGACAGCGTGCTGCTGACTGCCCCCGGGGGCGCAGCGCGGCTGCGCTGGCTGGACGATCCGCTGACCCGGCTGAGCCGCACCGACACGGTGGAGGGTGGCGGTGCGTTGAGCCGCAGACTGGGCGACTGGCAGCTGGCGCTGACGCTAGACGCTGGCCATGCCATCACCAACAGCATTATCGATCGCCGGGCGGATGTCTCCGGGCTGGTCGCCGCTGCGGCTGCCGGAGCGCTGGCGGTGGATGCGCCGCTGCCCGCCGTGGCTGCCGCCGGTGTCGACCGGGCGCGGACCGTCAATGACAATGCCAGCGCACTGCTCACCTTCAGCGGATCGCTGCTGCGCCTGCCCGCAGGCGAGGCCGCCGCCACGCTCAAGGCGGGATTTGCCTATACTGGCATCGCCAGCAGCGACACCCGCCAGACTGCGGGCGAAGCCCGGCTGAAGCGCGGCGATGCCAGCGCCGGGCTGAATGTTTCGCTGCCGATCACCAGCCGCAAGGATCATGTGCTTGCCGGGCTGGGCGATCTGACGTTGAATTTCAGCGCCGGGTTCAATCACCTGTCCGATATCGGAACCCTGACCGACTGGAGCGCTGGTGCAAGCTGGTCGCCGTTCGAGAAGCTGTCGCTTCAGGCGAGCTATATCGTCAATCAGGCCGCGCCGTCGTTAGGCGATCTCGGCAACCCGTCGACTCTGACGCTCAACGTGCCGGTCTATGATTTTGCCCGGGGTGAATCGCTGCTGGTGACGGTGAGCACGGGCGGCAACCGGGCGCTGCGGCGCGAGACCCAGCGCGACATCAAGATTTCGGCCAACTGGCAGCTGCCGTTCCTCAACAACTCCAATTTCATCGCCGAATATTTCCGCAACCGCTCGAGCGACGTTACTGCCGCCTTTCCGTTGTTGACCCCGGCGATCGAGGCGGCATTCCCGGGCCGGGCGATCCGCGATGCTGCGGGACAGCTGATTGCGATCGATCGGCGACCGGTGACCTTCAGCGAAACCTCGGGATCGCGGCTGCGCTATGGTTTCAATCTGAGCGGAGCGATTGGCAAGGCGCCTCCCGGAACTCCCCAGGGCGGCGGACCCGGAATGGGACGGGGCGGCGGCGGGGCGATGATGCGGATGATGGGCGGTGGCGGCAACCGCCAGGGCCGCTGGAACCTGTCGATCTACCACACCATCCGCTTCGCCGAAGCTGTGATAGTTACGCCGGGCGGACCGCAGCTCGATCTGCTGGGCGGCGATGCGCTGAGCGGCGGCGGTGTCGCCCGGCATGCGCTGGAGTTCGAGGGCGGCGGTTTTTATCGGGGCTTCGGACTGCGGCTGAATGGCAGCTGGAATGCACCCACCACTCTGCGGGCCAGCGGCGCGCCGGGCACGTCGGCGTTGCACTTCGGCAGTGTCTTCAAACTCAATCTGCGGCTGTTTTCCGAACTTGGCCAGCACAAGCGGCTGACCGATATTTCGCCTTTCTTCAAGGGCATGCGGATAAATCTTCGTATCGACAACATCTTCGATTCGCGCCAGAAAGTGACAGACAGCAGCGGCGCGACGCCGTTCAGCTACCTGCCGGACTATCTCGATCCGCGCGGGCGGATGGTGGGGATCGATCTGCGCAAGACTTTCTGAACTCCTGTCATCCCGGACTTGATCCGGGACCGCTGGCCACCTAGTCAGGTCTAGCAGCCAGCGATCCCGGCTTTCACCGGGATGACGAGCCAATCCAAATCGCCTATCGCGCTGCGATGGCCCGCAGCCCCGCCCCGCCCGATCCGCAATCGTCCGAGCGCTTCCATGAAGAGCGTGCGTCCTATACGCTGAAGGGCAGCGGCCAGCCGGATATCGAGGCGGGTGTCGCCGCGATCCGCGAGGTGCTGGCGACGCTGAAGCCCAGGCCGGGCGTCTACCGCATGCTCGATGCGCGCGGCGATGTGCTCTATGTCGGCAAGGCGCGGGCGCTGCGCAACCGGGTGGCAAACTATACCCAGGTCGACAAGATGCCCAACCGGCTGCGGCGGATGGTCAGCCAGACGCGCGGACTGACCATCATTACGACCAATTCGGAGGCCGAGGCGCTGCTGCTTGAGGCGCAGCTGATCAAGCGCTACCGCCCGCCCTACAATGTGCTGCTGCGCGACGACAAAAGCTTTCCCTTCATCCTGCTGCGCGCTGATCATGCCTTTCCCCGGATGATGAAGCATCGCGGCGCGCGCAAGGCCAAGGGCGAGTATTACGGACCCTTCGCCAGCGCGGGCAGTGTCAACACCACGATTAACGCACTGCAGAAGATATTCCTGCTGAGAAGCTGCACTGACAGCTTTTTTTCACGCCGAGACCGGCCCTGTCTGCTCTATCAGATCAAGCGCTGCTCAGCCCCTTGCGTCGGGCGGATTGCTGAGGCGGACTATGCCGAACTGGTGGATGAGGCGAAACTCTTCCTCGGCGGCAAGTCGCAGGCGGTGCAGGCGAAAATGTCGGCGCAGATGGAGCAGGCCGCCGCAGCGCTCGATTTCGAGCGTGCCGCGCGGCTGCGCGACCGGCTGCGCGCCGCGACCTTCATCCAGGGCAGCCAGGC
>JAHFPT010000150.1 GCA_023266625.1 Novosphingobium sp. | reverse complement strand
AGCTTCCTCGACCGGTTCGGCTTCGATTATGAATTCGTCTCGGCCAGCGACATGTACAATTCCGGCGGCTTCGACGAGGCGCTGAAGAATGTGCTGCGCAACTTCGATGCGATCATGGGGGTGATGTTGCCGACCCTGCGCGAGGAGCGGCGCAAGACCTATTCGCCGGTACTGCCGATTTCGCCGACGACGCTGCAGGTGTTGCAGGTGCCGGTTCAGGTGGTCGATGCCGAGGCCGGGATTGTGCGCTTTCATGATCTCGGGCAGGACATCGAACATTGTATCCTCGGCGGGCAGGCCAAGTTGCAGTGGAAGGTCGACTGGGCGATGCGCTGGGTGGCGCTGGGGGTCGATTATGAGATGTGCGGCAAGGATCTGACCGACAGCCTGACCCAGTCGGGCAAGATCGCCCAGGTGCTGGGTGGGCGGCGGCCCGAGGGGCTGATCTACGAGCTGTTTCTCGATGAGAACGGCGAGAAGATTTCCAAGTCGAAGGGCAATGGCCTGACCATCGACCAGTGGCTGACCTATGGCAGCGAGGAGAGCCTCGGCTTCTACCTGTTCCGCGAGCCGAAGAGCGCCAAGCAGCTGCATGTCGGCGTAGTGCCGCGCGCGGTGGATGAGTATTGGCAGTTCCGCGAGAAGCTGGCGGAGCAGCCGGTGGAGCAGCAGCTGGGCAACCCGGTGTGGCATTTGCTGCGGGCCAACACAGGCAGCGCCCCCGCGAAGGCGGGGGCCTCAGGCCGCGTCAGCGCGTCGTCGCCCGAGACCCCCGCCTTCGCGGGGGAGCGGCTTCCTGATGGCGCCGGCGACAAACTGCCGGTCACTTACGGCCTGCTGCTCAATCTGGTCGGTGTGCTGGGAGCGAATGCTACGCGCGAGCAGGTGTGGACCTATCTCGGCAATTATGTTCCTGATGCCACGCCGCACGCGCATCCCGAGCTGGACGTGCTGGTGACCAGCGCGCTGGCCTATAACCGGGACTTTATTGCCCCGACGCTGAAGCGCCGCAAGCCGGAGCCGGGTGAGGCGGCGGCATTGGCTGCGCTGGATGAGGCGCTGGCGGGGATTTCGGATGATGCCAGCGCCGAGGACATTCAGACCCTGGTCTATGAGATCGGCAAGGACCCGGAATATAGGTTCGAGAATCTGCGCGACTGGTTCAAGGCGCTTTACGAGACGCTGCTGGGATCGAGCCAGGGGCCGAGGATGGGGAGCTTTATCGCGCTCTATGGGGTTGGCAATACGCGGAAGCTGATTGGGGAAGCGCTCAATTAACTTACGCTCTTGCCGTTCGTGTCGAGCGAAGTCGAGACACCGCGCACTGTGTCTCGACTTCGCTCGACACGAACGGGGTTGGGAGTTTAACGGGAGCTCAATATCCACCGGTCGATCTTCGCCTCCAGCACTGGCAGCGGCAAGGCCCCGCTCCCCAGCACCTGCTCATGAAACGCCCGGATATCGAACCGCGCCCCCAGCGCGCCTTCCGCCTTCTTGCGCAGCCGCTGAATGGTCAGCGCCCCGATCTTGTAGCTGAGCGCCTGCGCGGGATTGGCGATGTAGCGTTCCACTTCCGCCATCGCATCGGTTCGCCCCATGCCCGAATTGGCCAGCATATAGTCGATCGCCCGCTCGCGGCTCCAGCTCTTCGCGTGCAACCCGGTATCGACCACCAGCCGCATCGCGCGCAGCATCTCGTCGTCGAGGTTGCCCCAATGCTGCTTGGGGTCTTTGTAAAGCCCCATGTCGTAGCCCAGCGTTTCGGCATAGAGCGCCCAGCCTTCGACGAAGGCATTGTTGCCATCGAAGCGCTGGAAATCGGGCAGGCTGGTGTCCTCCTGTGCGAGGCTGATCTGAAAGTGATGGCCGGGCGCGCCTTCGTGGAGATAAAGCGTGGTGATGCCTGACAGGAAGCGGCTGGGCAGGTCGTATGTGTTGTAGAAGAACACGCCCGGCCGCGAGCCGTCGGGCGCGCCCTGGTTATAGCTGCCACCGGCCTCGAAGCGTTCGCGATAGGCGGGGTAGGGCTCGATCAGCAGCCTGGTCTTGGGCATGCGCGAAAAGAAGCGCGGGATCTGCGCATCGACTGCCCGGCCGACGCTCGCATAGCCCTGGGCCAGCTCAGTCCGCGATTTCGGATGAAATTGTGGATCGCTGCGGATCGCGTCGAAAAATTCGCGCAAGGACCCCCGGAAGCCCAGCTCCCGGCGCACTCCGTCCATCTCGCGCTGGATGCGGGTGACTTCGCCAAGGCCAAGCTGGTGCACCGCCTCGGGATCGAGCTTGAGCGTGGTCTCGCGCTCGATCAACCGGCGATAGAGAGTGCTGCCGCCCTTCATCGCCGAGAGGCCGGGGGCCTCGCGCGCAGCGGGCAGATAGTCATCGGCCAGGAAGCTGCGCAGCCGCCGGTAGGCCGGAAATATGCGGTCGCGGATGACGGTGCCAAAGGCCTCGCGCAGCTGCGGCTGGCCTGCTGCCGGGACGCCTGCGGGAAAATTCAGCACCGGCGAATAGAATGGCGATTGCTCGACCGGCTGGGCGAGCAGCGCGTCGATCTGGACGATCATATTGCGCACGGTCAGGCGGGATTCGACGACACCGCTGGCCATGCCCTGGCGGAAACGCGCCACCGTAGTGTCGAGCACCTGGGCGAAGGCCCCGTCGAGCGCCAGCGCGGTGCGATAATCGCCCTCATTGGCATAGGGCAGCGCGCCGCCGCTGGCCATCAGCGTCGGAAATTCGACATGCAGCCCGCCAAAATGGGTGAGCGGGCGCACGGCCGTCAGCATGCGGATATCGGGCTGGAGCCAATCGACTTGCTCATGCTTGGCGCGGCGAAAGACATCGTAGGAAATCTGCCGCTCCGGGCTGAGCCGGGCGCGGTCGATGCGCGCCAGCGCGCGCAGGCTCTGGCGCGCCGAGGCGAGCTGGCGGCGATCGAGCTGGTCGCTGAAAATTTGCGCGAGAGCATCGGCATCGGCTCTTTTGCCGCGATAGAGCGAAGCCAGCGGATCGAGCTGGTCCTCGCGCCCGGCGTCGTCGGCAAAGATCCGCTCAAGGCGTGGGTCCTCGCCTGGCTCCGCTGTGCTGGCCTGCGCGGGAGCGGCATAGGCAAGTGGCGCGCCCGCAAGCAACGCCGCCAGCGCCAACACGGTCCAAAATCGCCTCATGACCCCAAATCGCCTCATGACCCCAAATCGCCTCATGACCAACGCCGCGTCCGGAACCATTTGGTGACGACATATTTCACGCCCTTCACCACTGGCATTCCGGCATGCAGCACATCGGGGTTCGGCCGTCCGTCGGGCAGGGCGTTGTTCCACATCAGCAATGTGCCGGCCTGCGGCGGAAAGCCGATGCCGAGCCGGGTGAACCGGGTTTCGCCGCCTTCCTCGACTTCGTTGAGCCAGGCCATTGCCGTCCAGCTGCGCTGGCCGCCCCGCCGGGTCTCGCCCGCCCAATAGGTGGCAGTTGTGTCATACCAGTCATAATGGCCCTGGAACTCCTGTTCCGGTAGATAGCGCTGCCCCTGGAAGGTTTCGCTCCAGCGCTGATCGATCCCCATCAGATCACAGATCCGCCGCTCGATCATCTGGACAAAGCTGTCGCCGGGATCGACATCGCCTGAATAGCTAGAGCGATAGGCTGCTCCCGCCGGTCCGTCATAGACCGGCGAGGGCCGTGCGACTTGATCGATCATGGCCATCAGCCGGGCACATTCGGCGGGGCTGAGGAAATCTGCCACCGAATAAATCTCGGCCTGCTCGCAAGCCACATGATAGGTCGCTGGATCGGCCGCCAGCCGGGCGCGCACCTTGGCCCCGATGCGCACGAGGGCGGCCTGGTCGGCGATCGGGGCGCTGGTAGTCGTGGCGGCTGGCATGGTCAGGGCTGACTATCGCAAGCACCGCCGGGAGCAAGTCAAAAGCCGCTCAGCGCACAGGACGCTGCCCTGGAGTCATACGAAAAGGGAGCCTCCGCGCGTAAACGCGGAGGCTCCAGTGCCGGTCCACTCTCCGGCAATCTCGTGCAGCCTTACCAGAAGAAGTTGTGGATCACATCGACCACTTTGCCGGTATAGGTATCGACCAGAACCGCATCGTCGTAATAGCGGATCCAGCGATAGGGGCCGTAAGCCTCGGGCAGGCGATAGGACCACGGATCGTCGATCCAGTAGCTGCTGCCGAAGAACAGCGAGTCGAGGTAGACGCCGATGCTGAGGCGGCTGTAGCTATAATTGCGATAGGGCGAATAATAGCGACCGAGCCGGTAGACATCGCGGTTGTAACTGCGATAGCTCTGCCAGTTGTAACGGTTGTCATGCCGCCAGTCGCGGTTCCATTCGCGGTCGCCGTGGCCATAGCCATAGTGATTGTTATCACCCCAGCGATTGTTGCCGCGCCATTGGTTACCGCCATTCCAGCGGTTGTTGTCATGGCCCCAGCTTCTGCCGCCGTTCCAGGCATTGTTGCCGCTCCAGCCTCTGTTGCCGTTCCAGCCCCGGTCATTGTTCTGGCGATGCTCGTCGCCGCCGCGCCAGGCTTGGTGCCCGCCGTCACGGTTTCCGCCCGACCAGCCGCCGCCAGAGCCGCCGTTAGAACCTCCGCCCCAGCGCGATTGCGCCGGTGCTGATTGCGCAACTGGCGGGGGAGCCTGCGGAACCGATTCGGCTCTCGCCGCGCCGCCCCAGCCGCGCCCGGACCAGTTGCCGCCTTGGCCGCCACCCTGGCCGCCACCGCGCCAACTGTTGCCGCCCGATTGGCCGCTTTCCGCGCCGCGACTGCGCCAATCGCCGCCTTGGCCGCCGCCCCAGCGCGATTGCGCCGGTGCCGATTGTTGGACAGGCGGTGCTGCCTGGGGTGCTTGCTGCGGTGTCGCTTCGACCCGGGCACCACCGCCCCAACCGCCGCCATTTCCGCCGCCGCGCCAGCTACCGCCGCTATTTCCGCCGTCACCGCCACCACGGTGACCACCCCAGCCTCGGCCTTCGGCCTGAGCGAGAATGACCGGCGAAGCCGCGGCTTGCGGGATGTTAACTGCTTCGGGAGCCTGCATGGCCTGAGGTGCGGAAGCTTGCGCGACCGCCTCGCCACCGCCGCGCCATCCACCACCGCCGCCGCCATTGCCGCCACCAGCCCAGCCGCTGCCTGACTGGCCCTCGGCCTGAGCCCGAAATTCGCGGGCCGCAACCTGCGGGACGGCCACCGCCTCGGGGGCTGGTGCAGGTTGATAGGCGGGGGCAGCGGCCTGTGCGGTCTGCGCGGAAATTTCGGCCGCAGCTTCAAATCCGTGGGCTTCCTGAGCCTGGGCGGGCACAGCCAGCCACGTCAATCCCGCCGCCAAAGCGGCAAAGCTAGTCGATTTCAGAAGAGCACTACCGGCCATGGCCGTATCTCCATCCCATTGCGCCGCACCATCGGCGGCGACCTTGGTGGATTGAATATCCGAGTCGCGCTGTCACAAGTCTGAATGGCTTGGTAAGGTTTCCGTTCATCTTAGAGGGGGGTTTTCTGACAATTGTGGGGATGGGGGAGTTGGATGTCGAGCGGATGCGGAAGCTGGCTTAGCCAGCATGGTTTGCATCCATCAGTGAAATGAAGTGGCTGCCAGCCAACACCCATATTCCTGCAAAGGATTGAAAATATGGACGGCAGAATTTCCGAATGGCGCTTTCCATCCATTCCTGTTCGTCTGCCCACCACCAGCTGGAAGCTGCGACTGCGAGGACGAATGAATTCGGATAACCCTTTCCGCTTTTTGCCTCGACCTGCTTCGCAATCCGGTTCGGCAGGCTTTCCCACCTTTCACTCAGTACATTTTCGCCAACCAGCTCGGCATCGGTCTTCTTCGGACCAATGAAATTAGCCGCTTGGAGAAACTGCTTCGAAGTCATGTCATCGACATCGCGAGCGACGACCAGTTCGACCTGAAGACAATGGCCTGCCACTCGAAATTCGAAATCAGGTGGATCGGCTCCAATCTTGATGTCTTCGGCATTCACTGCACGCGCAAACCGAACAGCGTGGAAGCATTCGCGCCACGGTTTTGCAATGCCTGACCCCCTTGCATAACTGCCGTGATCTCGCTGAAAATTTGCGACCAGCCTCTCGCAATCGTCAACTGACGTCCAATCGCCAAGCGACTGTGTGAACGCAACGACGTCTAATTTCGATGGGTGTTTGCCCAATTTCCGCGTCAATTTCTTATAAGCCAACCGCGTCGCCCGATCCGCCGCATCGCCCATCATCCAAACACCGCCCGCATATCGCGATGCTTGTGCAACACCCGCACAATCAAAACCATATCGCCTTCAATCCGGTAGAATATCCGGTGGCTGCGGTGATGAATGACGCGGACTTCGGGCGTTACGTCAGGGTAAACCGGCCCAATCATGGGAAATTCCAGCAGGCGATCAAAGGCACCGCGCAGTCCGGTCAAATAGGCTTCGGCGATCTGCCAACCAAATTCTGCGACACTGAATTCATAAATCTGCGCCAGTTCCGCACGGGCGGCTGCTTTGATGTCAAGCCGCTTCACGCTGGGTCCGGCCTTGGGCGATGATCTCATCGATCACGTCGCGCGGGTCCTTGCCCAGGGTTTCCGAAGCCATACCTTCGTCGATCATCGCCTGAACCCATGCAGTCTCGTCCGCACGTTCCTGATCGCGACGAACAAGATCGCGAACATAGTCACTCTGGCTGCTGAAACGCCCCTCGGCGAGACGCTGGTCGATCCATTGCTTCAGGCCGTCAGGGACCGAAATGTTGAGCTGGGGCACAGGCAATCTCCGCACAAAACCGTGCGGATTTGCTACACCTTTGCGATTACCGCGTCAATTTCTTATAAGCCAACCTAGTCGGCCGATCCGCCGCATCGCCCAGCCTCCTGCGCTTGTCCTCCTCATAGGCCTCGAAGTTGCCCTCGAACCACTCGACGTGGCTATTGCCCTCAAACGCCAGAATATGCGTCGCCAGCCGGTCCAGGAAAAAGCGGTCATGAGAGATCACCACGGCGCAGCCGGCAAAGTTCTCGATGGCATCCTCCAAAGCCCGCAGCGTTTCCACATCGAGATCGTTGGTCGGCTCATCGAGCAGCAGCACATTGCCGCCTTCTTTCAGCATTTTCGCAATATGCACCCGGTTGCGCTCGCCGCCCGATAGCTGGCCGACGTTCTTCTGCTGGTCTTGGCCTTTGAAGTTGAACGCGCCGACATAGGCTCTGGTCGACATATCCTGCTTGTTGACCTTCATGAAGTCGGCCCCGCCCGACACTTCCTCCCAGACGTTCTTGCTGGCATCGAGGTGATCGCGGCTCTGGTCGACATAGCCGAGGCGCACAGTCTCGCCGATCTCGATGCTGCCCGAATCCGGCTTCTCCTGCCCGGTGATCAGCTTGAACAGGGTCGATTTGCCTGCGCCGTTCGGGCCGATGATGCCGACAATGCCGCCCGGCGGCAGCAGGAACGAGAGGTCTTCGAACAGCAGCTTGTCGCCATAGGCCTTGGTCAGCCCCTTGGCCTCGATCACCTTGCCGCCCAGCCGCTCGGGTACCTGGATGACGATCTGCGCCTTGTTGATGATGCGTTTCTCGGAGGATTCAACCAGCTGGTCGAACTTGGCGATACGCGCCTTGCTCTTGGTCTGGCGGGCCTTGGGGCCTTGCCGGATCCATTCCAGCTCGTCCTTGATCGCCTTCTGGCGGCCCTCGTCCTCGCGGCTTTCCTGCTCGAGCCGCTTGGCCTTTTTCTCAAGGTAGGTCGAATAATTGCCCTCGTAGGGGAAGTATTTCCCGCGATCGAGTTCGAGGATCCAGCCGACGACATTGTCGAGGAAATAGCGGTCGTGGGTAATCATCAACACCGCGCCGGCATAGAGCTTGAGGTGGTTTTCCAGCCATTCGACGGATTCTGCGTCGAGGTGGTTGGTCGGCTCGTCGAGCAGCAGGATGCCCGGTTTCTGGATCAGCAGCCGGGTGAGCGCGATGCGGCGCTTTTCGCCGCCTGACAGGTTCTCGACGCTCCAGTCGCCGGGAGGGCAACGCAGCGCTTCCATGGCGATCTCGAGCTGGTTGTCGAGCGTCCAGCCGTCGGCCGCGTCGATTTTCTCCTGGAGCGTACCCATCTCTTCCATCAGTGCGTCGAAATCGGCATCCTCGGGCGGATCGCCCATGATCATGCTGATTGCGTTGAACCGGTCGACCAGATCGGCGGTCTCGCGCGCGCCCTCACGCACGTTTTCCAGCACCGTCTTGCTCTCGTCGAGCTGCGGCTCCTGCGGCAGATAGCCGACGCTGATATATTCGCCCGGCCAGGCCTCGCCGGTATAGTCGGTGTCGATCCCGGCCATGATCTTCATCAGTGTCGATTTGCCCGCGCCGTTTGGCCCGACGATGCCGATCTTGGCATCCTGATAGAATTGCAGGCTGATGTTGCTGAGCACCGGCTTGGGAGCGCCGGGGAAAGTCTTGGTCATGCCTTTCATGACATAGGCGTATTGCGCGGCCACAGGGGTCTCTCCGGAAATCTGGCGGGTTTGAGGAAGTCGCGCCGCCTCTACATGCGCTGAAGCAGCGCCGCAAGCGCGGGGTGGAGGGACCGCACCTCTCCCGCAAACGACGAGCATCCGGCATGACAAAGGTCACGCCGGATGCTCCCCCGGTAAACGCCTGACGGGCGAGTGATTCAACGCGCCATGGTCGGCGCGGTGATGACAAACGCTGTCGTCAATTGTGGCTGTCCGGCCATCGCCCGCCTGATCACCGCCGTGATCTGCGGTCGGGCCACGCGGTAGGTTCGGTTGGGGCAGGTATTTTCGGGGCCGCCCAGAACCCTGTTCATGTTCATCTGTCCCTCGGCCTGGATGCAGACATTGGTCGATGCTTGCATCACGCGCTGCATCAGCGTCAGCCTCGCCTTCGACTGGCGCAGGTCGAGGTCGGCGATTCCGATTCGTTCCTGAAACACGGGCTGGTGATTGCCGGTGACAACCGTCGGCTCTTGCGCCGCCAGAGGCGTGGCAACGAGCGCTGCCGCAAGCGCGAACAGCGGGCGGGTGAGAGTTGAAGTCTTGATCATGGCATGTCCTTTCGGGTTGATGGTTGGCTATCCATTCCGGCGGCGGCACCGAAAGCACCTTGCCCAACGGGGTCGGGCCGGATACTCCCAGTTCGGCGTCCAGCCGACGATTGGCTTAACGACGAGCGTTGGCCGGTCCGGTGATGACCAGCGCTGACGCCCGCAGCTGTCCGGCTTCGGCGCGGCGGATCGAGGCGGCGATCTGCGGTTGCGCTTGCTGGGCAGTCTGGTAGGCGCAGCTGTGGTTCTGGCCATATTGGAATTCGGCGTTGAACCGCCCCTCAGACAGTTCGCAAATCCTGTCCGACGCCTGCCGCACACGGCGGTAGAGCGTCTGCTGCGCTGAAAGTTGGCGCAGATCAAGATCGGCAAAACCGACTCGTTCATGATAGACGGGCTGGTGCCCGGCGCTGTCGATGACCGGCTCTTCCGCCGCCAGCGGAATGGCTACGAGCGCTGCCGCAAGCACAACAAGCGGGTGGGCGAGGGTTGAAGTGGTGATCATGGCATGTCCTTTCGTATTTCGCATGTCCGCCATCGACGAGCTGGACATTCTGGAAGTGAGGTGACGACCCACCTTGTTTTGCAGTTCCCCGGGATTGGAACCGCTCGCAACTTCGCGCCGAATGCGCCGTTCAGCGACAAGCAAACGGCGATGTTTTGGAGATGTTTTGGAGATGAATCGGCAAAAGTCCTGTAACTTTCTCTGGATCAATTGCCTGAAATCGTAATAGTTACATTCGCGCAGACCGCTCGAACAAGCATTAGGCAAACACCGTGGATGTTGGACCCTCGCCTGCTTCACAGCCTGCCGTTCAGGACTTGAGCAAGGTGGAGGGCTTCGCGCTGGGCTCGCTCGCGGTCGATCCACCCGCCCGCCGGATCGCCGCCGGCATGCGCAGCGAAAGGCTCGAACCCCGGGTGATGCGGGTACTGGTCGCGCTGGCCAGAGCCGGAGGCGGCGTGCTCTCGCGCGACGATCTGATCGAGCAGTGCTGGGATGGCACGATTGTCGGCGACAAGGCAATCGACCGCTCGATCTCGCTGCTGCGCCATGCGCTCGACGCGTTGAGCGGCGGCGCGGTGCGGCTGGAGACGATCACCAAGGTCGGGTTCCGGTTGGTCCAGGAATTGCCCGCGCAAGAAGGCGAGGCCGTGCAAGCGGCGCAGGCGCTGACGCGGCTACCCTCGATAGGCGTCCTGCCATTCCTCAATCTTACCGGTAAGGCGGATCAGGATTATTTCGTCGATGGCATGACCGAAGAAATCATCACGGCGCTATCGCGCTTCCGCGAAATTCGGACGGCACCGCGCGGCTCGACTTTCGCCTTTAAGGGAAGCGCGGTAGAACTGACGGAAGTCGCGGAGCGGCTGAGGGTGGACTATCTTCTGACCGGCACCATCCGCATGTCGAGTGGGCGAATCCGGGTGAGCGCCGAACTGGTACATTGCGAAAACCGCGCTCAGGTTTGGCGCAATAATTTCGACCGTGAACTCGCCGATATTTTCGAACTCCATGACGAACTGAGCCGGAGCGTCGCAGCCGCGATGCTTCCTGCCCTGCGCAATGCGGAGGTGGAGCGAGCCGGTCGCAAGGCCGCCAAAGACCTCACGGCCTATGACCTTCACCTTCGTGCGCTGCCGCACATGTGGGCCGGAACGAATGAAGACATACGTGAGGCGATTGCACTTCTCCGGCAGTCCCTCGAACACGATGCCAACGCTACCACCCTCGGTGCCCTTGCGTTCTCCCTGCTGATCGCTCCCCCTTTGGGAGCGGGTCCTCCTGCCGAGTTCCTGCCGGAAGCTCTCCGGTATGCGCGCATGGCGATCGAACTGGATGCTGGCGATGCTTTTGCCCATGCAATCTACGGGACCTCACTGGCCATGATCTCGTCCGACCGCGAGCAGGTTCTGCTGCACGCGCAAGAAGCAGTCCGGCTCAATCCCGGCTCCGCTTTCGCATGGGGAGGGCTGGGCATGGCACGGTGCCTGCTAGGCCATTTCGAGCCCGGGATTGAAAGCCTTGAGCTGGCGATCAGCATGAGTCCTTCCGACGATGTCGCTTTCATGTGGCTTACCTTCCTGGCGGCCGCCAACTTTGCTCTGGAACGCTATGATGATGGCGTGACTGCAGCGCGCAAGGCGGTGCTGCGCAATCCCAATTATGGCACAGCGCACCGCCTGCTTGCCGCCGCCCTCGCCATGTCGCGACGCATCGACGAAGCTCGTTCTATCACGCAAACGCGCGACCTTGTGCAGAAGACAAGCCTGAAAGATATTCGTGCGATGGGGCTTTTCCCGCAAGGTGAGGTCATGGAGCGCTATCTTGTGTCTCAAAGGCTTTGCGGGGTGGACGATTAGCTGCCGGGAGACTTTCGATAATGCATCACATGTCTTTCAATGTTCTTATTGGCCTGTGTGCCTGGACCCTTTGTCTCTTGATCCTGATGGAGGGAATGCGTGCGCGCCTGGTGATCACCGGAAAGATTGCTGGAAATACCTTCCGCCCTGACAACACCAACCTGTCACCGTTCATGCAAAGACTGGCGCGCGCGCACGCCAACTGCGTGGAGAGCTTGCCGGTGTTCGGGGCGCTGCTGCTCGCCGCAATCGTCACCGGACGCACTGCCCTGACCGACCCGCTGGCACTCTGGTTACTGGTTGCACGCATCGTACAATCCTGCTTTCATTTGGCGTCACTGAGCAACGGCGCTGTCAATGCCCGGTTTGCTGCCTTTGCTTTCCAGGTGGCGATTGCCGTCTACTGGACCTACGCTTTGTTCACAGCGTAGCTGCATCGCCCTCACCCGGCTGCCGATCTGGTTGAACCGGTCGACCATATCGGCGACTTCGCGGGCACCGTCCTTGACGTTTTCCAGCACCGTCTTGCTCTCGTCGAGCTGCGGTTCCTGCGGCAGATAGCCGACGGTGATCTATTCGCCCGGCCAGGCCTCGCCTACAACATGCGCCGCCTGATCTTCCACGAACGACGGGCAGCGATGGGATAGCTGCGCCCGGATGCCGGAAAATCCCCAGGAAAACGGCCATGGAGGCCCCAAAAGGCCTGCAATCAAATCATATCCAACGCCGAACGCCCAAATCCGCTCAGATCACCGGGTAGATGGAGGTGCCCATTTGGGTATCGCCGAAACCTGTCATTCGTTTGGTGGCCAGAAAGTGGTGGCTCAAGTATCTTGGCGCTTGGGGGAAATGACCGCGCGCTACTTCGACATGGATACAGAACGCCGGGTGGGCCTATTCGTCCAACAGGCCAGCACTATCGACGCGCGGGTAATCGGGGTCGTCGAGGACGCTGCTGACCAGAAAGGTCTCAACGGCATCGCATATTGCGTCGGTCCGCAGTTCTTTACGAAACAGGCACAAGTGCCAGTACGACATCAGCTTAAGCATCACCACCTTCTCGCGCGCAGACCTTGGCAGCAGGGGTTCCGGCAGCACCGCCAGCCCCCGACCTTGCTCGACCATCGAGCAGATCACGTCGAAATACTGCGATCGCGAGACGATGTTGCGCGGCCTAATGCCAAGCGAGGCTAGAGCCTTGATCTGAGCGCGGGCCTGCTTGCTGTCCGCTTGCGGCAGGATGAAAGGTAGCTCCTCAACCGCTTTTGGATCGAGCGGCGTGCGAACATCACGCGCGAACCGGACGTGACCGAAAATGCCGCTGCGCACCATAGCAATTGAGCGAAAGCGAGCATCCTGCAGGTGGGCGTCTTGCGAGTGGATGAGCGCGAAATCAAATCTGCTTTCGATCAGGTCGAAATCGTTGAGCGTCGTGGGCAGGCTCGGCTCAAAGACGATTTCCACGTCAGGAACCGCAGCATGCAATCGGTCGAGTTTGGGTCGGACATAGCTCGCCAGCAAAATTTCGCCAATCATGACCCGGAACTTGCGATGGCCAGGAGTTTGGTTCGCACCGCGCCGATGTGCGGCAAGTGCATCGCCCGCCACTTGGAAACGGTTGAGATCCTCAAG
>JAHFPT010000149.1 GCA_023266625.1 Novosphingobium sp. | reverse complement strand
GTCATGAGCGCCGAACGCGCCCGGCTCGAAGGCATAACCTCGCCGGTGCCGATAATGGGCTTCGGCCAGGGCCAGTCGGCCTGGGACATAACCCAGCGCCCGGACCTGACCGCAACCCAGGCCAGCCGCTCAGCGCAAACCGCTTTCGAAATGGCCGGATTGGGCCCGTCTGAAATAAAGATTGCCCAGCTCTATGACTGCTTCAGTATCGTACCGCTGATTACCCTGGAGGACTATGGTTTCTGCCGGCAAGGCCAGTCCGGGCCCTTCGTCGCCGACATCGGCATCGGCCTGGGCGGCGGATTGCCAATCAATACGAGCGGGGGGCTACTTTCGGAAACCGGCATGCCGGGTATGCAGCTGGTGATCGAGGCTGTCCGGCAGATGCGGGGAACCGCCGTCAACCAGGTTGCCGATGCCGCCAACTGCATTGTCAGCAATCAAGGCGGTGTCATGCAGACGCATGCAACCCTGATCGTCGGTCATAGCTGATGCACGCTCCATCATCGCCTCCCCCTCCCCTTCCCGCTCCCAACATCGACGAGCTTAACAGACCCCATTGGGAAGCGCTCAAGCAGGGGGAATTGCGCTTTCAACGCTGCGGTGCCTGCGGCCATTCCTGGTTGCCTGCCCGTGAACAATGCCCGTCCTGCCTGTCTTCGCAAGTCGATTGGGAGGTCGCGTCCGGCAGGGCAAGCCTGGTATCATGGATCACCTACCATGTGGCATTCAACAAGGCCTTCAAGGACCGAATCCCCTATATTGTCGCCATCGTCACGCTTGCGGAGGGTCCGCGCATGCTCACGAATATCGTAAACGTTGTTTCCGAAGATGAACTGACTATCGACATGCCGTTGGTGCTTGTCATCGAATGGGAGGGCGAAACCGCCGTGGCGCATTTTCGCCCTGATAGTCTGCGCGAAGTGCACCGGGCATGATACTTTCGGGTGTCCGCGTCGTCGAGCTCGGCCAGATCTTGTCGGCACCCTTCGCCGGTGCGGTCTTCGCGGATCTGGGGGCCGAGGTCATCAAGGTGGAAAAACCGGATGGCGGCGATGACGGCCGCCAGATGGGTCCCGCCTATGTCGGCGACCTGTCGCTGACGTTTCAGGAATACAACCGCGGCAAAAAGTCTGTCATCGTCGACATCAAGACAGAATCGGGGCGCGAGCACCTGCACAGGCTGCTCGCCAATGTCGATATCTTCATTCACAATCTGCGGCCCGATGTTCCCGAGAAATTCGGCATCGATCCGGAAACCATCCGGGCCCGGCACCCTCATCTCATCTATGCCGAGATTTCCGGATTCGGTCACAAGGGGCCGATGCGGATCGAGCCGGCCTTCGAGCCCCTGATCCAGGCCTATTCCGGCCTCATCAGCATCAACGGAGACCCGGATGGCCCGCCCTCGCGAATCGGCATCTCAGCGGTCGATCTCGGCACGGCGATGTGGTGTGTGATCGGCTGTCTTGCTGCATTGAGGAAGCGCGAAAAAACGGGCCAGGGGCAAGTGGTCCGCACATCGCTGTTCGAAACCGGTGTCGCCTGGGCGGCACAACGTCTCAACGCACTGGTCAACGCGGGGATGACACCGACCCGTGAAGCGGCGTCCGGCCATCCGGGCATCGTCCCCTATCAGCTGTTTGACACCTTCGATCATCCGATCTTTATCGCTGCGGGCACCAGTTCGCTCTTCGTCAAACTCTGCCGCATGCTCGACCACCCCGAATGGGCCGAGGACGAACGGTTCGCGGACAATCGCGCACGCCTCAAGCACCGGCCGGAATTGATCGGCCTGATCCAGGGTGAGCTGAGAATCCGGACACGCGACGATTGGCTTGCGGCGCTCAAGGCTGTGGGGGTGCCCTGCTCGCCGCTCAACACGATTGCCGATCTGCTCGAAACCGAACAGCTCGAAGCCCAGGAACTTCTGAGACCGGTCGAGGGCCTTCCCATCCGGCTGGTGGCGACGCCGATCTGGTTTGACGGGGAGCGCGGTCCCGAACTGCAGCGAGCGCCTGAACTGGGCGAACATAACGATATAGTCAGCGCGCCGTGAACGACCTTGTCGCTCCCCTGTTTACACCTCAGAGGATCGGAAGTCTGACCCTGACCAATCGCTTCGTTATGCCGGGGATGCAGCGCGGCATGGCCAGCGACGGCCGCCCCACCGCCGCCATGGCGGAGCATTACCGGAGGCGGATTGAAGGGGGCTGCGGCCTCGTCATCACCGAATCGACCGCCGTCGATCATCCGTCCGCGTCGCACCAGCCAAGCTGCGTATGGATGATGCCGGAATGCCGCGACGGCTGGCGGCGTTGCATCGAGGCAGTGCGGGAGGCGGGCGGCGAGATATTCATCCAGCTCTGGCACGAAGGCGCCCATCGTCCGGAAACCGGCCCCTGGCGCTTTTCCGGACATCCCACGATCAGCCCTTCCGGCCTGTCCAAGGCCGGGGAAGGCCATGGCAAGCCCGCGACGATTGCCCAGTTGCACGAACTACGCGACGCCTTTGTCCGCAGCGCCCAGATGGCCCAGGATCTCGGTGCCTCCGGGATCGAGCTGCACGCCGCCCATGGCTATTTTCTGGATCAGACGCTCTGGGCCGTCAGCAACCGGCGCGACGACGAATATGGCGGCGAGAGCCTGGCCAACCGCATGCGGCTCGGCCGCGAAATCGTCGAGGGCATTCGAAAGGCCACCGGGCCGGACTTTCCGATCTCCATTCGTTTCTCGCAATGGAAGGAAGCCGACTACAATGCCAAGGTGTTTCACGATCCTTCGGAATTGGAGGAATTCGTCACGGCGTTCCGGCAATCGGGCGTGGACGCTTTCCATGTCTCAACGCGGCACTTCGCCAGGGCCGAATGGCCAGACAGCCCCCTCACCTTGGCGGGCTGGGTCAAGCGCTTCACCGATGCCGCAGTGATCGCAGTCGGCAGCGTCGGTCTCGACATCGATATCATGCAGACACTGCGCGAGAATGTGGAGGCACGATCCAACATCGAGGCAGGCCTTGAGGAGCTGACGCGCCGCTTCGGAAACGGTGAGTTCGATTTCATAGCAATCGGTCGCGGCCAGCTCGGCGATCCCGATTGGGTTTCGAAGGTACGCGAGGGACGACTCTCGGAAATCCGTCATTTCACCCGCGCCGACATCCTGACAAATGTAAAGTGGGACGCGCCCGCCACCGACGACAGCCACAAACACCCTGAACCGGAACTGGAGAACGATCCGTGACCGATGATCTCTTGACCCGTCTGGATGAGCTTACCCGCGAAGTCGCCTATCTTCGCGACCGTCAGGATATTCTCGATTGTATATCGCGATATCCGCGGGGCATTGATCGCATGGACATGGATATTCTTCGATCGGTCTATCATCCGGACGCCATCGACGAACATGGCAGCAAGGTGACTGACCGCGCCGGATTTCTGCAATTCATCGATTCAATCCGGGACGATTTCCGCATGCGGCTTCACAATATCACGACCCACAATTGCGAGATCGACGGCAGGGAATCGCATTGCGATAGTTATGTTCTTTTCGGACTGGCCACGAATGACGGAAAGAACGTGCTGCTGGGCGGCGGTCGCTATGTCGACCGGCTTGAGAAGCGCGAGGGAGCATGGAAGATCGCCCACCGCAGAACCTTTGTTGATTGGATGATTGACGCAGACAATTCGCCGTTCAACAGCGAGCAGGCCAAGGCATGGGGATATCCGATGAGCCGAAAGGACCGGACCGACGATTCATATCAGCGCCCGTTGCGGCCACTATAGATCTCCCCCCCCCCGCGAGCCGCTCCCTCACTGTTTTCCTTTCGTGCGCCCTGCTCAACCGTCAGTCATATTCGGCAATACGCCCCGCTGGCGAGCAGACCCACGAATTGGCCATGATACCAGCGGCCCATCGCTGTGACCCTGATCTTCGTCATTGGGTTGGACGACTGGTATGACATCGTCATACCAGCCTCTTCCTCGCATCCGGTCGATGCCGCTCATCAAAAAGCATCAAACCGATCAGAATGAATAGCCCAGACTCACACCATAGGTTCGAGGGGCATCATTATAGAACATCTGATTTCCCTCCGGCGACGTAGCCTGGTTGGTGATGACCGGCTTGTTCGTGAGGTTGCGGCCAAAGACGCCCATCATAAGCCCATTATCGAACTTATACCGCGCACTTGCTCCAACAAGCGCGTAATTGCCCTGGCGAATGGCGTTGTCGGGTTGGGTAAAGAAGCCGCCATTATAATAGAGGTTGGCGTTCAGATCGAGTGTCCCCCGGCCAAGGGGCACCCGATAGTTCGCCGCCATGTTGAAGCTGGTTCGCGCGGCGAGCTGGAACGTGTTGTCTGTGCACGAACCGATCGTTGTGGGACCGCCCGTTGGCGACGTCCGCAGGCATCCTTCGAATGCCGTATATTTTGGGTTAAGCAGACTTATGTTCCCAGTAAGCGTGAGTTTGTCAGTCACCTTCGCAGTCAATTCACCCTCGACGCCATAAATCTTGGCCACACCGGCGTTGATGACGATGGTTGCGCCAGAAATGATCCGCTGAACCTGAAGGTTGGTGTAATTATAGTAGAAGCCAGCGAGGTTGAATCGCAACCTGCGGTCCAGGAGATCCATTTTCAGGCCCGCCTCGTAGGCGTCCAGCGTCTCGGGCAGGTAAGCGGGCGTGCCGAGCTGATTGACGTTGAAACCGCCGCTCTTGAAACCGCGATTGACGGAGGCATACGCCATTACCTGGTCAGATAGACGATGATCGAGGCTGCCGCGGAAAGTGAATTTGCTGTAACTGATCATGCGATCCGGACCCACCGAAGAAACCAGAATAGCACCCGTCAACGCATTCGCCACTGTTTGGAGCGTATCCGTAGTCCTACGCCTCTCCCATGTATAACGTCCGCCGAGTGTCAGCGTCGTGCCGGGTCCGAATTCATAGGACGCCTGCCCATAGCCCGCGACCGATTGCGTGGTTGCCTTCGCGACAACGTTGATTTCTCTGGTAAGACGGGCGGAGAGAAGGTGGAAAGGATCGAATTTGGCCACGCTGTTGATATAAAAACCGCCGGCTGTCCACTTCAGCCGACCTTGGTCGCCCGACGAGAGTTGTATCTCATGGGTGAAAGTCTCGATCGACGCATTGGGTGTGACGAACGCCCCTGGCACGCTGGTGCCATCGAATTCCAGTGTTGGCGAAACATGGCCTTTTCGCCACGCACTCAGATTCATGAGTTTCAGATCGCCGATTTCCTGGTCCCAGCGCGCGCTCACGCCTCCACTCCAGTTGCGCGTAAAGGGCTGGGCGTCGGTGTTAATGTTGTAAGGGGCGATGCCCGGTTTAGGATCGACCGGCGCCCCTCCCGCGGCCGGTGCCAGACTGGATATGGTGCCGGGCAGGAGATAGAGTGCCGTCATCGAATCTTCGCGCTCCGCATAGTCGCCAATGACTGTGAACCGGGTCCTGTCGGAGGCACCGAAAACCCATTTGGAGCGAATGCCGACGTCATGGTCGATCTTGTAGACATCCCGGCCGTTGAACAGGTTGGTTCCCCAGCCATTGCCCTGATGAGTGTATGTGAGCGCGATGTCCGCAGCGATCCCTTTGGCGAGTTCGCCGCCGACATAGGCCTGGCCGGAAACCGTGTTGTAATTGCCGTAGCTGACATTGAAGTCACCGGTCAGTGGCCCGCCTGGAGTCCGTGTCTTGATCTGGATCAGGCCGCCTGTCGCATTGCGTCCGAAGAGCGTGCCTTGCGGACCACGCAGCACTTCAATCTGGTCGATATTGTTGAACGACAGAAGTGAATTACCGGCTCCGGGATAATAGACTCCATCGACATAGAGCGCGATGGGATTTTCGACCCCTGGCCCCTTGGCCGTGCTGCCGACACCACGTAAACTGGTTACCAAATATCCGGCGCTGTTGTGCAGATTGATGCTTGGAACCAGGATATTGATGTCGATCAGCTGCATCGAGGACGTCTGCTGAAGACTTGCCGCAGTTATCACCGAAACCGCGA
The DNA here is from genome assembly GCA_023266625.1 of Novosphingobium sp. Classification (GTDB taxonomy): domain Bacteria; phylum Pseudomonadota; class Alphaproteobacteria; order Sphingomonadales; family Sphingomonadaceae; genus Novosphingobium. The sequence goes on along the minus strand of JAHFPT010000149.1, from coordinate 7,077 downwards.
TCGGCACGTTCTGAAGATTTTCGCTTCGCCGCTGCGCAGTCACCACGATCGTTTCGATTTCGTTGGAAGTGGCCGAGTTCGATTTGCCTCCCTCCATTGCTGGCTGGGATTGAGCGAGTGCAGGTTGAGAGACTGCGGCCAGCAAAAGCGCAGCAAACGTCAGGCGTGCTTCAGACATCATTACCTCCCCAATTTGCCATTCAAGCAATGGTACTATGGTCTAACCATTAGAGGTAGTCAAGGCTTCACATGGACCTCACAGGGTTGGTTTGTACTGGATGCGAGGCTTCCGCGCCGACCGCCCCAGTCGCGCTTGCTGCGGCGGATCAGGACTTTATGAGCGGCAGTGCCAACACTACCAGCAACGCCAGGAAGACGGTCTCTCCCACCATCAGCGCAGCAGGCTTCCAGCCCAATGTGAACAGAACGCCAAAGGATGATCTAATTCCGATCGCGGCGATCGCGACGATGAGAGCCCACTGACTCGTTGAAACAAGCGCAGTGGCGAGTCCGGCTCCAATAAGCCCCAGGCTATTGATTCCGACCAGAACGCAGAAGGCGATCAGGAACCATGGCGGGGCGTAACCCCTGAGACGGCCATGCGATCTGGGACAGAGCAAAACACCGACCACGATCACGACAGGCGCCAGCATGGCTACGCGCAAGAGCTTAACGACTGTCGCCGTTGCTCCCGCGTCCGGTGAAACCATATAGCCCGCACCCACGACCTGGGCGACGTCGTGAATGGTGGCACCCAGGACGATGCCGATCGCATGGTCGTCCAGCCCCAGCGCCAGAAACAGGGGTGGATAGAGGATCATCGCTATCGAGCTGAGCGTGGTTACGCCTACGACAGCAAGAGAGGTGCTCCGCTCAAGGGTTGGCGACTGCGGCATTGCCGAAGCGAGCGCCAGCGCCGCAGACGCACCGCAAATGGCCACCGCGCCGCCGGACAGATAGCCGATTTCCGGCGTCAGGCGCATAAAATGCGCCGCAATCCGTCCGAATGCGATAGTCGCCAGGACCGCCCCGAGCACCAACAAAATTGTCGATCCTCCCAGGCCGACTACCTGATCCAGCGATATCCGCACTCCCAGCAATGCCACGCCTGTCCGCAGCAAAGTCTTTGAAGCGACGTTGAGTCCAGGAGCAACTACCGGTTCAACGGCGAGAAAGTTGAAACTCATGCCAAGCAGCATTGCGATCAGCATCACCGGCGCACCGTAATGGTCGGAAATGAAGGCAGCCGCCATACTGATCATCCCCGCCAGAAATATTCCGGGCATCAGCGCGCGGATGCGCGCTGCGGCCGGGCGCTGGGCGCTGCTCGTGATCGGATCCAAACCCTCGTACGAAGCGAGTGAGGCATATATGCGGAGCTCTGCTTCGCGGTCCCCGCTGGTCGCAGCATTTGTCAGCATTGCGCACTCACAATCCACGCCGACGCCTCCATCTCGACACCCGACGGTCCGCTATGGCGGGAAAAGAGTCGGGCGACCTCCGACCCGATGCGTTCTTTGATTTCGTCTGGCATATCATCCTCGATCCGGCCCAGAGACATGACTTTCAGGACGAAGTCCGCTGCTTCTTGCGGACTGGCGCCGGCTTGCGCGATCGGTTGCTTACCCCTCCAACCGTCGATCGATACCGCGCGGAAGCCGGCATCGCTCAGCAGCGGGAAAAGTCGGTCAGGATCGGCAAGTGAGAAAGGCCCTGGGGTGTCGCCAATCGGGGGCGGCGCTTCGCGATAGGTGTCGATGATCGCCATGACCTCGGCGATCCAGCCAGACTCGCAAGGGGATGTCCAGACCGCGAAAGAGGCCTGCGCCCCCGTCCGTCCGAGCGAAGCGAGATGGGAAAATGCGGCCGGGGGATCGGCAAAGAACATCGTGCCCATACGCGAATGGAGGCAATCGAATGAACCGGGTTCGAACCTCGCCGATTGCGCGTCCCCGACGACGAACCGGCAGTGATCGAGCCCGGCTTCGCGGGCGCGCCGCTGCGCAATGGCAATGAGACCCGGTGCGATATCGACTCCGATCGCCTCACCATCGAACCCAACCTGCCTGGCGAGGGCGATGGTTGTCCGTCCTCCGCCGCAGCCGATGTCGAACACGCGTGCTCCGGGCGAACAGGCGCCATGCTCAGCCATCGCCTGGCTGATTGGCGCCAGCATTGCCTCGAAAGTCTCGAGATGCGCCTCCCATCGCGCACCTTGATGGCCCAGCCACTCGCCGGCTCCATCGGGCACCCTATTGACATCACCTTCGGTCATGGCCTGTCAGATGCGCATGACGAATGGGTTGGGAACGTCGTTTTCGTAGTTGATCCAGACGGTTTTCGTCTCGAGATAGTTGTATATCGCCTCGATTCCGTTTTCCCGGCCCAGGCCGCTCTGCTTGAACCCGCCGAACGGCGCCATCACGCTGGCCACGCGATAGGTGTTGACCCAGACCGTTCCCGCCTCGATCGCATGGGCGACCTTAAAGGCGCGATTCATGCTCTGCGTCCAGATCCCGCAGGCCAGGCCATAGAGCGAATCGTTGGCGATGCGGATAGCATCGTCTTCGTCCTTGAAGCGAATGACCGACAGCACCGGACCGAACACTTCCTCCTGAGCGATACGCATATCGTTAGTCACATCGGCGAAGATCGTCGGTTCGATAAACCAGTTGTCCTCGCCCAGGCGCTTGCCGCCCAGCACACAGCGGGCGCCCTCGGACTGCGCGATGCCAATGTATTCAAGCACTTTTTCAAGCTGCACGGTGGTCGTCATGGGGCCAACTTGCGTATCGGGATCGCGCGGATCACCGATGCGGGCCTGGCGCGCAAAATCGACCACGCGCGCAAGAAAACTGTCGTAGATCGAATCCTGGACCAGCAGCCGCGAGCCGGCAATGCAAGTCTGGCCGGTAGCGGCAAAGATGCCCGAAATCGCGCCCTTTACGGCATTGTCCAGGTCTGCGTCGTCGAAGACGATATTGGGCGACTTCCCGCCGAGTTCGAGCGTCACGTGCTTGAAATCCTGCGCTGCGCGCATCGCCACCTGCCGGCCGCCCTGCTCACCGCCGGTGAAGGCGATCTTGCGAACCCGCCGGTCGCCCACAAGCGCCTCGCCCAGCTCCGAACCATAGCCGGTGACGACATTGACCACGCCCGGCGGAAAACCGGCCTCTTCGAACAATTTGACGAATTCGAGTGTCGACGCAGACGTATGCTCGGATGGCTTGAGGACGACTGTACACCCCGCCGCCAGCGCAGGCGCAAGTTTGCACGCGGTCAGCATCAGGGGGCTGTTCCAGGGCGTAATGCCGACCACGACACCGACGGGTTCGTAGCGGACATAACTCATCATGCCCGGCCTATCGATCGGCAGGACATGGCCCTCCACCTTGTCTGCCAGCCCGGCGTAATAATAATACCACTGGGGGACATAGCGAAGCTGCGCAGTCATCTCGACCAACAGCTTGCCATTGTCCTGCACCTCGATGCCTGCGAGCTTGTCGGCATCGCGGACGATCAGGTCGGCCAGTTTTCGGATCAAGGCTCCGCGGACGGTGGGATTCATCTGCGACCATGGCCCGTCCTTAAAGGCGGCATGGGCCGCATCGATCGCCGCCTTCGCGTCTTCAGCGCCACCGCGCGGAATGGTGGACCAGGGTTTCGTGGAATAGGGATCGATACTTTCGATACGCTCTGCGGACATGGCTTCGCACCATTGGCCACCAATGAGCATCTGATAGTTCAACATTGGACCTCTCCCACGAGCAACTGATGCAATCGCTATAGGGAGGCGACAAAATTGTCAATGGTTAGACCAATACTATTCGATCGACACTTTCTTGTCCGCCAAGGGAGCCGTACGCCCGGCATAGGCATTAATGTGGCGTTCCATCCGCCGGCGAGCGGCAGCCGGATCCCCGGCGATAATCGCGCTCGTCACGGCCTGGTGGGCGTGCAGTACGGCCGCTTCGATTTCCGGCACATATTCGGGATCGAACACGGTTTTATGGAGCCGGCCCTGCTCCTGAATGGCGTGCGATATTGCTACCAGGAAAGCGCCGAGCAGTTCGTTGTCGCTGGCGCGTGCCACAGCAAGGTGCCATTCGAGGTTGACGTTGTTATAGGTTTCCGGATCGTCGCGCAGACTTGCCTTTCCAAGCTTCTTTGTCGCCTCCTGAAGCGTATCGATGTCTTTAGCATTGCGATGCATCGCGGCAAGATAGGCCAGGCCCGGTTCAAGAACGCCGCGGGCATCGTTGAGATTGCCCAGCGACACCTGTCTCCCCCGCACGAAGAGGTGGATGAAATGGCGGAGCGTATCCTCGTCGGGGCGGCGAACGATAGACCCGCCGTAGCGCCCCGTTTTGACGACGATCAGCCCTTCGACTTCCAATCGGCGCAAGGCCTCCCTGACCGACCCTCTGCTCAATCCGGTTTCGTCAACGATATCCCGTTCCGGCGGCAGCGCCGTTCCCTCCGCATACTCGCCCTCAAGAATGCATTCCCTCAGTATCTCCGCAAGGGCATCGTAGCTCCGCAGGACCTTGAGGCGGCCAAGTTTCGCGCGCACGGGGCCGTCGGGCGACTGATCGTCCTGCGCGGTGCGACGCGAACGGCCCGCATTGAGCGACTTCTTGCCTGACGCGTCCATTCTAAGCTGCCGCTTCCTGCGGCGGACCGTAACAGGCGATAACGCGGCAGGCGCGCCCCTCCTCGTTGAATTCGACCTGATCGCTTCCCAGCATACCGTTCTCTCTACGATAGAAATAGCACATAGAAACCAATCCTATCGTATATCCAAGCAAATCAAAATGAAGACCCGGCGTTGCAAGACCCTTTTCGAAGTTGGCGCGCAACGCATCACGTCCGTGAAGCCAACCGTCGGCGATATCCCAGCGAATCGGAACGGAAGGAGACTGGAACTCGACATCTTCAGCATAGAGCGCCATGAGCCCATCCAGATCACCATCATTCATCGCATCGCACCATGCGCGCGCAAAGTCCGCTGCGAGCCGATCGTCAATTCCCATTTTGTCACCTCGTGGATCTCGTCCTTGCGCAAGTGGGGCCTTAGCGGTCAGACCATAAGTGACGCAAGCTCGATCAACCGGCTTGACTATTTGGTCTGACCATTGCAGTTTTGCCTTAATCGAAGAAGGGGAGAGTTCTTGACCACGTTCGTGCGCCGCGGCGCCATTATCGTGAGCCTGTTCCTGGTCGCTGTCCTCACCAGTGGCGCGAACCTGACCGAAGGCATATTCTACAGCCCGATCACCAGGGAATTCGGTTTCAGCCGGACATGGGGCGCAAGCTTTGCCAGCACCGCCCATCTGATCAACGGGATCATGCTCTTCTTCTCAGGCTTGCTGCTTAAACGCATTCCCACACAATACCTGCAGAGCGTGGGCTTCGTGATCCTGGGCTCAGGTTATCTGCTCGCCTCCCTCGCACATAACTATCAGACTTTGCTGGCCGGCTATTCTCTCGTCGGCCTCGGGCTGGGAACCGTCGCCCTGCAAGTGACCTCCCCAGTCGTCATCAACAACTGGTTCGACGAGAACAAAAACCTCGCGCTCGCCTCCGTCTACATCGGCTCCAGTCTGGGAGGCGCAACGATCGTAGCGGTGATCGGAAGGATTATAGTCCAGGAGGGATGGCGGACCGGCTACCGTCTGATGTCGATTCCCATGTTCGCGATGCCGCTGATCCTGCTGCTTTTCGTTCGGACCGCTCCGCCCAGTGCACCCGAAGCAAACCAAACGGACGTCCCCGCCGAAGGCATGACGATTCGGCAAGGCCTCGCCACTCCGGCCCTGTGGCTGCTAGTCGCCGCCTTCACCTTCTACATGTGGGTGTCGGCAGCGATATTCTTCCACTTCGTGCCCTCATTGATCGAACACGGAGTCGAGCCAGCCACGGCTGCGGTGCGCATGAGCATGCTTCTGCTTGTCGCCATTCCGGGGAAACTGCTGTTCGGTTGGCTGGGAGACCGGATCGGGGTGCGCCGGTCGCTCGTCAGCGTCCTGACCGTGGCGGCAATCGCGCTGCTACTTTATGCTTTCGAATACAACCCCGCGACCCTCACCATTTTCATGGTCTGTTTCGGCCTCGCCTATTCGGCCCCGATCGTACTTGTTCCGATGGCGCTAGCAGCCCTGGTCGGCAAGCGCAACCTGAGCGTGTTCGCGGGCATCATGATGGTCATATCGATGATCGGCTGGGGCGCCGGGCCGGTCCTGGCGGGCTGGTTGCGCGACCACCTGGACAGCTACGGTGAAGTATACCTGTTCCTCGCCGCGGGCCTTCTGGCTTCCGCCATACTCAGCGCATTCGCTCTTCGCACCCGATGCAGCGTTCGACAGGTAGGATTGAACCATGCAACTTGACGTCGAAACCAGAATGACAACAACACTCGATTACTCCAACCCTGATTTGCTCAATCATGTCAGGGAAATAGTCCCGCCGCGCCCCCGCGAGCAATTCTGGTCCTGTCCGCAGCCGTACGACGATCCGGCGGTCGAGCGGCTTTACCGCAAGCAGCGCCTTGCCGGCGCGATGCGCATGTTCCACCAGCGGGGCTTCCTGTGGGGCATTGCCGGTCATATCACTGTCCGGGACCCGGAACTGACAGATCACTATTGGGCGCATCCATGGGGGATGCCGTTCTCCAGGGTCAGCGTTACTGACCTTTTGCTTGTCGATCCCTGCGGTAAGGTCGTGGCAGGCAACTATGACAGAAGCAGCCCGCCCCTGTCGGGCGCCGCCTTTTCCTTTCACGCGGGTATCTATCGGGCGCGGCCCGACGTGATATCCGTAGCTCATTCGCACTCGCCAAAGGCAACGACCTGGTCAGCCTTTGGTCGGCATGTGGAACCGCTGACGCAAAATTCGGCCGTGTTCTTCGATAGTCATGCAATTTTCAACGAATATGACGGTCTGCCGTTCGATCAAGGAATCGAGCATGAACTGGCCGAAGGAGACCGCATCGCCCAGGCGCTGGGAGACAATATGGTCGTGCTGCTGCAAAACCATGGCGCTATCAGCGTTGGCCCGTCGGTTGAAATCGGAACCTGG
>JAHFPT010000148.1 GCA_023266625.1 Novosphingobium sp. | reverse complement strand
TCGTGAACCACATGCGGTTCTTGAGCTCGGTAGCCTTCGTGAAGTTGGCGAGGCTGAGATTGCTCGCGACATTGTCGGCGCGTGATGCCATCGGGTGTGTCGACCTTGACTGATGACCGGAGGTTCACCGGTTCGCCTGCCCCATATAGTGCGCTGGGTCCGGATGTCGAACCCCCGCGCTCTACAAACAATCTGGCAGGTTTTCCCGCAATCCCCCCCCGGTGCTGTTAGGAGCGTGCTGTTAGGAGGCCTTCTTGGCCTTGTTGACTTCGCGGCGCGCGGTCTTCTTCTCATGCTCGCTGGGCTGCGCATCGGGCAATGTCACCGAACCGCCAGCCTTTTCGACCGCCTCCAGCGCGCCCTTCGACACACCGGTGACCGCAAAACTGAGCTTGGCCGTGATCGCGCCCTTGCCGAGCAGACGAACCCCGTCCTTGCCGCCGCGCGCCAGGCCCGCAGCCTTCAGCGCCGCGTGATCGATCACCGCCTTGGCGTCGAGCTTGCCGGCATCGATCGCCTTCTGGACCAGGCCCAGGTTGACCTCGGCATAATCCTTGGCGAAGATATTGTTGAAGCCGCGCTTCGGGATGCGCATGTGCAGCGGCATCTGGCCGCCTTCGAAGCCGTTTACCGAAACACCCGAGCGCGCTTTGGCGCCCTTCTGGCCGCGCCCGGCGGTCTTGCCCTTGCCCGAGCCGATGCCGCGCCCGACGCGCATGCGCGACTTGCGGGCACCTTGATTGTCACGGAGATCGTTGAGTTTCATGTCAGTGCACTCGCTTTCGCTTTAAGACGCGCGTTTGGGAAGGCGGCCCCTTAGGAGATGTGGACGGCGCTGTCACCCCCCTATTCACGAACACGGCAGCGGTGTTAGGCTACCACATTCCCGACAGAGGCCCGGCGCGCTTGAAACTGGTTCTGAACTCACCGGCCCGGTTCGGCTTGCTGCTGCTGCTCGCGGTCATCCTGCGCTGCGACACCTTCGGCGATCCCAATCTGCATGGCGACGAGAGCTTCTATCTCACTGTCGGCGCGGCCATGCATCATGGGACGCTGCCCTATGTCGATGTCTGGGACCGCAAGCCGCTTGGGCTGTTCCTGATCTACTTTCTCATTACCGGCATCTCGACCGCTCCGCTGGCCTACCAGCTCACCGCAACCCTGTTCGCTACCGCGACCGCCTGGACAATCGGCGCGATTGCCCGGCAATGGACTACTGCCCAGGGGGCTCTACTGGCGGGCATCTGCTATCTGCTGTGGCTGGCGCCGCTCCAGGGCTATGGTGGACAAAGCCCTGTTTTCTATAATCTTTTTATTGCAGCGGCGGCGCTTCTGGTGCTGCGCGCGCTACCGGCTCTGGGCAAAGGGCGCGTTCCCCGCAGCGTGCCATTGGCGATGCTGCTGGCGGGGGCAAGCATCACCGTCAAGACCAGCGCGGTGTTCGAGGCGGCCTTCTTCGGGCTGCTGTGCCTTGCCGCACTCTGGCGTTCAGGAGCAACCACCCGCCATAAGATCCACATGGCGGCTCACTGGGCGCTGATCGGCGCAGCACCGGCTCTGCTCATTGCCGCCGCCTATTGGGCAAATGGCCACTGGGCGGAATATTGGCATGCGATGGTGACATCGAACCTCAACAAAGCGCCAGACTGGCCGACCAGCTGGTTTCGCTTCCGGCTGATGGTTCTGCAACTCACCCCGATCATTGCCGTCGCCGCCTTCGGCCTGCTCGAACAGAAGCGCGACGCCCGCCTTTTCGTCCTGCTGTGGCTGGGCGCAGCATTTCTCGGCCTGCTGTCGGTGCCCAACTTCTATCCGCACTATGCGCTGCCGTTGCTGGTGCCGCTGTGCGTCGCCGCCGCGCCGCTGTTTGCGCGCGGTGCGATCGGCAGGATCGCCATTGCCGCGATTGCCTGCCTGTCGATCCTGATCAGCCCGATCTTCCAGTTTGCCCATGTCCGCCAATCGCAGGCGGCGATAAGCGCTCTGACCAATGCCGTGCGGGCGCATGCGGGCGGTGGCAGACTGCTGATCTACGACGGCCCGCCGCAGCTCTATATGCTGACCGGACAGAGCTTCATCACACCGCTGGTCTTCCCGACCCATCTCAGCCATCTGATCGAGAAGGACGTCAGCCACCTCTCGACGCTGGGCGAAACCCGGCGCGCGCTGGCATTGCGGCCCGGCGCGGTGGTCATGGCCAATGGCATCCGCAACACGCCGCAGAACGAGGAGACGCGCCAGTTGGTCGAGGCCTATGTCGGGCGCAATTGCAAGCTGGTTGCCATGGTGCTGGTGCCCGAACGCGCACGCGAAGACTGGATCGCGGTGTGGGGGGATTGCCGACGTTGAGTGCCAAAGCAAAAGGCCCCGGCTTGCGCCAGGGCCCCTTCATGCTTTCGACCGGGAATAGGCTCAGTCGACCACGGCCACCATATGCGGCAGCTTGGCGATCGCGCCGCGCACTTCGGCGGTATCTTCCAGCTCGACGGTGCGGTGCATCTTGCCGAGGCCGAGGCCGATCAGAATCCGCTTCTGGTGTTCCGGGCGGCGGATCGGTGAGCCGATCTGCTTGAGTTTGATTTTTGCCATCGCGCTTACTCCACAATCGCCGCAGCGTCGGCTTCCGCCTCGACCATGCTGGCCCCGCCCCTGCCGAGCAGGTCAGCAACCTTCTTGCCACGCCGCTGGGCGACCGACTTGGGCGAAGTCTGGTTGACCAGCGCATCGAAAGTGGCGCGAACCATGTTGTAGGGGTTGGAGGTGCCGACCGACTTGGTCACCACATCGGCAACGCCCAGGCTCTCGAACACGGCGCGCATCGGGCCGCCGGCGATGATGCCGGTGCCCGCAGGTGCCGAGCGGACATTGACATTGCCCGCACCGAAATGGCCCTTGCAGTCATGATGCAGCGTGCGGCCTTCCTTGAGCGGGACGCGGACCATCTTCTTCTTGGCGGCAGATGTCGCCTTGGTGATCGCTTCGGGCACTTCGCGCGCCTTGCCATGGCCGAAGCCGACACGGCCCTTGCCGTCGCCCACGACGACCAGCGCGGCAAAGCCGAAACGCTTGCCGCCCTTGACCGTCTTGGAGACGCGGTTGATGTGAACCAGCTTTTCGATCAGCTCTTCGCCGCCTTCTTCGTCGGGTCCGCCGCGCCCACGACGCTCGCGATCATTGCGGCCACGGCCGCGATCGCCACCACCGCCGCCACGGTCGCCGCCGCCACGGCCACGTCCGCCACGATCGGCGCGGCCCCGTCCTTCGGTGGGTGCGGCCTCAGCGGGTGCAGCTTCGACAGCTGCCGCTTCGGCGGGAGCGCTCTCGACAGCTGCGGCTTCTACCGCAACGGCTTCGCTGGCGACTGATTCAGTTGCGACCGGGCCTTCGCCCTCAGTGTTTGTTTCATCAGCCATCATCAAAACTCCAGCCCGCCTTCACGCGCGGCATCGGCCAGCGCCTTGACGCGGCCATGAAACAGAAAGCCGCCGCGATCGAACACAACGGAAGTCACGCCCGCCTTCTTGGCCGCTTCGGCCAGCGCCGCGCCAACCTTGGCAGCGGCATCGGTGGTTGCGCCCGGACCTTTGCTGCCCTTGGTCAGGGTCGAGGCGGAAGCCACGGTGCGGCCAGCGGCATCGTCGATGATCTGGGCATAGATATGCCGGCCGGAACGGTGCACCGAAAGCCGCGGACGGCCAAAGGCGCGCGCCTTGAGTGCGGTGCGGACCCGCCGGCGGCGACGGTCGAAAAGCGATAGCTTGGCCATTACTTCTTCTTCCCTTCCTTGCGGAAGATATACTCGCCGCGATAGCGGATGCCCTTGCCCTTGTAGGGTTCGGGCTTGCGCCAGCGGCGAATTTCGGCGGCAACCTGGCCGACCTTCTGCTTGTCGATCCCGGATATCTCGATGGTCGTGTTATCCGGGGTCTTGACCTCGATACCCTCGGGCACATCGAAATCGACATCGTGGCTATAACCAAGCTGGAGCTTGAGCTTGCGCGGCCCCTGGGCATTGGCGCGGTAGCCGACGCCGGTGATCTCGAGCACCTTGGTGTAACCCTGGGTGACACCGGTGACGAGGTTATCGACCAGCGTGCGTTGCATGCCCCAGAAAGCCCGCGCCGACTTGGTGTCGTTGGCCGGCTTGACCAGGATGCTGCCCTCATCGAGGGTATAGCTGATCTCGTCGCGCAGCTTCAGGGTGAGAGTCCCCTTGGGGCCCTTCACGGTGAGAGTGCCGTCTGCGATGTCGGCGGTGACGCCGCTCGGGACCGGAACCGGACGTTTGCCGATGCGGCTCATCAGAACACCTCCGCCAGCACTTCGCCGCCGACGTTGGCCGCGCGCGCTTCGGCATCCGAAAGCACGCCGCGCGGCGTCGAGACGATGGTGATGCCAAGCCCGTTGCGGATCACCGGCAGCTCCTTGCTGCCCGAATAGACCCGGCGGCCCGGCTTGGAGACGCGGGCGACATGCTTGATCGCCGGTTCGCCTTCGAAATATTTCAGCTCGATGCGCAGCTGCGGGTGGAGGCCAGTAGCGTCCTCGGCATAGCCACGGATATAGCCTTCGCGCTGCAGCACTTCGAGCACGCGGGCGCGCAGTCTCGAAGCCGGCGAAAGGACGGTGTCCTTCTTCGCGCGCTGGCCGTTGCGGATGCGGGTGAGCATATCACCCAGGGGATCGGTCAATGCCATCGCTTATCCTTACCAGCTCGACTTGGTCACGCCGGGGATCAGGCCCTTGTTGGCCTTGTCCCGCAGCTCGATGCGGCACAGGCCGAACTTGCGATAATAGCCGCGCGGGCGGCCGGTGGTGGCGCAACGGTTGCGCACCCGGGTCGGGTTCGCATTGCGCGGCAATTCGGCCATCTTCAGCCGCGCCATCAGCCGCTCGGTATAGTCGAGCGACTTGTCGACCGCCTGGGCCTTCAGCGCGGCATATTTAGCCGCATATTGCACAACGAGCTTCTTGCGCCGCTCGTTTTTGTTAATCGAACTCAGTTTCGCCATGGACTTAAGCTCTTCTTTTCCTTCGTATCCCCGCGAAGGCGGGGACCTCATGAGGTTGTGCTCCAAGGCCTGAGGCCCCCGCCTGCGCGGGGGAACAAGCCGGTTGAAATTCAGGCCGCTTCCTGTTGCTCGGCTTCCTGCGGGAAAGGGAATCCGAACAGACGCAGCAGCTCGCGCGCTTCGTCGTCGGTCTTGGCACTGGTAGTGACGATGATGTCCATACCGCGCACCTTGTCGATCTGGTCGTAGCTGATCTCGGGGAAGATGATCTGCTCTTTGAGACCCATCGCGTAATTGCCGCGCCCGTCGAAGCTCTTCGGGTTGAGGCCGCGAAAGTCGCGGATGCGGGGCATGGCAACGGTAATCAGCCGGTCGAGGAATTCATACATCCGCTCGCGGCGCAGCGTGACCTTGCAGCCGATCGCCATGCCTTCGCGCAGCTTGAACTGGGCAACCGACTTCTTGGCCTTGACGATCACCGGCTTCTGCCCGGCGATCAGGGCCATTTCCTCGGCGGCAGTGGTGACCTTCTTGCGGTCCTGCGTACCTTCGCCGACGCCCATGTTGATCGTGATCTTCTCGATCCTGGGCACTTCCATGTGGTTCTTATAGCCGAAGCGCTCGGTCATCGCCTTGGTGACGACGTCGGAATAGCGCTGCTTCATGCGGGGGGTGTAGGTATCAGCCATCGACTTTCTCCCCGGACTTTACGGCAATCCGGATTTTCTTGCCGTCCTTGGCCACTTCAAAGCGCACCCGCGTCGGTTTGCCATCCTTGGGATCGGCCAGCGAAACCTTGCAAATATGCATCGGTGCCTCGCGGCGATCGATACCGCCTTCAGGACTCTCCTGGGTCGGCTTGCGGTGGCGGGTGGCGACATTGACGCCCTGGACCAGCAGCTTGCCGTCCTTGGGCATGACCTGCAGGACGGTGCCGGTGCGGCCCTTGTCCTTGCCCGAACGGACAACGACGCTGTCGCCCTTCTTGATTCTGGCGGCGCCCATCACAGAACCTCCGGCGCAAGGCTGATGATCTTCATGAAGCCCTTGCCGCGCAGTTCGCGCACGACCGGGCCAAAGATACGGGTGCCGATCGGCTCCTCGTTCTTGTTGATCAGCACGGCGGCATTGGTGTCGAAGCGGATCACCGAGCCATCGGCGCGGCGCACTTCCTTGCGGGTACGCACGATCACCGCGCGGTGAACGTCGCCCTTTTTGACGCGGGCGCGCGGCTGCGCTTCCTTGATCGAAACGACTATCACGTCGCCGACACCGGCAACCCGGCGCTTCGAGCCACCCAGCACCTTGATGCACTGGACGCGCTTCGCGCCGCTGTTATCCGCGACGTCGAGATTGGACTGCATCTGGATCATCGATCCGTTTCCTTCTCAACTGGCTTGCCGGGAATGGCCCGGTAGTTCCAAATTCTATCCCCAACCCCGCTCAGCCTGAGCTTGTCGAAGGCCTCGCGCCGCAGGTGCTTCGACAAGCTCAGCACGAGCGGGGTGAGGTTGGGCTCTTAAATCAAACGTCAGCCTCGACAGCCACGCCCTTGCTTGCCTGGACGCGGTCGAGCACCTTCCACGTCTTCAGCTTCGAAATCGGGCGCGTCTCTTCGATCCGCACGGTCTCGCCCGCCTTGAAGCTATTGTCCTCGTCGTGGGCGTGATACTTCTTCGAGCGGCGGATGATCTTGCCATAGAGCGGGTGCTTGACCTTGCGCTCGACCTTCACCACCACCGTCTTGTCGGTCTTGTCGGAGACCACGGTCCCTACCAGAATACGCTTGGGCATGGGTGTCTCCTTATGCCTTAACCGTGGCGCGGGTGCGCTCGGTTTGCAGCGTCTTGATACGGGCGATGTCGCGGCGCACTTCCTTGATGCGGGCCGGACGCTCGAGCTGGTTGGTCGCCGCCTGGAAGCGCAAGTTGAATGCCTCGCGCTTGAGATCGCCAAGATCGCCGGTCAGCTGGTCGTCACTCTTGACCCGCATATCCTCGATCTTGTTCGACTTTTTTACGGTTTTCTTGCCAGCCATCATGCGGCTCCCAGATGCGAGGTGTCACCCAGCCGGGCGACGACCTTGGTCTTGATCGGCAACTTCATCGCCGCGCGCTGGAAGGCGACGGCAGCGAGCGGGCCGGGAACCCCGTCGAGCTCGAACAGGATGCGGCCCGGCTTGACCCGTGCTGCCCAATATTCAACCGCGCCCTTGCCCTTGCCCTGACGGACTTCAGCGGGCTTCTTCGACACCGGAACATCGGGGAAGATGCGGATCCAGAGGCGGCCCTGGCGCTTGATGTGGCGGGTGATCGCGCGGCGCGCGGCCTCGATCTGGCGGGCGGTGATCCGCTCCGGTTCCATCGCCTTGAGGCCATAGGAGCCGAAGTTGAGATCGGTGCCGCCCTTGGCGTCGCCCTTGATCCGGCCCTTGAAAGCCTTGCGGAACTTGTGTTTTTTCGGTTGCAGCATTGCTCTGTTCCTGGGCCTAGTTCCGGCGGTGTTCTTCGCGCGCCGGGCGCACGCCGGAGGTCTGAGCCTCCATCATCAACCGGTCCTGCGCCATCGGATCGTGGCCGAGAATCTCGCCCTTGAAGATCCAGCACTTGATACCGATGATGCCATAGGCGGTGAGCGCCTCGACATCGGCATAATCGATATGCGCGCGCAATGTGTGGAGCGGCACGCGGCCCTCGCGGTACCATTCGACGCGGGCGATTTCTGCGCCGCCAAGACGGCCGCCGCAGGTGATCTTGATCCCCTCTGCGCCAAGCCGCAGCGCCGATTGCACCGCGCGCTTCATCGCCCGGCGGAAGGCAACGCGGCGGACCAGCTGGTCGGCGATGCCCTGGGCAACGAGCTTGGCATCGATTTCCGGCTTGCGGATTTCGACGATGTTGAGCTTGACGTCGCTGCTGGTCATCGCGGCGAGTTGCAAGCGCAGCTTCTCGATATCCGCGCCCTTCTTGCCGATGATGACACCGGGGCGGGCGGCATAGATCGAGATGCGGCACAGCTTGGCCGGACGCTCGATCACCACCTTGGAAATCGCCGCCTGCGGCAGGGTTGTCATGACGAATTTGCGGATCTTGAGGTCTTCCTCAAGCATCTTCGCATAGTTGCGGCCCTCGGCGTACCAGCGGCTGTCCCAGGTGCGGTTGATCTGGAGGCGCAGGCCGATCGGGTTGCTTTTATGACCCATGGCTCAGGCCTCCCCAGCTTCGTCAGACACTTCGCGCACGACAATCCGCAGCCGTGAGAACGGCTTGAGGATGCGGGTCGATTTGCCGCGCCCGCGGGTGTGGAACCGCTTCATGGTGATCGATTTGCCGACACTGGCCTCGGCCACCACCAGCGCATCGACATCGAGATTGTGGTTGTTCTCGGCATTGGCGATAGCCGAGGCGAGCACCTTGCGGGCATCGACAGCCATGGCCTTCGTGGAGAAGGTGAGGATGTTCAGCGCCTCTTCCACCTTGCGGCCACGGATGAGAGCAGCGACGAGGCCGAGCTTCTGCGCTGAGCCGCGAATCTGCGTGCCCACCGACAGTGCCTCGTTATCCGCCACGCGGCGCGGGGATTTTGCCTTGCCCATCAGCGTTTGCCCTTTTTGTCGGCGGCGTGGCCGGGGAAGGTCCGCGTCGGCGAGAACTCGCCGAGCTTGTGACCGACCATGTCCTCGTTGACCGAGACCGGGATGAACTTGCGACCGTTGTAGACGTTGAACGTCAGGCCGACGAACTGCGGCAGGATGGTCGAACGGCGCGACCAGGTCTTGATCGGACCGGCGCGGGTACCCTGTTCCTGCGCGCCCTCTGCCTTTTTCAGCAGATGCAGGTCGACGAACGGGCCTTTCCAGACGGAACGTGCCATCGGCGCTTACCTCTTCTTCTTGGCGTGACGCGAACGGATGATCATACGATCCGTCTGCTTGTTGCTGCGGGTGCGGGCACCCTTGGTCGGCTTACCCCATGGAGTCACCGGATGACGGCCACCGGAAGTGCGGCCTTCGCCGCCGCCATGCGGGTGATCGACCGGGTTCTTGGCGACGCCGCGGGTCAGCGGGCGGCGCCCTTGCCAGCGGGTGCGCCCGGCCTTGCCGAAATTCTGGTTCTGGTTGTCAGGGTTTGAAACCGCGCCAACCGTGCCCATGCAATCGCCGCGAATGTAGCGCTGCTCGCCCGAGTTCAGCCGGACGATGACCATGCCCCGGTCACGGCCGACCAGCTGGACGTAAGTTCCGGCGGAGCGGGCAATCTGCCCGCCCTTGCCCGGCTTCATCTCGATATTGTGGACGATCGTGCCGACCGGCATCTGGCTGAGCAACATGGCGTTGCCCGGCTTGACGTCGGTCTTCTCACCGGCGACCACCATGTCGCCAACGGCAAGCCGCTGCGGCGCGAGGATATAGGTCTGCTCGCCATCTTCATATGTGATCAGCGCGATGAAGGCGGTGCGGTTGGGGTCATATTCCATGCGCTCGACGGTCGCGGGGCTGTCCCACTTGCGGCGCTTGAAATCGATGATCCGGTATTTCTGCTTGTGACCGCCGGCGATGCCGCGCGAGGTGACATGGCCCTTGTTGTTGCGGCCGCCGCTCTTGGTCTTGCCTTCGGTCAGCGCCTTGAGCGGTTTGCCCTTCCACAGCGACGATTTGTCGACGAGGACCAGTGCGCGCCGTGAGGGGCTGGTCGGGTTATAATGTTTGAGTGCCATCGGATTAACCCCGGACGCCTTCGGTGATGTCGATCATTTGGCCCTCGGCCAACGTGACAATCGCCTTCTTTACATCGCTGCGGGTATAGGGCCTGCCCTTCCACCGCTTGGTTTTGCCCTTCGTGGTCAAGGTGTTGACGCCAGTAACCTTGACCGCAAACAGCGCTTCGACCGCTGCCTTGATCTGCGGCTTGGTCGCATCGGGCGAAACCCGGAACACGACCGCGTTGTGCTCGGAGAGCAGCGTCGCCTTTTCGGTGATGTGGGGGGCGACAATCACGTCGTAGTGACGCGTATCGATACCGCCCTCTGCTTTTGCAGCCTTAGCCCCAATTGCCTTAGCCATTAAACCGCGCCTCCAGTTTTTCGACCGCAGCGCGGGTCAGCACCAGCGTATCATGCTTGAGGATGTCATAGACATTGGCACCGACCGCCGGGAGCACATTGATCCCGACGATGTTACCGGCGGCGCGGGCAAAACCTGCGTCCACTGCCTCGCCATCGATCACCAGGACCTTCTTGCCCCAGCCAGCCTTGGCCAGCTGACCGACCAGCGCCTTGGTCTTGGCGTCCTTGAGTTCCAAGCTATCGACGACGATGAGGCCGTCTTTCGCCTTGGCCGAGAGCGCCATCCTGAGGCCCAGCGCACGGACCTTCTTGTTGAGCGAAATGTCGAATTCACGGCGGCGCGCGCCGTGGGCCTTGCCGCCACCGATGAAGATCGGGGCCGCGCGGTCGCCATGACGGGCGGTGCCGCCACCCTTCTGGTTACCGAACTTCTTGCCGGTGCGGGCAACGTCCGAACGCTCGCGGGTGGCGCGGGCGATGCCGCGGCGGTTCTCGAGCTGCCAGGTTACGACGCGGTGGAGAATGTCGGCACGCGGCTCGACGCCGAATACCGCATCGTTGAGTTCGATCTCGCCCTTTCCGGCCGAACCATCGATTTTGAGGACTTTGACTTTCACGGCTTAGCCCTCCCCATTTTCGTTTTTAGCGCCGTCTTGGGCAGGGGCATCGCCCTCGCCAGCCTGATCTGCTTGCTCGGTTGGGGCTTCGGACGCCTGAGCTTCGGGTGCCTGAGCTTCGATCTGGGCCTCGGCCTGCTGCTCCTGGGCGGGTGCTTCGGCTTCGGGGGCAGCGGCCTCGGCAACTACCACTTCTTCGGCCTGTTCCTGCACAACGATTTCTTCGTCTGCTGCCGGCACCGAACCGTCATTGGCTCCCTTGATCGCGCCGGGATAGGGGGCTTCGGCGTGGCGCGGAACCTTGACTGAGTCCTTGACCGTCAACCAGGCGTTCTTGGCACCGGGGACCGAACCCTTGACGAAAATCAGACCGCGCTCATCATCGGTACGGACGATTTCGAGGTTCTGCTGGGTGCGCTCCTTGTCGCCCATATGGCCGGCCATTTTCTTGTTCTTGAACACGCGGCCCGGATCCTGGCGTTGCCCGGTCGAACCGAGCGCACGGTGGCTGATCGAGACGCCGTGGGTGGCGCGCATGCCGCCGAAACCCCAGCGCTTCATGCCGCCGGCAAAGCCCTTGCCCTGGGTGTGCCCGGCAACGTCGACCAGCTGACCCGGTACGAAATGCGAGGCGGCAATCGTCGCGCCGACTTCGAGCACGGCATCGTCAGCCACGCGGAATTCGCAGACGCGGGCCTTCAGGGGCACCTGCGCCTTGGCGAAATGCTCGCGCTGCGGCTTGGCGACATTCTTCTGCTTCGCCGAACCCGCACCCAGCTGAAGCGCGACATAGCCGTCGCGTTCTGCGGTGCGGACCGAGACAACCTGACACTCATCCAGTGACAGGACGGTAACCGGCACATGCCGTCCGTCCTCCTGAAACAGGCGGGTCATTCCCACTTTCCTGGCGATCACGCCGGTGCGCACGATCCAAACTCCTCAACAGAGGCCTGTGGAGACAATCCCCAAAGGCATGCCCAGCCCATGATGTGTGCGAGCCCCGTCCGGGCTGAATGCCTCTCCGAAGAGAAGCTAGACGGGGGACGCTTGCCCGGCAGATGCCGGAGGTATCCCTGTGTCTGTGGAGGTTACCCTCCAAAAACCTTAGTGCTCTCCCGCGAAGGCGGGGGCCTCAGGCCTGCAAAAGCGGCCTTGAATTCTTGCGACCCCCGCCTGCGCGGGGGCTGCGCTCGCTTACGCCAGTTTGATCTCGACATTGACACCAGCCGCCAGATCGAGCTTCATCAGCGCGTCCACGGTGGTGGCGTTGGGCTGCACGATATCGAGCAGCCGCTTGTAGGTGCGCACCTCGAACTGCTCACGCGACTTCTTGTCGATGTGCGGTCCGCGGTTCACGGTGAACTTTTCGATTCTCGTCGGCAGCGGAATGGGGCCACGGATCAGCGCGCCGGTGCGGCGGGCGGTCTCCGCAATCTCGCCAGTCGCCTGATCGAGCACGCGGTGATCGAATGCCTTGAGGCGAATGCGGATATTCTGGGCTTCCATGTCCAACTACCGATGAGAAAGAGCAAAAACAAAACCAGCCATCCCGCCCTTCCTCTTTTCAGCGAAAGCGGGGCGACTGATCGATAAACCGGCCACCGGGGTCACCAAACGAATCTGGTGAACCCCCGGCGGAGCGCGGCCTATATTACTTGGAGATCGAACTGACAACCCCCGAACCGACGGTGCGTCCGCCTTCGCGAATGGCGAAGCGCAGGCCCTGGTCCATGGCGATCGGCGCGATCAGCTTGACACCGATGGTGACGTTGTCGCCCGGCATCACCATCTCGGTGCCCTCGGGGAGGATCACTTCGCCGGTGACGTCGGTGGTGCGGAAATAGAACTGCGGACGATAGTTGGCGAAGAACGGCGTGTGACGGCCCCCTTCGTCCTTCGACAGCACATAGACCTCGGCGTTGAACTCGGTGTGCGGGGTAACCGAACCGGGCTTGCAGAGCACCTGGCCGCGCTCGACCTCTTCACGGGCAACGCCACGAACCAGCGCGCCGACGTTATCGCCAGCACGACCTTCGTCGAGCAGCTTGCGGAACATTTCAACGCCGGTGACAACGGTCTTGCGGGTGTCCTTGAGGCCGACGATTTCGACTTCCTCGCCAACCTTGACGATGCCGGTTTCGATACGACCGGTCACGACAGTGCCGCGACCCGAGATCGAGAACACGTCTTCGACCGGCATCAGGAACGGCTTGTCGGTCGGACGCGGCGGCTGCGGAATGAATTCGTCGACGGCCTTCATCAGTTCGTTGATCGAATCCTTGCCGATGGCGTCGTCACGGCCTTCGAGAGCGGCCAGCGCCGAACCCTTGACGATCGGAATGGCGTCGCCGTCATAGCCATAGGATGTGAGCAGCTCGCGCACTTCGAGCTCGACCAGCTCGAGGATTTCGTCGTCATCAACCTGATCGACCTTGTTCATGTAGACGACCAGCGCCGGCACACCAACCTGACGGGCGAGCAAGATGTGCTCGCGGGTCTGCGGCATCGGGCCGTC
>JAHFPT010000336.1 GCA_023266625.1 Novosphingobium sp. | reverse complement strand
GCTGAGGCTGAGCCTGCGTCACGGCAGGAGACAGCGGGTTCGTGGGCTCCGCTAATGCCTCCCGCGCAGTCCCGGCGGGAACGCTGGTCTGGACTGCGGAGGTCTGGCCGCTGTCATTTGCAAGCGTCGCGGATGCCGCCGCGTCCGTCACCGGCTGGGGCAAGGGCGCAACGGGAATGGAAAATGACGGCAGCTGAAACGCGATGCCGGTCGGAAGCACTGCCACGGCGGGCGCTTCCGGATCAGCCGGAGCGGCTGCCTGCATTGTGCCCTCACCCTGGCGCCTGGCGGTCGCGGACATTGCCGTCGCTCTCGCGAGGCCCCGGAGCGAGTCTGCCGCGCTGCGCTTGCCATGAGATTGATCGGTCAACTTTGTCCAGATGCCCTTTGGCATTTCTGCGGCGATGCGAATGGCGTCATGTGGCGATTGCTGCCCGGACGGCGCTTCAACCGGGATGATGGCGGCGTCCGGCAGGATTTGTGCGGCTCCCGGCAATATCTTGCCGCCCGCTTGCCGCTTGCCGGCAACAGCTGCCGCGAACGCCCCGATCCCGGCGGACGCACCATCGATCCCGGCCGCCTGGACCTGTCCGGCGAGGATATCGCCGAAAGCTCTGGATTCTTCGGCTTGCAGCCCCTGAGTTACGGCCGGGTCAACGGCCTGGCTGGCTGGCTTCAAGGAAGGCAGTGCGGCAATATCGCCCATCGATCAAATCCCCCGGCGTGTGTGTAACGGTTACTATTCAAGGTCCGTGCCAATTGCCTTGCGACCACCCAGAGCCGAGGTTTCCCGGCGAGCAGCAATCTCGCGCGCTTCCCGCGCCGCGCGCTCCTCGACAGCTGCACGGCGGCGTTCGGCCACAGTCAGTTCCAGCTGACGGCCATCGGCAATCGATCGCGCGCGCGCCGCATCGGCCAGTGTCGAGGTGCGGATTCCTTGCAGTCCGCCGGCGAAGTGCCCAAGCTGCCGCAGGCTCATGCCATCGGATGCATCGTTGCGGCCAGCATAGTCGGCGGCGAGCATGCCGGTGCGCGCGGCCAGCGCCTCGAGCTGGGCGAGCGTGCCTTCCGCTTCCGCCGCCGCCGTCGCCGCCGCCTGTTTGGCGATGGCGCGAACACGCTCCAGTCGCTGGAGCCGGGCCAGGCGCTTGCCGTCAGCCGGCATTGCCCAGCAGCTGCGTCAATGCTGCGACGCTGGTATCCAGTGAGATCACCTGCCCGGCGGGCTGGCAGAGAAAAGCGGTAAGCGCCTCGTGCATGGCGATGGCGCGGTCGATCACCGGGTCGGCGCCGGCGCGATAGGCGCCCATGAGTACGAGATCGCGATTGGCCTCGTAGCTGGCGACCAGCGCCCGGAATGTCCTGGCATGATGCTGGTGTTCGGGCGATGCGATGTCGTTCATCACCCGGCTCAGCGAAGCGGCGATGTCGATGGCGGGATATTGACCGCGCTGGGCAAGGTCGCGCGACAGCACGATGTGGCCGTCGAGGATCGAACGGGCGGTATCGACGACCGGATCATCCTGATTGTCGCCGTCGGCCAGCACCGTGTAGAGTCCGGTGATCGAGCCACCGCTTTCGGCCGAATTGCCGGCGCGTTCAACCAGCTTGGTGATGGCGGCAAGGGCGGACGGCGGATAGCCCCGCGCCGCTCCCGGCTCGCCGAGCAGCAGACCGATCTCGCGGGCGGCATGCGCCACGCGGGTAAGGCTGTCCATTATCAGCATGACCCTGCGCCCCTGCGCCCGGAAATGCTCGGCTATCCCGGTCGCCATCATCGCCCCACGCAGCCGCAGATTTGGCGCATGATCGGCGGGAACCGCGACGACAACCATCCGGGCGCGTTTCGACCCCGCCATATGCCGTTCAACGAAATCGGAAACCTCGCGAGCGCGCTCGCCAATCAGGCCGACAACGACGACATCGGTCTCTGCGCCGCGCGCGATCATGTCGATCAGCACGGACTTGCCTACGCCCGAGCCTGCCATGATGCCGATCCGCTGGCCGATGCCGAAGGTCGTGAGCGCATTGAGCGCACGCACCCCGCTATCGAAGCTTTCGCGAACCGGGCTGCGCTCCAGCGCTCCTGCACGGACACCGCCTACAGGCCATTCGCTGCGGGCGTGGAGCGGCCCCAATCCGTCGATCGGCTGGCCCTCGCCATCGACGGCACGGCCGAGAAAGGCCTCGCCGACTGGGAGCATGCCCGGCTGCCCTTCGGGCCGGACGCGTGCGCCCGGACGAAGCATGACCGTATCGCCCAGCAACATCATCAAGGTCCGCCCGTTGCGGAACCCGATGACCTCGGCCAGCAGCGGCTCGCCTCGACCATGCGCGACCCGGCACAGCGCGCCGACCGGCACGGACAGTCCCGTCACTTCCAGCAGCCCGCCGTCGCAGGCCACGACCAGCCCGTAGCGGCGGGGGGAAAGGTCGATCTGGGCGCCTGCCATATCGGCCAGCAGCGGCTCGAATAGCTTCAACACAGGCGCAGTGCCTCGGTGATCGCGGCGCGCCATTGGGCTGGCCCATCCTCGACCCCGCCGTTGGCGGTCTCGACGTGCAATGCACCGCGCTCAAGCGCCGGGTCGGGCACGAACTGACAGTCCGGCGGCAGCTTGTCCGCAAACAGGGTCAAATCATCGGGATGAAGCCGGATAATCCGTTCGTCGTCGGCCCGGACGAACATCGAGACCGCGCATGCGACGCGGCGGGCGAGTGCCCCGGCATCAAGTGCGAGCGGCTGTAGGGTCGCCTCGCTCAAGGCGATGACTGTCTGGTGCAATTTGTGGCGCAATTGCTCTGTCAGTTCCGCATCGAGCCGGGCGAAGGAAAACGACAGACGTTCGCGGGCGGTATCGGCGGCAATTGCTTCGGCCTCGGCCTCGGCGCGCGCCTCGGCTAAGCCGGCAGCATAGCCTTCGGTATAGGCAATGGCGAGCGGGTCGGGAGCATCGTGCTCCGGCGTCGCTGGCCGATCCACTGCGGCAAACCGCAGGTCACGATTAAAAATACCATTGCCGCGCCTGGCCAGGGCAAACAAATCAGACATATTCGTCTTCGCTCGTTCCGAAAGAGATGATGCCATCTGCGGCCAGGCGGCGGGCGCAGGCGACAATTTGACGCTGGGCTTCGACCACATCAGCCATGCGCAGACGACCGCGTGCCGCGATTTCGTCGCGCACGCCGTCTGCAGCGCGGCTCGACATGGCACCGAAAAATGCCTCGCGCGCTTCTTCGTCGATGCCCTTCAGTGCATCGATCAACACACTGCTCTCCACCTCTCGCAGGAGCGAGCCCATGGCTTGCGGATCGAGCACCAGCAGATGCTCGAACTTGAACATCTCGTTTTCGAGCTGCTTGGCCAATGATTTGTCCGCCTTGGCGATCTCGATCATAACGCGCTTTTCGACCGCTTTGCCCGAATTGTTGACGAGGTCGGCCGCCTCGCGCAGTCCGCCCATGTTGACCATATCCTGGCCTTGAAGCTTCCCTATGCGGGCCGAAAGTGTCTCCTCGAGCATGGCAAGCGCCTCGGGTGAGACCGGCCCCATCGTCGCGACCCGGTGCACGACCTCCGGCTGGATGCGCCATGACAAGCTATACAACACCTCGGCTGCGACATCGGGATCGAGCTGGATCAACAAGACGGCGATCACCTGGGGATGCTCGTCCCGGATCAGCGAGATCAACACTTGCGGCGATAGCCAGCGCGCCAGTTCCAACGGTGGCGAGGCAGCGGCATCTGGCGCAATGCGGTGCATCAGGCTATCTGCCTTTACCTCGCCCACCGCGTGGGTCATCAGCGAGCGGACCTTGCCGACGCGATTGTGCGCGGAAAGGCCTTGCTGCTCGTTCGCCGCCACGAAGCCGACGATGGACCGGGCGATGAAATCTGGACGGATCTCGCCAAGCCCGCACATCTTCTCGCCAAGCAGCCGCAACTCCTCGGGTTTGAGT
>JAHFPT010000029.1 GCA_023266625.1 Novosphingobium sp. | reverse complement strand
CGAGCTTGGCATAGACCGATGGCGTGCCCGCCGGCCGGTCGCCCAGCAAGCCGCTGTCTCGACCCGGGCCGCTCACCCGCGGCTGCATCAGCACCGCCCCCACCAGCAGGCTCAGCCGCCTGCCGAAATGGCCTGAAAGCGAGGTTTCGATTCCGCGATGGCGGACAGTGCCGAGCTGAACATAGTTTTTCGCGAGGTCGAAGGAAAAATAGGGCTTTGTGATCTGGAACGCACTGACCACCAGCTGGCCGCCGTTGAATTTCCAGCGGACCCCGCCTTCATATTGAGTCGAGCGGGCCGAGGGCAGTTGCTCATTGGCGTTGGCGGCGTTGTCCGGCGCGATGCCGCTGTCTTCCAGGCCTTTCTCAGAGCCTAAATAGACTGACAGGTTACGGCTGAGATCGATCCCCAGCGAAGCGTTGTAAAGCCAGGGATCGTCCCTTACCTCGCCGGTCAGCCCCTTGGTCGATGTGGCCCGGTAGCGGGCGCGTTGCAGACCCAGATTGATCGAGCCGACACCCTCGATCCTGCCGGTGTAGCCCAACAGCAGCGCGGATTGTTTCACCCGGCCGGCGTTGACCGCCGTGAAATGGTAGTCCGGCTGGCTCGCCGTGCTGGCCTCGCCAAAAGTGCCGGTTCCGAAATCATGCGACGACGATCCGCCCGACTCGGTATAGCGATTGCGCCCGCGATAGCCGGCGATCAGCCGGTGCTGCCAGCTGCCGGTCGAAAAACGGTAAGCGACCTGCACTTCGCCGCTGGTCGAATGCACATCCTGCACCGGATCGGCGATGAAAAAATGGCGGGCCTGATCGGATCCAGGCAGCATCGCATATATGTCGGCGAAACTCTCCACTCGACTTCCGGTCGAATAGAACAGTCCGCCGCGCAGCGACAGTCGCGGGGTGATCTGCGCCTTTACTGTCACGCCCTTGGACCCGTTGTCGAGCCGGGCATTTTCCCAGTTCTGGCCAAGATAGCGACGCACCGGTGGCAGCCTGGGCAGCGTGTCGCTGACCACGACCAGGGGTTGCGGACGACCGCTGGGGAACTCGCCGTGATGAAAAAAGGGCGCAATCTCTACACCACCGAATCGAAAAATCGGCATCACCGTAATGCCCCACGTCAAGCTGGTCGCGCCGTCTGTCTGCCGCGCGTTGGAATATGCCATCCCGCCGGTCAGCCCAATATGGCCCTTGATGATCGGTATCCGCAAATCCCACTCGCCGATCGAGCCCCCGAAACCGGTGCGCTGGATGCCCAGGCTGGTGCCGAGTTCTACCGGCATCGGGCGCAATTTGTGATCGACGATCCCGGTTGGCGCGTGGAACGGGAAATCCTCGGAGGCAAAACCGACCCGGATCGAAGTGCTGTCGCGCAGCCGCCCCGACAGCGTCGACACCTGATCGAAGTAGATGCCGTCGATCCTGATATTGCCCGCCTTTTTCGGGCTGAAGCCGCGCGCATCGTTTTCTGAATAGATGCCGGTCGTTTCGGTCCCGACACTGGTGCCGAAAGCATCGGCGGCATTGGTCACGGCGTTCTCGCCTGCACGCTGGGCATGCGCCAAATGTGGCACAGCCAGCATCGCGATCAGACTGGCCCCGGCCTTGAGACCCCCGTTTGCCGACATTGCATTTCCCTCGCTTGCTTTGCCCAAAGCAAGCAGGAAGCCGGAGCGCAAGCCAAAAAGCTAAGCTAGCTCATTAATTCCGATCCGAGGCGCTTCGCTCACGAAATCGAAAACCCCGCATCGACGGCAATCGTCTGGTTGGTGACATAGCGCGCAGCGGGGGTTGCGAAGTAAAGCACGGCGCTGGCAATATCGCGCGGTTCGCAGAAGCCCAGGGGGGTGATCCGCCTGCCGGGGCCTTCGGGCGGAGGGCCTTTTGCACCCATCGATCCGGGCGTGCCGACGCCGCCGGGCAGAACCGTGTTCACCGTGATGCCATACTCGGCCAGCTCCATCGCGCTGGCCCGGGTCAGCCCCGCCAGCGCGCCCTTCGAGGCGAGATAGGCGGCCAGCCCGTGCACCGCCTGGCCGATCAGGCCCGTGGTGGCACAATTGACGATCCGCCCGCCCTGGCCGCCTGCGACCATTGCCTTGCCGATCTCGCGGGTCATCAGGAAGGGGCCGCGCGCATTGATCGTCTGGTTCAGTTCCCAATGGGCGACGCTGCCTTCGAGCAGCAGTTCGCGGTGCTGCACCCCGGCATTGTTGACCAGCACCCAGGGCACGCCGTGTTTGGCGATGACTTCGGCGCATGCCGCAACGACCGATGCTTCATCGGCCAGATCGACCGTCACCGCCGCCGCATCATGCCCCGCCGCGATCATCGCCTCGGCCTGCGCCTGTGCGCCTGACGCATCCACATCGGCGATAACCACCATGGCTCCGGCCTCGGCCAGCACTTCAGCAATCCCGACGCCGATGCCGCTCGCTCCGCCGGTGACCAGCGCCACTCTGCCCGTCAGCTTGAAGCGCTGCGCCACCCCCCTCAGGCACCCTTCGCCAGCTGCTTCTGCTCCTGAGCATATTTGGCGGTTTCCTCGCGCGGGGCGATGGCATGGGCGCGGACGGCTTCGGCGCGGTCGTCGATGCGGCTGATCATGCGCGCCCGATCGACATTGCCTGGGGTGCTGACGATCCACACCGGGCCATTGGCGATGTTCTCCAAGCCCTCGCGCGCGACATTTTCGCACGGTTCGGCGAACTCAACCGGCATGCCCAGCCGGGCCATCGCCGGGGTTGCGGTAAAGCCGATGTTGAGATGGAGGACATCGACGCCCAGCGGCTGCATTTCCAGCCACAGCGCTTCGGTGAAAATCCGGCTGAAGGCCTTGGCGGCGGTGTAAGCCGCCAACGTCGGTGAGCCGAGATAGCCGCCGAGCGACCCGGTAAGGATAATCCCGCCGCGCCCGCGCGCCTTCATCAGAGCGCCATAATGCCGCGAGAAAGCGGCCTGGGCCAGCACGTTGATCGCGATCACCCCGTCGGTCACCTCGGCTGGCAGATCGACGAACAGCCCGCGCGTGTCGTTGGCTCCGGCGTTGTAGACCAGCAGGCCGACATCGACATCGTCGGTCTGCTCACGCACCCGGTCGAGCACGTCGGATTTCTTGAGGTCGGCGGAAACAGTGCGGACTTCCGCGCCCTTCCCCCGCAGCTCCGCCGCAAGCTCCTCCAGCGGCTCCACTTTGCGCGCCACCAGCACCAGCTTGAAGCCATCCGCCGCCAGTTGCCGCGCGAATTCCGCGCCCACTCCCTCCGAGCCGCCAGTGATCAGCGCCCAAGGGCCATACTTCGCCAGGTCCATAGTTCTCTCCCATACCTTCGGGAGAGGTGGGCGGCCCCGACTCAGGCAGCCTTCTTCGCCCTCTCCGTGGCTTCCAGATTGAGCATGTCTGCGAGCAGGAATGCAAGCTCGATCGATTGCGCAGCGTTGAGGCGCGGGTCGCAATGGGTGTGATAACGGTCGGCCAGCGCCTCATCGGTGATCGCCACCGCGCCGCCGGTGCATTCGGTGACGTCCTGCCCGGTCATCTCGATATGGATACCGCCCGCATGCGTGCCCTCGGCCCGGTGGACGGCGAAGAAGCCCTTCACCTCGGCGAGAATGCGCTCGAACGGCCGGGTTTTGTAGCCGCTCTCCGCCTTGATGACATTGCCGTGCATCGGATCGCACGACCACACCACCGTGTGCCCCTCGCGCTGCACCGCGCGGACCAGCTTTGGCAGGCCATCCTCGACCTTGTCGTGGCCGAAGCGACTGATCAGCGTCATCCGCCCAGCCTCACGCGCGGGATTGAGCGTGTCGAGCATCCTGAGCAGCGCGTCGGGCTCGAGGCTCG
This sequence comes from Novosphingobium sp., assembly GCA_023266625.1. GTDB lineage: Bacteria > Pseudomonadota > Alphaproteobacteria > Sphingomonadales > Sphingomonadaceae > Novosphingobium. The sequence goes on along the minus strand of JAHFPT010000029.1, from coordinate 52,418 downwards.
GCCCGCATTTCATGCCGATGGGATTGCCGACGCCGCGCAGGAATTCGACATGCGCCGAACCTTCGAAGCGGGTCCGGTCGCCGATCCACAGCATGTGCGCCGAGCAATCGTACCAGTCGCCGGTCAGCGAATCGCGCCGGGTCAACGCCTGCTCATAAGGCAGCAGCAGCGCTTCGTGGCTGGTGTAGAAGCTGGTGCCCTGCAATTGCGGCACAGTCATCGGATCGATGCCGCAGGCCGCCATGAAATCGAGCGCCTCGCCGATGCGATCTGCGGTTTCGCTGAACTTCTTCGCCCAGGGGCTGCGACCGATGTGGTCCAGCGTCCACTGGTGAACCTGCCGCAGATTGGCATAGCCGCCATTCGCGAAAGCGCGCAGCAGGTTGAGCGTCGCAGCGCTCTGCCCATAGGCCTGGATCATCCGCGCGGGATCGTTGCGGCGAACGCTATCCTCGAACTCAATGCCATTGATGATGTCGCCGAAATAGCTCGGCAGTTCCTTGCCGCCGATCGTCTCGGTCGGTGCCGAACGCGGCTTGGCGAACTGGCCGGCCATGCGCCCGACCTTCACCACTGGCTGCTTGCTGGCGAAGGTCATCACCACCGCCATCTGCAACAGCACGCGGAAGGTGTCGCGGATATTGTCGGCGCTGTGTTCGGCAAAGCTTTCGGCGCAATCGCCGCCCTGGAGCAGAAAACCCTTACCCGCTGCGACTTCGGCGAGATCTGCCTTCAGCGCGCGCGCTTCGCCAGCAAAAACCAGCGGCGGGAACTTGGCCAGCGTTGCCTCAGCCCCGGCGAGTTCGCTCGCATCTTCATAGGCAGGCAGATGCCGCGCTTCATGCGCCTTCCAGCCGTCGGGTGTCCAGTTACTCGCCACGTCAAAGCTCCTTTGCAGGCGGGGGCCTTTAGCGGGGGAGCGGGCGGAATGCAAAGTTTGTGGGAACAGCTGCTCCTCTCCCAGCGTCGTGCCTATTTCGTGGCGACGCCTTTCGATTCCGGCACTACCGCAAGCCGCCAGCTCTTCTGCGGATCGAGATACTTCCTGGCCAGGGCCTGCATCGCCTCGGGGGTGGTCTGGGTGAAATCGGTCAGGATGGTCCGCACCGCATCAAAGCGCGCAGGCTCACTCGTTGCCCCATCAAGCTGGTTCATGAAGAATGCCGAACTGGTGGTGGCGCGTGTGATCTGCTGGCGCAGTGGCTCGATGACGCGGGTCAGCTCGTCGGCACTGGGCGGGCGGGCGATGAGATCGGCGGCGATCTCCTGCGCGGCGGCGAAGAAGGCGGGCGTCGCTGCGGGCTGGATCTGCGCGAAGGCGGAAATCGAGCCGCCGCTGTCGAGATCGAGTGGCCAGCTGTTGGCAACTTGCGGCGCGTAGCTGGCCCCCAGCTTCTCGCGCATGCGGTCGAGCAGCCGGTTGGTGAACAGCTGCGAGAGAATCTCAAGCTGGCGCGATTCGCTGACCCCCGCCATGCCGCCACCGGTCGGCCAGCTGACCACTGCGGCCGCCTGATTGGCATCGCCGCGATGGGTCAGCACCAGCGGCTGGGCATTAGCGGCCGGGAAGCGCGCGGAAGCGGGCGCAGTGCCCGGCGGCAACGGCTTGCGCGGCGGCAGCGCACCAAATGTCCGCTGCAGCGCGGCGAGCGCCGCATTGCGGTCGAAATCGCCATAGAGCTGCACTTCGATCGGCCCGCTGGCCAATGCCCGCTGCCACCGCTGGCGGAAACCCTCGGGCGTGGCCTTCTCTATATCGGCCGGGCTTGGCGTACGATAGCGCGGATCGGAATCGCGCTGGAGATATTTGAGATCGCGTTCGAGCACGCCCTGCGGCGATGCGGCGAAAGCATCGTATTGCAGCCGCGCCGCAGCCTTGGCGCGCAGCACCGGGTTCACATCCCAGCGCGGAGCTGCGAATTTGGCGGCGAAGAGATAGAGCTGATCGGCGAGATCGGCACCGCGGGTGTCGGCGGAGAACTGGAAGCCGGTATCTTCGATTTTGAAATCGAAGCCCATCTTGCGCCCGGTCGAGATGCGGTCGAGCTCTTCCTGCCCCAACGTGCCCTCGCCAGAGCCGACTAGCGCCATATCGCCCAGTGCGATATAGGCGGCATCGCCGGGGCCGAAGCTGCGATAACCGCCGCCAAAGCGCACTTTAACGCTCATTCGCCCCGGCTCCTCGGGGGTCGGCCAAATCAATACCTTGACACCATTGGCGAAATTGACCTGTTCGATGCCCAGCAGTCCGGTTGGCACAAGGCTGGTTATCTTGCCCGGCGCGCCGATCGGAGGCAGTTGGTCGAAGCGGACCGGCTTGGCGGCAAGCCGCACGCTGCCATCGGCGGCGATCGGCGCGACCATCGCCTGGCGCAGCGCCGCCGCATCGGCCTCACCGGCCTTGGGCGTAACCAGGATCGCCCTGGTCACCGTACCGCCGAACAGCGTCCTAGTGTGGGCTTGCACCGCATCGGGCTTGAACAGCGGCTTGGAACTCTGGAAAATGCGCAAGACGTCATCCGGCGCGGCAACAGTCTCACGTATGTCGAGCGCCTGCACCATGTCGTCGGCGACTTTCGATCCCGCCAGCAGCTTCTGCTGCTCCGCCGGAACCTGATAGGCGATTTCCATCTCCGCCGCCTCGCGGTCGATTTCCTCCTGGGTCGGCGGGCCGGCAAGCGCATCGGCAATGACTGCGCGGACATCGCGCAGCGCACCCTGCCAGTCTTCGCTGAGCGGGGTTACCGAGACAAAGGTGCCATCGACCGAGCGGCTGACATCCTGCTGCTGCACCTGGGCCATCAGGTAACTGCCCCCGGCGCGCGCCTTGGCTTCGAGCCGCCGGTTGATCAGTGCCTGTGACAGTGCATCGATCATCAGCCCCTGATTATAGGTGATATTGTCGATGACCTGCCGCCAGGGCCGCAGGATCGCATAGCTCGCCCCGCGCGGCAGCTCCGGCTCGACCAGCACTCTGGTTTCGCCCACCGGGTTCGCCGAGACGGCACCCGCCGGAGCAACCGGATCGCCGAAGCCGGGGGCGGCAACCGGCTTGCCCGGTGCGCGCCAGCTTCCGAACCACTTTTCGATCTGAGCTGCCAGCACCGCCGGATCGGCATCGCCTGCCGCGATAATCACGGCGTTATCCGGCCGGTACCAGCGGCTATAGAACCCGCGCACACTGGCGGCATGCGCGCCCTCGAGCGACGCCTCGGTGCCAATCGGCGAACGGATGGCGAGCAGCTGCCCGGCATAGAAGGTCTCGCGCGTGGCATCCTGTACCCGCTCACTCGCGCCGCCGCGCTCGCGCTTTTCGGCGAGCACGATCGGCACTTCGGTACGGACATCGGATTCGGACAATGTCGGCGCAATCATCATGCCCGAGAGTAGCTTGAAACTTTCATCCAGCGAGGCGGGCGTCGCATTGGGCAGATCGAGCTTGTAGACCGTCTGGGTCGGGCTGGTCTCGGCGTTGGTGTCGGTGCCGAAGCTGGCACCCAGCCGCTGCCAGGTAGGGATCGCCTGTGCCTCGCCAAGATATTTCGACTGGCGGAACACCAGATGTTCGATGAGATGCGCATAGCCGCGCTCACTCTCACTCTCATAGAGCGAGCCGGCATCGATGCGGATGCGGATCGACACCTGATCGGGCGGCACGCCATTGCGGCGCACGGCATAGCGCAGACCATTGGGCAGCTCGCCAAACACCCAGTCGGGATCGTGCGGGACATCGCTGCCGCGATAGAGCCAGGGATCGGTTTGCGCCGTGGTTTGCGCCGTGATTGGCGCAATGATTGTCGTCGCAGCCCATACAGTTGGCGCGGGCTTCGCCAGCAAGGGGGCGGGCGGGCTTGCCAGCAGCAACAGGGGAAGAAGCAATGCGAAACGCCTGACGGCGCGAAATAAATGGACCATGATGCGCAGCTATAGAAGCGGCAAGGCTTAAGGGCCAGTGAATACAATTTGCCCGCCGCTTTCCGCGGCGACCATTATCCGATAACTTTCGCGACGATGCAGCGCGCGAAAATTCCCCGCGTTCAGGCAGGCACCGTCCGCGCTGCACCCAGGAGCTGACGCGCATTCGCACGCCGCATTGCGCCACCGATGAAGCCAAAGCCCAGGATCATCATCGCCCAGGTGGCGGGTTCCGGGACCCCGCTAGGGTCCAGATTGAGGTTCCAGCCAATCACGTCGAAGGCGGTGAGGTCGTTGTTGCCGATCGCAAGCAGTTCGCCAATACCAGCGGTCGGGTCCATGATGCCCAGCCCGAGACTGTCCTTCCAGTGGCTCGCCTGGCGTCCGTCTCCCTGGATTAGCCCGTTCGAAAATAGCGTCCCCACCGTTGCGCCGCCATCGATCGAGAAATATTTCGCACGGTTATCTGCGGTCCAGTCGATGGCGCCAGCTGCGGTACTGGCCGCCGAATAGCGGAACATATCCAATGGACTGACGAAGGTGAATTGATTGGCGGTGAACGGGCCGAAATTGAAATCCAGAACATCGACACCACTGACAAAGCCGAGTGAGTGGCCAATCTCATGCGTGGCGATGGCGATGAAATCGTACTGGCCGGCGTCGATGCCGTTCGAAGGATCTAAATCGAAGGCAAAGCTGTTGCTGAACTCGATGAAGCCATCGCACAGCGTCAGGCAGTTGCCCCCTAGATCGGTCAGCGTCGGGTTCAGGCCTAGCGCCTTGGCGTTGGCGGTGGTCAACTCGAGCTGTGTGTTGTTCGCGCCCGCCGCATCGAGATAGGGCGTCGCCGATCCCGACCCGAAGGGATTGTCCGACGTGCCGTTGATCAGCATGTTGAACGACGATCCCGAATCAAGACTGGCGACGGCTGTGAAATCGTTCGCGCTGGTGCTGTCAACGGTGAGCGCGCTTTTGAACGTGGAATAGCTGAAATTCTGCGTGGTCGAATTCGCCTGGGCGAGAATGCCCGCGCCCAGCGAGGCAGTACCCACCGTCATCGCCACCGTGACATTGTCCGAAAACAACGACGACCAGCGATTGCCCGCCGCGATGAAGGCATTCTGCGCCGCCACGCTTGTGCCGGATATGAAGCTGAAATTGAAAATCAGCGCCGCCTGTGCCTGGCTGCTTGCCGCCAGCAGCACACCCGCCGCCGCAGTGTTGCGGAGAATTCTTCCGAGTGTGCGCTTGATGCTCATGTTCAGCCACCTTGTTACTGTAATGGCACCAAACCGAATTGACGCCTGTTGTACTTAAAGCGGCCCCGGCGAAAGCTTTTACACGATTCGCTCTATTGCAATTAAGCTTAAGCCAAATCAGCCGGTCTGGCAACCGCCTGCATGCCACAAACCTGTCATATATGCCTTTGCCTGAAACGCCAAACTCACCGGTTACTACAGCCTGGCGGTAATTGCCGCTATTGCATACAGTGAATGAAATCGCGGATCGCCGGATAGATTTCTGCCTAGAATTTCGAACCTGAAAACACACCGTAATGGCCGACACCGGGCTGGAGGTAATGGCCCCGGCACCCTCGGTCATGTGCAACTTGGCGACCAGCACGCGCCTGCCTGCTTCAGCCGCTCGACCACGGTTGCGTCTTCCTTCGAGGGGCGGAAATCGCGGAGCAGTTCCATCCCGCCGGTGGTCGGCAGGTCCTTCATCCACAGCAGATCCTTGACCCCGATCGGCACGCCATGCAGCGGCCCGCGCTATTGGCCCGACGCGATCTCCGCATTCCTGTGCGCCATCGCCGCGTCGGCCATGACCAGCAGTGTCGAATGGAGCCTGCCGTCGTATCGCCCGTTCCGCTCAAGCAACGTGGAAGTGACTTCTTCCGACGAGGTTTCGCGTGCGCGGATGCACCGGGAAATGCCCAACAGGCTATCGAAATGGATGTCCATCGCCAACTCCCGACTGGCCGGGTCTGCACCCGACTCCTGATGCCGAAAGTTATCCCTTTTCGGCTAGCGCATGGCAAGCCGATACGATCGGGCTCTCAAAAACCAGCGGCCTAAACCAGCTGCATATCCACGAATTCGGTGCCTTCGAAGGCATGGTGACCCTTGCCGGGTCGCAAGGACTTTTCCGGGGGCACGGCAGCCTTGCCGTTCGATACCCCGGCAACCGAGTGGTGGATGAAATCGCGGATCACCGGATAGATTTCCGCCTGGAACTTCGATCCCGAAAACACGCCGTAATGGCCGACGCCAGGCTGGAGATAATGGCCACGGCGTTCTTCCGGGATATTGATGCAAACGTCATGAGCGGCTTCGGTCTGGGTCGGCGGGCAGAAATTGTCGTTGGCGCCCTCGACTGTCAGCAGCGCACATTTGCGGATCGCGCCGAAATCGACCAGCTCACCCTGATAGGTCATCTGCCCGGTCGGGATGTGGTGTTCGAAGAACACCTTCTGCAGGGTTTCGACGTAGAAGCTCTCGGTCATATCGAGCACGGCGAAATATTCGTCGTAGAAATCACGGAATTTCTCGAGACTCTCATCGTCGCCCTTCACCGAGTTCACGACAAAATTCTTGTATTGCTTGACGTGCGGCATCGGATTGAGGGTGATGAAGCCGCCGAGCTGGAAAAAGCCCGGATAAACCCGGCGTCCGCTGCCCGGATAGCCGCGCGGGATCTTGTGAATATTGAACTTCTTGAACAACGACAACGGCAAAGTCGTGGTGAGCTTGTTGAGCGCATTGTTGGGGCTCAGCCTGGTATCGACCGGCCCGCCCATCAGCGTCAGGCTGGCCGGGACGAATTTGGACTTGCGCGCCTCCATCGTCGCCACTGCCACCATGGCCGGCGGTGCCGCCTGGCAGGTCGCGACCAGATGCGTGTTCGGGCCCAGCGTCTCAAGGAACTGGATCAGATAGGAGACATAGTCGTCGAAGCCGAAATCGCCTTCGGACAGTGGTACCTGGCGGGCATCTTTCCAGTCGGTGATATAGGTGTCGAAATCGCGGGCGAAGCCGCGGATCGTATCCTGAAGCAGCGTCGCATGATGGCCGGACAGCGCCGCCGCGATCAGCACCTTGGGCTTTTCGCGCCCGTCATCGACCGGGAAATGCAGCAGATCGGCAAAGGGCAGGCTCTGGACCACCGTCTCCTGCAAGCCGATTTCGAGATCGCCGAGTTCTTCCCAGACCTGATAGCGCGGCTTGACATAGTCCTTGAGCGCGCGGGCCGGGAGTTCCCAAGCCGTGGCCAAAGTGCGCATCGCCAGCGAGTCGCGCCAGGGATTGCTCTCGTCGCGGGCGAGCCTTTGACCGGCATTGAATAGGTGGAACAGCGGGCGACTGCCACGACGCATGGCTTCATAGGCTTGATAAATCAAAAAAATGTCCCCTTATCGGACAGTCCCGTGTTCCCCAGCCGGAGCGAACCCATATCGCCACGCCGGGATTTATATTGGCACCAGTGTATCACCTGTTTCGCAAAGCTGAACTGGAATCTGCAATTTTCCCCCTGTTCCATTTCGAGATTCGGTAAGGCTTCATTGCAGGACATATTCCCCAGGCGCATCGCAAATGGGCGGAAAGGCTTTCGAACCGAGCTTCTTGGGTGCCGAAATCTGCTTGCCGCTGCGTGTCCCGCACCATTTGGTCCAGCTTTCCCACCAGCTGCCGGGCAGCTTGGGCGATTGCTCCAGCCAGCTTTCGCCATCGGGCGCGGTCGCCGGTCCAATATAATGATACGCCTTGGGATTTCCTGGCGGGTTGACCAGAGCGGCGACGTGGCCGCCGTTGCTCAGGGCAAAGGTGCAGTCGCCGCCGAGGTGTTTGGTCGCGAGGTAGCAGGCTTTCCACGGCGTCAGATGGTCGGTCACCGCGCCGACGACAAAGGCATCGCATTTCAGTGCACCGAGATCGACGCCCTCACCCATCGCTACATATTTGCCGGGCTGGACGATGGCATTTTCCTCGAACATGGTGAGGAAATCGTCGTGCAGCCGCGCCGGCATGTTGGTGGAGTCCTTGTTCCACGCAAGGATATCGAAAGCCGGCGGGGTTTCGCCCATCAGATAGTTGTTGACCCAATAGTTCCAGACGAGATCGTTCGGGCGCAGCCAGGTGAAGATCTTGTGCAGATCCTGACCCGGCAGGATGCCCTTCATCGCCGATTGCGCCTTGGCGACACTGAGCAGCGCCGGAAAGCGGAAGGCACCGAGCGAGGCATCGACATTGAAATCGAGCATGGTGACGCATAGCGCCAGCGAATTGATCAGATTGCGCTTTTTCGCCGCGAGATAGCCCATGACGATGGTCGTGGTGATGCCGCCTGCGCAGAAACCGACGAGATTGACCTTGGGCGCAGCCGTAATCTCGGCCACCGCCTCGATTGCCGTCAGCGCCGCCTTGGCATAGTCATCCATGCCCCAATCGCTCTGCTCGGGCGTCGGGTTGCGCCAGCTGATCGCGAAATATTGGAGGCCCTGGCTGACGGTATATTCGGCGAAGCTGCGGCCGGGAGCAAGGTCGGTGAAATAATAGCGACCGATCTGCGGCGGGATCAGCAGCACCGGCAGCGGATGCACGGTCTCGGTCGGGGGCTGATACTGGATCAGCTCGAACATCTCGTGGCGCAGCACGATTTTGCCCGGCGTTATCGCCAGATTGCCGCCAACCACAAAGCTCGAATCATCGACCTGACTGGGCAGGCCGCCGTTGTTCTTCAGATCATCGAGAAAGGCAGAAAAGCCACGGACAAGATTGCTGCCACCGGTCTCAATGGTCTTGGTCAGAGCGGCGGGATTGCCCAGCAAGGTGTTGGTCGGGGACATGGTGCTGGTGACGATCGAGGCGGCAAGCTGCGCGCGCTGCTTGTTTTCGACCGAGAGATCGTCCGGGATCATCTTTTCGACTGCTTCGGTCATCGTCAGATAGGCCTGGGCGAGGAGCTTGTATGCCGGGTTCTTGCTCCACGCCTCATCCTTGAAGCGCGCATCCCGCGGATCGGGGGCAATCTCGGACGTGCCGGTGGCGATCGCGAACATGGCCTTGGTCAGGTCCATGCTCTGCTCAACCATGGTGCGCGGATCGATATTGCGCAGCAGCGTGGCGAAGAGCCCTTCCGACCCGAAGAAACCGGAAGCGGCATCCTGCGGCTGATCCGAGGTCAGTTGCTCATTCTTTGGCATCGGCTGTTCCTCTCGCCCATCAAAAATGCTGCGATACACATAAGGAATTCCGGCGCTTATGCAAGTTTTGTTCGCGTTTGCAGCATTTTTGCTCGAGCACCGCCCCTTGACCCGCCGACATCACAGCCTACATGGTTTTGCGATGTACATCGAGACCGAAACCACGCCGAACCCGGCAACGCTCAAATTTCTCCCGGGAGAGGCAGTCATGGCCTCCGGCACCCGCGAGTTCACCAATGAGGTCGAAGCCGCCGCCTCGCCGCTGGCCGAAGCATTATTCACCCTCGGCGATGTCACCGGTGTCTTCTTCGGACGCGATTTCATCTCGGTGACGGCTGCACCGGGCGTCGACTGGAGCGCGCTCAAGGGGCAGGTGGTGTCCTTGCTGCTCGATCATTTTGTCTCGAGCGCACCTTTGTTCGCAGGGCCCGACGCCAGCGGCATTTCGGTGCCGGGTGAGGATGCGGACTACGGCGAAGATCCGGCCGATGCCGATATCGTCACGCAGATCAAGGAACTGATCGAGGAGCGCGTGCGCCCGGCAGTGGCCAATGATGGCGGCGATATCGTTTACCGGGGCTTCCGCGAAGGCGTGGTCTATTTGCAGATGCAGGGTTCCTGCTCGGGCTGCCCATCCTCCTCGGCAACGCTCAAGCAGGGGATCGAGGGGCTGCTCAAGCATTATGTCCCCGAGGTCACTGAAGTCCGCGCTGCCTGAAGCCGCCGCCCGAAGCCCATGTCCCAACCATTATCCGACGACGCCCTCGATCAATTGTTTCGCACGGCACGGAGCTACAACGGCTATCTCGACAAGCCAGTTGCCGCCGGGCAACTGCATGCGATCTGGGATCTGCTGAAGTTCGGCCCGACGTCGGCCAATATGCTGCCCGCACGGCTGATCTGGTGCGTTAGCCGGGACGCCAGGGAAAAGCTCGCCGCCACAGCTACCAAGGCCAATGCCCTAAAGATTCAGCAGGCTCCGGTTATCGTGATTATCGGCACCGACATGAAATTTCAGGACAACATACCTTGGCTGTTCCCGCCAATGCCTGAAATCGGGGAGTTTTTCGCCGGCCGGCCGGACCACGAGGTGATGGCACTGCGAAATTCATCGCTGCAGGGTGCCTATTTCATAATGGCGGTGCGCGCACTGGGACTCGATGCCGGGCCGATGTCGGGCTTCGATAATGCTGCGGTCGATGCCGAATTTTTCGCCGACGCCCCCAATGTGAAGTCAAACTTCATTTCAACACTCGGTTACGGCGATCCGTCGACAATTTCCGAAAGGTTGCCGCGCCCGGACTTCGATACATTCAACACAATCGTCTGAGTGAGCGGAGCAAGGCTCGATGCTGACCCTGGCGATCGATTGCGCAACCGAGGCCTGTTCGGTGGCGCTGTTCGACGGCGAAGATCGCATCGCTGGAGACTTCCGCCTGCTGGGGCGCGGCCATGCCGAACTGCTGGTGCCGATGATCGCTGCCCTGCCAGACCGGGGCCGGGCGCAGCGGATTGCCGTGGCAATGGGGCCGGGCAGCTTCACTGGCGTACGCGTAGGGCTGGCAGCAGCACGGGCGCTGGCATTTGCCTGGAATGCAGAACTTGTCGGCTATCCAACTTTGGCGCTGATTGCCGCCATGGCTTGGCAAGCGCGCGGACCCTGCCCGCTCGCGGTCGTCACCAACGGCGGTCATGGTGAATGGTTCGTCCAGCGCTTCGATGGCCAGGGTCAGGCGGCTGGCGCAGTGGCGTCGCGCAAACCGGCCGATGCCGCCAGCACCATTGCTGAGGTGCTGATCACAGGCAACCAGGCGCAGACGCTGGTCGACTTGCGCGGACATGGCGAAGCGCTGGCGCTGCTGCCCGATGCCAGGGCATTTGCTTTGCTGCCGAAGGTGGCGCTGACCAGCGAAGTCCGCCCCGCCTATGGCCGCGCGCCCGATGCCAGGCTGCCGCCCCCCCCTCATGATCGTACGCCAGCATGACCGCACCGGGCGACGATCTCGACCGGATTATGGCGGTGATGGCTGCCGCCTTCGATCCAGCCTTCGGAGAGGCCTGGAACCGCCGCCAGCTGGAAGACGCACTGCTGGTCGGCAATTGCCACTATCTGCTGATCGCCAGCAATGGCGAGGTGCCCGAGACTGGCGCAGAAGCAGCCGGTTTCTGCCTGTCGCGCCATGGCTATGAAGAGGAAGAGCTGCTGCTGTTCGCCGTCGCTCCCGGTCACCGCCGCCGGGGACTGGGACAGACCCTGCTCGCCCGCCTTGCGGCAAGTGCCAAGGCACGCGGCGCACAGCGGCTGCTGCTCGAGATGCGGCAAGAAAATCCGGCAGAGCACCTCTATCGCAACTTCGGATTTACTCCGGTGGGGCGGCGGGCAGGCTATTACCGTGTACCCGGAGGCGCGTGCTTCGATGCGATCACCTTTGCCTGTGACTGTCAGACAATTGCAAATTGCAGGAAAATCTAGGGGTACTACGAAACCAAGCCGAAAAACAGCTTACTTGTCTATCAATAGCACCGAAATTCGACCTTGCCGCCATCGCTGGTTTGGTTCAATATCAGGTGCGTTTGCGGCCCGATTCCCGCATTACCGCAGAACATAATTCCAGGTCGCATGGATAATAAGGAACAGATAATGGACAATACAGACAACGACATGAACGAGACACTGATCACCCTGACTTCCGATATTGTTGCCGCCCATGTAAGTAACAACAGTGTTACGGTCGAAGACGTGCCGGCACTGATTACCAATATCTATGGCGCGCTGGCAGGCCTTGGCAAGGCTTCAGCCGCGCCGGAAAAGCTGCCGGAACCCGCAGTTTCGATCCGCACTTCGATCAAGCCCGATTACATTGTCTGTCTTGAAGACGGCAAGAAGCTGAAGATGCTCAAGCGTCACTTGATGACCCGTTACAATATGACCCCCGACCAGTATCGCCAGCGCTGGGGCCTCGCTTCCGACTATCCGATGGTTGCGCCCAACTATGCCGAGAAGCGCCGCGAGCTCGCCAAGAAGATCGGCCTCGGCCGCAAGCCTGGCGTCAAGCGGGGCCGTCCGGCCAAGGCCAAAGTCAAGGCCTGAAGCAGCCAGCCATCGCAGGTTGTATATTTGCCCCGCCGGACTAATATCCGGCGGGGTTTTCATTGCCGGAACACACGTGCACCAACCAATCGACATTGAGGCGCTATGCGCCGAACGCGGTCTGCGCATCACTGAACAGCGCCGCGTCATCGCGCGTGTGCTGTCTGACAGCTCCGATCATCCCGATGTCGAGAAGCTGCACCAACGCGCTGTCGCTATCGATGCGGGCATTTCCATCGCCACCGTCTATCGCACGGTCCGCCTGTTCGAAGAGGCAGGCATCCTCGACCGCCACGATTTCGGCGATGGCCGCTCGCGCTACGAGGCGGCGCCTGAGGCGCATCACGATCACATGATCGATGTCGAGAGCGGCAAGGTAATCGAATTCGTCGATCCCGAGCTGGAGGCGCTGCAACGCCAGGTCTCCGAGCGGCTCGGTTTCCGCCTGGTCGATCACCGCATGGAGCTCTACGGCGTCAAGCTGGACCGCAACCCCGCCCCACGCGAGGAGTGATGGAACAGACTGCTGCTCCGGCTGAGGCGATTTCGCCGCTTGGCTGGCTGCGCATTGTGGTCCGAGTGGCGGCGATGATAACGCTGCTGCTGCTATGCGTCCCGCTCTACTATCTCTGCCGTATCATCGGCATCGGCAATCCCTGGCCGCGCCGCTTCCTCGCGGGCATCGCCCGGATTGCCGGAGTTTCGCTCCGGGTTACCGGCCAGCGAGTCAGCGGCGGCGAGTTCCTGCTGGTCAACCATGTCAGCTGGATCGACGTACCCGCCGTCTCCGCCGCCTCGGGCGCAGCCTTTGTTGGCCACGACGGGCTGGCATCGATGCCGCTGCTGCGCTGGCTCTGCGCGATGAACGGCACGGTTTTCGTCGCCCGCCACGACCGCGCTAGCGTTCGCCGCCAGGTCGAACAGGTCCGCGACGCAATCCAGGGCACCGGCGCGCTGGCGATCTTCCCCGAAGGCACGACCAGCGATGGTACTGGCCTGCTGCCGTTCAAGAGCGCACTGCTCTCGGCGCTCGATCCGCTGCCAGGTGACGTCGCGGTGCAGCCGGTGCTGCTGGACTACGGGCCTGAGGCAATGGCCATTGCCTGGGTCGGCACGGAACCTGGCCTCGCCAATTTCAAACGCATCCTGGCCCGCAGCAGGCCAGTCATGCTGACTGTCCGCTTCCTTCCGCCACTCTCGGGCGAAGCACTGGCCAGCCGCAAAACCATCGCCCTTGCGGCGCGCGAGGCTATTTTGGGTGCCCTGATTGAGAAGCAGCGCTAGCGCCGCACATTATAAGCCAGCTGGCCGTCGTCGAGCTGGAAGCCGAGCAGCAGCTCGAAGGTTGCCCTGGCAACGGCAGCTTTGACTTCGGGCTCGGTCAGCGGGTCGACCGCAGCGTCCTCGTCGCCCGCCCGGCGTTTGCGGATAATGCGGGCGCGGATTTCTTCGGACAGGGTTGCCTCGGCGCGGTCGATCGTGGTCGAGCCCTGCCCCTTCGCCTGGGCGCGTTCCTGGCCATCGGCGAAGTTCAGCGTCACCTGACCGATTCGCTTGGACACGACCGCCGATCCGCCGCGCAGCACGGTGACGAAATAGGGCAGCGTCACCTGACGCGCGCCGCGCGCATCGCTGCGGCGGGCGAGCACGTCGAAGCTGCTGGTGGCATAGACCTTGCCGGAAGCGTTGCGAATGCCATCGTCGCACTGGGTGCGCAGATTGGTCATCGCCGCGACAATATCAATATCCTGCGCAGTGGTACCGCCGCCCTGCCGGAACACGGTAACATCGCCAGTATAGTCGGGAATGCCGGCCGCCGGACAGGCGCTCCGGACGGCAGTAACGCCAACACCTTCATCGACCACAAGCTCTCCCTTCGACCGGCATCCGGCAAGGGAGGCGGCGATCATGGCGACGGTGACAAGCTGAGTGCGGCGATTCATTCTGGCATTCCTATTCCACTGGCAGATGCCCTAGCGGCGCGGGCTGCAAAGCGCTAGAGGGCCAATCATGAATGCACCCTTTCCCCAGCACAGGCCGTCGTCCAGCAACCCACCGCTCAAGCTGCTGGTCGCCGCGCCGCGCGGCTTCTGCGCCGGTGTGGAGCGCGCCATCGCCATCGTCGAGCTGTCGATAGAGCGCTACGGCGCACCAGTTTATGTCCGCCATGAAATCGTTCACAACCGTCATGTCGTCGATGGGCTGAAGGCTAAGGGCGCGATTTTCGTCGAAGAGCTCGACGAAGTGCCCGACGGCGCGCCGGTGATCTTTTCCGCGCATGGCGTGCCCAAGGTCATCCCGGAAGCAGCCAGCGCGCGCGGGCTCGACTGGCTCGACGCCACCTGTCCCCTGGTCAGCAAGGTCCATCGCCAGGCAGAACGGCAGATCGCCGCCGGGCGCCACATATTGTTCATTGGCCATCGCGGCCACCCCGAGGTTATCGGCACGCTGGGACAAGTGCCCGAAGGATCGATGACTCTGGTCGAAACCCTTGAAGATGCCGCCGCCCTGTCCTTCCCCGCAGAGTTCCCGCTGGCCTTCCTTACCCAGACCACCCTCTCGGTCGATGATACCGCAGACCTTGTCGCCGAGTTGCAACGACGCTTTCCGGACATCGCCGGGCCGCGCGCGGACGACATCTGCTATGCCACCTCCAACCGCCAGGCGGCGGTCAAGGCGATCGCCCCGCAATGCCAGCTGGTGCTGGTGATTGGCGCGCCCAACAGCTCCAATTCGCGGCGGCTGGTCGAAGTCGCCGAACGCTGCGGCGCAGCCGCGCGGCTGATCGAGCGGGCCGCCGAGATCGATCCCGCATGGCTGGAGGGCGTTTCTGTGCTGGGGCTGACCGCAGGTGCCTCCGCGCCAGAATCACTGGTCCGCGAAGTGGCGGACTGGCTCGGCCAGATGCGCGATGTCGAAGAAGAGGTGGTCACCACTGCCGAGGAGCGCATGACCTTCAAACTGCCAGCTCAGCTGGCCGGGTAGGGGCTGCCCGGGCGATGGCGGTCTATACCCAGCTCGGGGCCGAGGCGCTGGCGGAGATCATCGCTGCCTTCGATGTCGGCCAGTTGACTTCAGCCAAAGGCATCGCCGAGGGTGTGTCCAACAGCAACTGGCTGATCGAGACGGCCGGGCGCGGTGGCGCTGGCAAGAAGGCAGGCGGCACACGCTTCATTCTGACGATGTACGAACAGCGCATGGATGCCGCCGAGCTGCCCTTTTTCCTTGGCCTGCTCGACCATCTTGCCGCGCGCGGCTGCCCGGTTCCACGCACCATCCACGACCGCGATAACCACGCATTTCGTTTCCACGAAGGCAAGGCGCTGGCGCTGATCGAATTTCTGCCCGGAGTTTCGGTCAGCACACCGAGTCCGGCCCAGGTCCGTGCGGTGGGCGAAGCGCTGGCGCGGGTCCATCTGGCTGCGGGGGACTTTGCCGGAAAGCGCGCCAATAGTCTTGGCCTGGTGGAGTGGCAGGCGCTGGCCAAAGCCTGCGGGCGGGACGGGCTCAATGCGATCCACCCGGAGCTGGCGGCGCTGGTGACACGCGAACTTGCCGCGCTGGCCCGGCATTGGCCGCAGGATCTGCCGCGCTCGGTGATCCATGCCGATCTGTTTCCCGATAATGTGCTGATGCTGGACGACGCGGTAACCGGCCTGATCGACTTCTATTTCGCCTGCAACGATATCACCGCCTACGATGTTGCGGTGACCCACGCCGCCTGGTGCTTTAGCGCCGATGGACGGACGTTTGACCGGGCCGTGTCGGACGCGCTGCTTACGGGTTATGAGACTATGCGCCCGCTCTCCGACGAAGAGCGCGCGGAGCTTCCCATTTTGGCACGCGGTGCGGCAATGCGCTTTCTGATGACGCGCGCCTATGATTGGATGAATACGCCCGGTGATGCCATGGTTACGCGCAAGGATCCGATGGCCTTTGCCCGCAGGCTGGAATTCTACGCCGATCCCATCAATGTGGACTTGTTCGATCCATGCCCACCAGTCCCGATAAGAAATTGAAAAAAATAGATATCTTCACCGATGGTGCCTGCAAGGGCAATCCCGGCCCGGGCGGCTGGGGCGCAATCCTGCGCATGGGTGGTCACGAGAAGGAGCTCAGCGGCGGCGAGCCCGATACCACCAACAACCGCATGGAAATGACCGCCATCATCCGCGCGCTGGGTGCCCTGACCGAACCCTGCACAGTGACCGTCCACACCGACAGCCGCTACGTCATCGACGGCATGACCAAATGGGTCGAGGGCTGGAAGCGCAAAGGCTGGGTCAATGCCAGCAAGCAGCCGGTGCGAAACCAGGATTTGTGGCACGATCTGATCGAAGCAGCGCTGCACCACCGCATCGAATGGCAGTGGGTGAAGGGCCACGACGGCCACCCCGAGAACGAGCGCGCCGACCAGCTGGCCAGCAACGCCGCGCTGAGCCTGGCTGGTTAAACGAAACGGACAGGCGAATAGGGCACCGGATCGACCTCGCCCCCGACCTCACCCATCAGCAAACGCACCGCCAGCCGTGCCGCCGCCGGCGCGGTCTGGATGCCGAAGCCGCCCTGTCCCGCGAACCAGAAAAACTCCGGCAACGAGCTATCAAAGCCGAATACCGGCAGCCGGTCGGGGGCAAAACTCCTGAGGCCCGCCCATTTGTGTTCGACCCGCTCGACCTGCCAGTCAACGACAGACTCCAGCCGTGCAATCGCCGTGGCAATGTCAATCTCCTCGGGCGCGGCATCGCATGGCGGGCTGGGGGATTCGTCATGCGGGCTGAGCCACAGCCTGCCCGCTTCGGGTTTGAAGTAGAAGCTTTCGGCGATGTCGAGCACCAGTGGCAAGCTGGCGGGGGCTTCGGGCGCAATGCGCAATTGGACCATCGTGCGCCGCAGTGGGGCGATGCCGAGCGGACTGACCCCGGCGATCAGCGCGACTTCATCGGCCCAGGCACCCGCAGCATTAACCAGCACCGCGCAGCGCACTTCACGACCGTCCGCCAATGCCAGCCGCCAGCCACCGGGTTCGGGACTGGAGTGCTCAAGCCGCGCCGCGCACCACAATTGCGCCCCCGCCTGCTTCGCTTGCGCCAGATAAAACCCGTGCAGTCCGGCAACATCGATGTCGCAGCAATCGGGCTCGAAGGCCCCAAGCGTCCAGCCAGCGCGCAGCCCGGGCAGCAGCCCGGCGATTTCCGCCTGCGCGAAGAGTTCGACCCGCACTCCCCGTGCGGCAAAACTGCGGGCGAAGTCCTCCACCCGTGCTTCCTGCCCTTCGCACGCCAGCGTCAGTGCCCCGCGCGGCGACAGGAAGCCATTGTCTCGCAGAAACGGTCCGGAAGCCGTGGTCAGCGGCTGGACTCCCGGTCCGCCATAGCTCTCGGTCCAGAAGGCGGCAGAGCGCCCGGTGGCATGATAGCCGGGTTGCTGTTCCGCCTCGAGCAGCAGCAAGCGCGCCCCGCTACCAGAGGCTCCTCCCAGTTCGGCAGCGAGCGATGCCCCGGCCATGCCCGCCCCGACGACGACGATGTCAAAACGCTCGGCCATGCCAGGTCAATCGCGCAGCGGAGCCGTGCGGTCGAGAAATTCATCGATCGCCGCCAGCGCGCGGTCGCGCACCGGGTCGGCCTCACGCAATATCTCATGGCGCGCCTCTGCGCCGAAGCCGACGAGTTCGCCGCGCGGCAGCCGCAGCGCAGCCCGCTCGATGGCGCGCGAACTGACCAGCCGGTCGCGATTCGTCGATAGCAGCAGCACCGGACATTTCACCTGCTCAAGCACCCCTGGCCGGGCAAGCCCGCGCGTCGAGGCATAGGCAGCGGCAACCCAGCCCCAACTGCCCGGTCCCATCGCGATTTCAGGCCGCGCATCGCGCCACCAGACTTCGTCTGCATAGCGCAGCGCGTCATGGGTCAGCAGATTGATCCGGTCGGCAGGCAAGGCACCCGGCTTTTCGCCCCACTTCCACGCCGGTCGCCGCGCGTCGCCAATCGCCGCCATCAACCGCGCGGCAGCATGCATCAGGGCCGCGGGAACGCCGTGACGGATAAAATCCACCATTGGGGCAATCAGCACCGCAGCATCGGGATCGACCCGCGCTTCGGCCAGCGCGCGCAGGACAAGATGGCCGCCCATAGAATGGCCGACGAGGATATGCGGCCCAGGAGTCGTCTTGCGCCATTGCTCCCAGAGCGCCGCAAGATCGTCCACCCAGATCGCGAAGTCGTCGGCATGGCCGGTGACCGCATCATTGCCGAGGCGGCCCGATCCGGCCTGTCCGCGCCAATCGGAGGCAGTCACCTGCCAGTCCCGGCGATGCCAATAGTCGAGCGTTTCGAGATATTTCTCATAGGCATCGCCCCGACCCGGCATGAACAGGATCGAACCGCGGCAGGCCCCTTGCGGCAACAGCCAGTCGATCCGGCGCAGCGTCTGGCCGCAGGGCGCAGTCCAGCGGCTTTCGACCGCTTCGCGAGGAATGGCGCGCCGGTCAAACAGGGGACTGGCGCTACACTTTCTTGCGGTCAAAGAGCTAATTCCGAACTGACTGGGTTGGTTACTTTTTGGTAAGCAGTGGCCGCTACACAAGCCCTTACGTGCCAGGGGGCTTTCGATGCAGGGCGGTTATTTTTCATACGGGTTGCTGGCCGCATTGGCAATCGCGCTGCTGACCGCCGCGTTCACCGACCTTCGCCGCCGCCAGATCGACAACTGGCTGAACGCCGCGATCGCGCTTGCCGCGCCGCTGTTCTGGCTGGCGAGCGGACAGACCTGGGTCGATATCGGCTTCCACCTCGTGATCGCGCTGGTCATGTTTATCATGCTCGCTGGCCTCTTCGCCTTGCGCGCAATGGGCGGCGGCGACGTCAAGCTGCTGACTGCGCTGGCGCTGTGGATCGAGCCGGTGTGGTTCGTCAAGCTGCTCATGGTCATGTCGGTGCTCGGCGGCTTGCTGACGCTGATTGTCGCTGCCTTGCATTTCGTGCGCCGCCGCGAGGGCCGCATCGCCGTTCCCTATGGAATTGCCATTTCCTGCGCCGGTCTGTGGGCGCTCGCCAGTCAATATCTGCCGGCCCTTTCGCCGGCGATGCCGTCGGGATGAACCCGATCTTAACCATTTTAGCCGATTTCACATGAGTGAAACCGGAGTGTTCTCGAGGGGGCTAGTCTAGCCATGGACAAGAAGAAGCTGATGTTGCTGCTGGGAGCGCTGGTCATTGCGATCGGCACGGCGCTCGCTGCACGGAGCCTGTTCGCAGGTGCTTCCTCGCCAAAGGCCGAGGCCACACAGGCAGTTGCCCAGGGCCCCAAGGCGCTGGTGGCACAACGTGCCCTGCCGGTCGGCACGATCATCACCGCCGACTCGATCTCGTTCCAGCCCTGGCCCAAGGAGATGGTGCAGGACGCCTATTTCCTTGAGGGCGAAGCCGACATCACCAAGCTGCTTGGCACGGTTGTTCGCTTCCCGATCACCGCCGGCCAGCCGGTCACTCAGGGCGCACTGGTTGCCCCCGGAGACCGCGGCTTCCTGGCAGCGGCATTGGGCCCCGGCATGCGCGCCGTCACGATCACAGTCTCGCAGAAGACCGGCGTTGCCGGCTTCATATTCCCGGGCGACCGGGTCGATCTGCTCCTGACCCAGTCGGTCAAGGGCACTGATTCTGGCGAGCCGCTGAAAACCGCCGAGACGATCTTGCGCAACCTGCGCGTACTGGCGACAGACCAATCGACCGAGACCGAAACCGAAAACGGCAAGACCGTGGTCCGCTCGGCCCGCACGATCACCCTCGAAGTGACCCCGCGCATCGGCGAGAAGATCGCCGTTGCCGATACCATCGGCACGCTCAACCTGTCGCTGCGCTCGATCGCCGACAACCAGACCGAGCTGGAAAAGGCCATCGCCAGCGGCACGGTCAAAGTCCCTGAAGGCGCCAGCAAACAAGAAGAGGACCGCATCCTCAGCAAGGTGCAGGCCCAGCCAGTCGAAGGTGCAACAACCTATGTCACCGGCGGCGACGTCTCGCGCTTCCAGCGCCGGACTATCTCCTTCGCGCCCCCGGCAGGCGCAAGTTCCGCCATGGACCGCAGTGGCTCTGCGTCCGGTATCTCGCCGCGCGCCGGTGAATACAGCGGCGGCCCGGTTGTCCGGGTGACGCGCGGCAAGACGACGACCGCAGAGCAAGTGGGAGCCAAGTAACATGGATCGCTCACCACACCGCACCGCCAAAGTCATTTCCAGGGGCAACAGCATGAAACGCCGACTTTCCCTCACTCTGCTGGCTGCGGCCTGCGCCAGTCTTCCGTTGGCCCTGGCTTCTGCCGGTGAGGCGCACGCCCAATCGGTGATGCGTCCGGCAAACAGCGTTGTCCTGTCGATTGGTCGCGGCCAGTTGGTCAGCGTTCCCGGCGCAATGGCCGATGTCTTCGTCGCCAACGAAGCTGTTGCCGACGTGCAGATCAAATCGCAGCGCCAGCTCTATGTCTTCGGCAAGACGAGCGGCGAGACCACGGTCTATGCCAGCAATGCTGCCGGCCAGGTGATCTGGTCTGCCAATATAAGGGTCGGCTCGAACATCGAGAGTGTCGACCAAATGCTGGGCCTCGCCATGCCAGACGCCAAGGTCAGCGTCACATCAGTGGGCAGCAATACCTATCTGCTGACCGGAACCGTGGCCTCGCCGGAAGATGCCGCCGAGGCACAGCGTCTGGTCCAGGCCTTTGTCGGCGGCGGTGCTGGCGGCGCCGCGGGTGCCAGCACCATCAATGTCATCAGCCGGTTGAAGACCGCAACCCCGCTGCAAGTCAATCTGCAGGTGCGCATTGCTGAAGTCAGCCGCTCGCTGTCCCGCATCATCGGCTCCAACCTGACCACCCGCGACACAACCGGTGGCTTCAAGTTCGGGATCAGCCGCGGCAGCCCGGGCACGATCGGTCCGGTAGACACCACAGGTCTACCCCTCCTTGATGCATCGTCGCAATATGGTCTGCCAGCAGGCACTATAAAGCTGCCCTTCGACCCGACAACCGGCAGGTTCGTCGTTGGCGGAGCACAATTCACGTCCAATGCCAATGGGGTCGGACAGACTGCATTAAATCTCGCAGGCCATTTCGCTGGCCTCGATATCCTTTCCGCGCTTGATCTGGGTGAACAGGTCGGCCTCGCTACCACATTGTCGTCGCCCAACCTGACCGCACTCTCAGGCGAGACCGCCGACTTCCTGGCAGGTGGTGAATTCCCGATCCCGGTTCCGCAGGGTAACGGATTGACGACAATCGAATTCAAGCGCTTTGGGGTCAGCCTGTCCTACACCCCGACGGTGCTGGCCAATGGCCGGATATCCATGCGGGTGCGTCCGGAGGTTTCCGAACTTTCCAGTAAAGGCGCGGTGGTTATCGGCGGTACGCAAATTCCTGCGCTTACCGTTCGTCGGGCCGAGACCACGATCGAGCTAGGTTCGGGCCAGAGCTTCATGATCGCCGGGCTGATGACCAACAGCTCGCAGAGCGCGATCGAAAAGACTCCTGGCGTCGCCGACCTACCGATTCTCGGCGCGCTGTTCCGCTCGTCGAATTTCAAGCGCGGCGAGACCGAGCTGGTGATTGTCGTCACCCCCTATCTAGTCAACCCGGTTAATGCCAACGAAATCAAGCTGCCAACCGACGGATATCAGGCCCCGAATACGCTGCAGCAGGTGTTTGGTAATCTTGAAAGCGACAGCAAGTCCGGCGTTTCGCGGCCTGTCCCGACAACTGGTGGCGACAAGGCACCTAGCCCCGATGTCAGCCTGCGCGATCCGCCCCCTCCTGCAAAGCAGAGCGGTGAAAACCGCAAGAGCAATCGAGGCGCCGCTGCGGACGCCGCGACGCCCGGCTTCAGCCTGAAGTGAGAGAGAGAACGACCATGATCGACAAGCAGACTCCTAAAATGTCCCGCACCTTCGGCACCGCGCTTGCTCTCTCGCTCGGACTGGCGCTGGCCGGTTGCGGCGGAATGCCTAACAACCGAACCCTGGAAAGCATCCATCAACCCGTTGTCCAGCGGGTCGATTACACGATCGACGTCACCACCGGTCCTGGCGGCCTGTCGTTTGCCGAGCAGAGCCGGCTGGCTGGCTGGTTCGAGGCAATGGACCTGCATTATGGTGACCGGGTCGCAATCGACGATCCGCTGCAAAGCGGCGCCACGCGCGGTGCAGTCGAGAACCTGGTCGCGCGCTTCGGCCTGCTGCTTGGTGCGGACGTGCCGGTCACCCCGGGCTATGTCAACTCCGGCACGGTCCGGGTGGTGGTCAGCCGGACCAAGGCGACGGTTCCGCACTGCCCCGACTGGTCGGGCAAGTCCGATTCCAATCTGAATAATGCCACGGGCACAAATTATGGCTGCGCCACCAACAGCAATCTTGCGGCAATGGTCGCCAATCCCGAACATCTGATCAAGGGCGATGCCGGAATGGGCGATACTGTAGTGATGAGTTCGACCAAGGCGATTGAATCCTATCGCACAACCGCGCCGACCGGCGCTGGCGGCCTCAAGGCATCTTCATCCAAAGGCGGAAACTGAACCATGAACGCACCCTGGAAATCGGGTTCGCACGGCAATCGCGATGCTTTCGCAGCCTATGTCTGCGACGAGACCTCGCTCGACGTGCTGCGGCCGGTCATTATCGAAATGGGCTGGCAGCCTGAAAAGTGCAACAAGGGCGGCCTGCGCAATGCCGTCCAGTCGCTGTCGATCTCGGCCAGCCCCAACATCCTAATGGTCGATCTGTCGGAAAGCGGTGACCCGCTCAATGATATCAATGCCTTGGCCGAGGTTTGCGAACCCGGTACGGTGGTGATCGCCATCGGCCAGGTCAACGACGTCCGTCTCTATCGCGACCTGCTCTCCAGCGGTATTCACGACTATCTGCTCAAGCCGCTTTCCCCTGGACAGATCCGCGATGCGCTGGTCAATGCCCAGGCGATCTTCGCTTCGCCCAAGCATAGCGATGGCGCGAGTGCCAAGTCACATATTTCCACGGCCGTGATCGGCACCCGCGGCGGCGTCGGTGCATCGACGCTGGCTACATCGCTCGCCTGGCTGTTCAGCGCCGAACACAAGGTGCCGACCGCGCTGCTCGATCTCGACATTCATTTCGGCACCGGCGCGCTTGCGCTCGACCTCGAGCCGGGCCGCGGTCTGACCGACGCGATCGAGAACCCGAGCCGCATCGACGGTCTGTTCATCGAACGCGCAATGATCCGCGCCAACGATAACCTTGCCATTCTCTCGGCCGAGGCCCCGATCACTGCACCGTTGATGACCGACGGCTCGGCCTTCGTCCAGCTGGAAGAAGAATTCCGCCAGGCTTTCGAGATGACCGTCATCGATCTGCCACGCAATATGCTGATCAATTTCCCCCATCTTCTGAGCGATGTGAACGTGGTGGTATTGGTCACGGAAATGACGCTGGCCTCCGCGCGTGACGCAATCCGGCTGTTGTCCTGGCTCAAAACAAACGCCAACCATGCGCAAGTCATGGTCGTCGCCAACAAGGTCCAGCCCGGCGCTGCCGAAATCGGCAAAGCCGATTTCGAGGCCTCGATCGAGCGCAAGATCACCTTTTCCGTACCCTTTGATTTCAAAGCAGCGGCCAATTCGGCAAAGCTGGGCCAAACCTTTGCCGAAGCCAATCGCGCAACCAAGGCGGGCGGCACGATCCGCGACATTGGCAAGGCAGTGATGGGCGCAAGCGACGGGCTGGAAAGCTCGTCGCTCGCCCCGGCCAAGAAATCGCTGCTGGGCAAACTTGATTTCAAATCGATGATGCCGAGCAAGAAGGCCAAAGCGGCCGTACCGATTCCCCTAGAGGCGGATTGACCGGATTATAGGCACGCTCAGGCAGAAGCCGAAGCGCGCCGCACGCCGGAACAGGAAGGCAAGCGAGGACGATGGACTTTCTCCCACTGCTGCTGGTTGCCCTCGGCCTGATGGGGATGATGGTGCTCGGCTGGGTTGCCTTCGCTGGCCCTTCGCCGACGAAGGAAAGCGCGCGCCGTTTGCAGGCGCTTCGCTATCGCCACTCCGAAAATTCGCTCGACAAGGTCGAAGCCCAGCTGCGCAAGGCCGTGGCCGCGCGCAAACCCAGAATGCATCAGCTCGCCGGCTCCAGCTCGCGGCTCGAAGCTCTGTTGTTGCGGCTGCATCGCACCGGCAAGAAATGGACGGTCTCACAATATCTCTATACATCGCTCGGCCTGGCGCTGGGGGTCGCGCTGCTGGTCTACTTCAAGACCGGGGCGGCGCTGCTCTCGCTTGGCGTCGGCCTGTTCGTCGGTGCCGGGCTGCCGCATATGGTCGTCGGCTTCTATGTCAGCCGGCGTCTCAGCAAATTCATCGCCAAATTTCCCGAAGCCATCGAACTGCTCGTCCGCGGCCTCAGATCGGGCTTGCCGGTGACCGAAACGATGAGCGTAGTGGCGTCGGAAGTACCTGGCCCGGTTGGTGAGGAATTCAAGCTGGTCAACGAGCGGATCAAGATCGGTCGCACGATGGAAGACGCATTGCAGGAGTCCGCCGACCGGCTCAACACGCCCGAATTCAACTTTTTTGTCATCACCCTGGCGATCCAGCGCGAAACCGGCGGCAACCTCGCCGAGACGCTGTCAAACCTGGCCGACGTTCTGCGCAAACGCTCGCAGATGAAACTGAAGATCAAGGCGATGAGCTCGGAGTCGAAGGCTTCTGCCTATATTATCGGCGCGCTGCCGTTTATGGTCTTCGCGATTATTCACTGGATCAACCCGGTCTATATGGGAGGCTTCTTTGTCGATCAGCGACTGATCGTGGCCGGCATAGGTGGCATGATCTGGATGTCGATTGGCGCATTTATCATGGCCAAAATGATCAATTTCGAGATCTAAGCAAGGGAACCCGGCAGCCATGTTAAACACCCCGCCCGGACCTACGCTCCTCGGCTTCGACGTCATCTGGGTTGGCACGATCCTGGTCGGCGTCGCTGCGGTGGCGGTGATGATGGCGATTTATGCCGCTATTACCGTGCGCGATCCCATGGCCAAGCGAGTCAAGACGCTCAACGCCCGCCGCGAACAGCTGAAGGCCGGCATCGTTACCAGCACCTCGAAGAAGCGCGCCAGCCTCGTGCGCAAAAGCCACACCACCGACAGGATGCGCGAGACGCTGTCGTCGCTCAAGGTGTTGCAGGACAGCCAGCTCAAGATCATCCAGCAGAAGCTGGCCCAGGCCGGTATCCGCAAGAAGGAACTGGCCTTCGCCGTGCTGTTCCTGCGGATGGTGCTGCCGATTGCCCTGGGTGCGATCGTTGCCCTGCTCATCTTCGTTTTCAATGTCGTCCCCGACTGGAGCAGCTTCAAGAAGGTTATCGCCTTCGGCGCTGCGCTGGGCCTGGGTTACAAGGGGCCGGAAATCTATATCGGCAATCTTATCGGCAAGCGCACTGCGGCGATCCGCAAGGGCCTACCCGACGCGCTCGACCTCCTGGTGATCTGCGCCGAGGCAGGCCTGACTGTCGATGCCGCCTTCAACCGCGTCGCCAGGGAACTCGGCCGCGCCTATCCAGAACTCGGCGATGAATTCGCCCTTACCTCGATTGAAATGTCATTCCTCACCGAGCGGCGCCACGCATTTGAAAATTTCGCCTATCGCGTCAACCTGGAGTCGGTGAAGGGAGTGGTCACGACGATGATCCAGACTGAACGCTATGGTACGCCGCTGTCCTCGGCGCTGCGTGTGCTCTCGGCCGAATTCCGCAACGAGCGGATGATGCGCGCCGAGGAAAAGGCCGCGCGCCTGCCTGCGATCATGACTGTGCCTTTGATCCTGTTCATTCTGCCGGTGCTGTTCGTCGTTATTCTCGGACCCGCAGCCTGCCAGATCAGCGACTCCTTCATCAACGCCAAGCCTGAGCCGAACTAGGCTAATCAACGCGCGGTTCCCTTCTCTTCGCCCAGCCGATAGGGTCTGGCGAGGGAGGAGAGCCGGGCGATGAGCGAGACCCAGGCCAGCCGCGCTGGCTGGCGATGATTAGCGGCGAATTTCCGCCTGGTGCCTTCGACCGGATCGACGAGGGTGACGATGGTGCTTTCTATGCACCGCCCCGGCTGGTCACCCATATCGACGAGCAGGCGATTGCTGCTCTGAGTGGTTTCTACGGCGAGACAATCCCGCCGGGCGGCACTGTGCTTGATCTGATGTCGAGCTGGGTCAGCCATCTGCCGGACGATCTCGCGCTTGCCGAGGTGATCGGCCACGGCATGAACCAGACTGAACTCAAGGCCAATCCGCGCCTCACCAATCATTTCGTGCAGAACCTCAACCGCGATCCCGCGCTACCACTCGGCGATGCCAGCTGCGATGCTGCACTGTGCTGCGTCAGCGTCCAGTATCTGCAACAGCCACTCGATGTCTTTGCCGAAGTGCGCCGCGTGCTACGCCCTGGTGCGCCGTTCATCGTCAGCTTTTCCAACCGCTGCTTTCCGGCCAAGGCCGTAGCGATCTGGCGCTCGCTCGATCTGCGCGGGCATGCCTCGCTGATCCATCGCTATATGGATCACACTGGTTTTAGCGGCATTGCCGCCAGGGTGCTGGCCAATGGCATGCATGGCGACCCACTGGTGGCGGTGATCGGCGAGGCGTGAAAAATCAGGCCTGCTTGCCCGCAAAAAAGTCCTTTAGCTGGTCTGGATCGGCCGAAAAATCCTCGGCCAGCTTCACCCGCGCCACATTGGTCGTATAGGCCGTCACCACATACATTGAGACAATCGCGATCAACGCCATTATTCCAGGATAGCCGAAGGCAGCGATGGCCTCTTCGCGCGTTTCCGGCACCAGCGCGCCGCAGTCCAGCAACTGGAGGTTGGCCGCATAGACGATCCGCTCGGCCTCCTCGGCGAAGGGTGGCTCTCGGCCCTGCGCAATCGCCTCAATCACATCATCCGGCAGCCCCTCATTCTGCGCAAACGGCACGTGGAAATCGAACTCCACCATTGCCCCGAGCTTCGCCGAGGTCGTCAGCACGATCAGCTCGCGCAGCTTGCCCGGCAGCGCGGTATTGGCGCGGATGGCACCGCCCAGCTTCACCATCAGCTCGCCGAATTCAGGAAATTGCAGCCAGGCGTTGTAGAGATCGGGCAGCCGCTCGGCATCGGGTCCGCCAGTGTAGAAGCCGCGCGGACCAAGTGTCAGCTCGTCCCACAGCGCGCGCTGCGCCGGGTCCAGCTCGTCCTTCCGCAGGACCGGGAACCGCTCCATGCAAACCTCACTCAGTTCGAATTGCCAAGAGCCTGTTTGAATCCTTTCGCCCGGTCAACTAGGCTCCCAAGAATCGGGAGAGAGATAATGCAATTCAGGAAGCTCGGGGGAACCGATCTCAACATCGCGCCGCTGGTCCTGGGCGGCAATGTGTTCGGCTGGACTGCCGACAAGGACACCAGTTTCGCCATCCTCGACGCCTTCCTCGATGCCGGATTCAACGCCATCGACACGGCGGACGCCTACTCGATCTTTGTGCCGGGCCATAAGGGCGGCGAATCGGAGATTGTACTCGGCGCATGGATGAAGGATCGCGGCGTGCGCGAGAAGGTGGTGCTCATCACCAAGGGCGGGCTGCCGATGGGCGAAGAGCTGAAGGGACTGGGGCATGACTATTTGCCGAGGGCCTGCGAAGCCTCGCTAAAGCGGCTCCAGACCGACCATATCGACGTCTATTTCGCGCATAAGGCCGATCCCGGCGTGCCGGTCGAAGCGACGCTCGAGACCTTTCAGGCGCTGATCGATGCGGGCAAAGTGCGCTTCGCAGGTGCTTCGAACTACACAGCCCAGGAACTAGGCGAAGCGCTGGATGTCACGGGTGTCGGATGCGCGCCCTACACAGTGTTCCAGCCGCATTATAACCTCGCCTCGCGTAGTGAATATGAAGGTATTCCTGAAGAGCTTTGCATAAAGCATGGGCTAGGCGTGATTTCCTATTTCTCGCTGGCAGCGGGCTTCCTCACCGGCAAATACCGCAAGAAGGAAGACCTCGAAGGCCGCGCGCGCCGCAGTAGTGCTGCTGCCTATTTCAGCGAGCGCGGGCTCAAGCTGCTCGATGCGCTCGACGCAGTCGCGGCGCGCCATGGGGCAACGCCAGCACAAGTCGCGCTCGCCTGGCTGATGGCACGGCCATCGGTCACTGCGCCAATTGCCAGCGCCACCAGCCTGAAGCAGCTGTCGGATATCCTGAAATCGGTCGAACTGAATCTGACACCGGAGGACCTCGTCACGCTCGAAATTTGAATGATAATAATTTGATAGGAGAGAGAAAATGGGAAAATATGTCATGGTCGTTCAGTCACAGGCCCTGCCCGGACGCGACGACGATTACAACGAATGGTATGACAACCAGCATTTCGGCGACATCTGCGCCATTCCGGGCGTCACCGGCGGTCGTCGGCTGGAGAATGTGATGACGCTGGCCGGAGAACCGGGCCTCAAATATTTGGCAACTTATGAGATCGAATGCGACGATATCGGCGCCGTGATGGGCGAAATGGGTCGGCGCGGCGCGGAAGGGCTGATGCCGATCTCCGACGCGCTCGATGGACCGGCCTCGGTACTCTGGGTCTACAAGGTCAGCGACAATTATGCTTAGGGCAAGCCATTGAAATTCGCTCTGAATATCCCACTCGCGCGCATCCAGCCCGGCATCGGAGAGGCCGCCGGAAATGAAGCGCGCGCCATGGTCCGCTCGCTCGAGGATGCCGGGCTCGATGCCTGCCTGACCTCTGAACACCCCGCTCCGTCGGCGCATTGGCTGCATAATGATCCCGGCGGTCACGATTGCACCGATCCGCTCACCGCCTTTGCCTATGTCGCCGCCTGCACAGCCAAGCTCAAGCTGTTCACCAACATCATCGTCCTGCCCTACCGCAACCCCTTCCTGCTGGCGAAGGCCGCCTCGACCCTGCAAATCCTCTCGGGCAACCGGCTGATGCTGGGCGTCGGTGTCGGCTATCAGCAGGAAGAGTTCGAGGCGCTGGGGGTGAACTATGCCGAGCGCGGCGCGCTGGCCGACGAAGCGCTCGAGACGATCCAGCAGATCTGGGCCGGCGGCGACGTGGTCAAACAGGGTCGCCATTTCAACGCGCCCGGTAACGAATCACGTCCAGTCCCCTCCCCGCCCCCGCCGATCTGGGTTGGCGGCGGCAGCAACAGGGCGCTGGAACGCGCTGCGCGGCTTGGCGATGGCTGGGTGCCCTATTTCACCGTGCCGACCAACGATGCGGTGGTGCGCCGTTCGGCGGTGACCGATATGCCGCACTTCGGCGAGAAGGTGGCGCGGCTGCAGGAGTTGCGAGGGGCAATGGGACGGACGGGGCCGTTCGACCTGTCCGTAGCGCCACCGTTCCGGCCCAAGGAGATGACCCGGGCAAATGCTGAGAAATTTCTCGGCGAGGTGGCCGAGTTGGAGGCGCATGGGGTGAACTGGATCTGGACCTCGCTGCCAGCAGCGAGCTTGGAGGAATATTGCGAGTTTGTCGCGTGGTTTGGGGAAGAAGTGGTGGGAGTTTACCGCAAACAATAGGCTACCCCAGATACCCCCGCCGGAACTCCGCCGCAAAGCCTGCAAACCGCCCCTCACCAATTGCATCGCGCATCGCCTGCATCAGCTGCTGGTAGAAGCTCAGATTATGCTCGGTCATCAGCATCGCCCCGAGAATTTCGCTGCTCTTGACCAGATGATGCAGATAGGCGCGGCTATAGCTGCCGCAGGTCGGGCAGATGCACTTCTCATCGAGCGGCGCCTGATCCTCGGCAAAGCGCGCATTGCGCATGTTCAACGGCCCGGCCCAGGTGAAAGCCTGGCCGTTGCGCCCTGAGCGGCTCGGCAGCACGCAATCGAACATATCGACACCGCGCATCACAGCGCCGACCAGATCGTCGGGCTTGCCGACGCCCATCAGATAGCGCGGGGCAACTTCCGGCAGTTGATCGGCGGCGAAGTCGAGGGTGGCGAACATTGCCTCCTGCCCCTCGCCCACCGCCAGCCCGCCGATAGCATAGCCATCGAAACCGATATCGCGCAGCGCAGCGGCGCTCTCCCCACGCAAAGCTTCATCGAGCGCTCCCTGCTGGATACCGAACAGCGCCGCGCCTGCCGCATGCTCGCCGCCCGCAGCGAAGGCCTCGCGGCTACGCTTGGCCCAGCGCATGCTCATCGCCATCGAGCTCGCAATGACATCGCGCGGCTGGTCGGCGCGCGGGCATTCGTCGAAGGCCATGACGATGTCGCTGCCCAGCAACCGCTGCACTTCCATCGAGCGCTCTGGCGTGAGCAAATGCCGCGAGCCGTCGAGGTGGCTGGCGAAAGTCACGCCCTCCTCGGTGATCCTGCGCAGGTCCGAGAGGCTCATCACCTGATAGCCGCCGCTGTCGGTGAGAATCGGGCGGTGCCAGTTCATGAATTGGTGCAGCCCGCCCAGCTTCGCCACGCGCTCGGCACCGGGGCGCAACATCAGATGATAGGTATTGCCGAGCAGGATATCGGCTCCGGTGGCGCGCACGGCTTCCGGCTTCATCGCCTTGACTGTCGCCGCCGTGCCGACCGGCATGAAAGCCGGCGTGCGGATATCGCCGCGCTGCATGGCAATCGTGCCGGTGCGGGCCTTGCCGTCGCGCGCGTGGATGGTGAAAGCGAAGCGGGTCATTGCCAGCGCCTATAGGCGAGCCGACGCCAATTGCGAGGGGCCAGAAAATGCGCCACACCTCCCGTCAGAACAAAATACGAGAGGCTAGCCATGGGCGATCTCAACACGAAAGATTTCTTCAGCGATCCGGCAATCGCGCAGGACCTCCCCGGCTATCTGGGCAATATGCGCGCGCAGTG
The DNA here is from genome assembly GCA_023266625.1 of Novosphingobium sp. Classification (GTDB taxonomy): domain Bacteria; phylum Pseudomonadota; class Alphaproteobacteria; order Sphingomonadales; family Sphingomonadaceae; genus Novosphingobium. The sequence goes on along the minus strand of JAHFPT010000029.1, from coordinate 21,325 downwards.
CCCGGTGTTCCGCGAGCCATTCCAGAACGTCTTCATGGTCACCGGCTATGACGAGGCGCTGGAAGTCTATAACCAGCAGGTCGAGGTATTCTCCTCGGCACTGGCAGTCACCGGGCCGCTGCCGCACCTGCCATTCACGCCCGAAGGCGATATCCGCGCCCAAATCGCCGAACATCGCGGCGAGATGCCCTGGACCGATCACCTCGCCACCTTCGACGGCACCGAGCACACCTCGCACCGGGCCATCCTGCAAGCACTGCTCACCCACAAGCGGCTGAAAGCGAATGAGGACTATGTTGCCGGCCTGGTCACAAGGCTGGTCGACGGGCTGATCGACCGGGGCGGCTGCGAGGTGACCAAGGACTTCGCCCATGCGCTCTCAACGCTGGTGATCGCCGATCTGCTTGGCGTACCGGAGGAAGACCGTGACGATCTGTGCAAACTGATGGGCCCCGACCCGACCCAGCTGGGCGGCGACGAGGGTTTCAAGATCGGCCCGGACCCGCTGCTGTTCCTGCATGACAGGTTTCTGGGCTATCTCACCGAAAGACTGAAGAACCCCAAGGACGACATGCTGACCGATCTCGCCCAGTCCCGCTTCAAGGATGGGGGCGATCCGGGTCTGGAGGTCAAGGCGCGGCTGGCCTGCTTCCTGTTCGGCGCGGGGCAGGATACCTCGGCGCGGCTGGTCGCCTTCTCGTTCCGCACGCTGGGCGATCGTCCGGACATCCAGAAAAAACTCCGCAGCGAGCCGCACCGCATTCCTGAATTTATTGAGGAAGTGCTGCGCACCGATCCACCCGTAAAGACCATGTCACGGCTGGCGGTGAAGGATAGCGTGATCGGCGGAGTGACAATACCCGCAGGCTCGGTCGTCTCGATATGCAGCGGCGGCGCAAACCGCGATCCCAAGCATTTCGCCGATCCCGACAGCTTCGACTACGACCGCCCCAATGTGCGCGATAACGTTGCCTTCAGCCGGGGTTCGCATGCCTGCATCGGCGCGCCTTTGGCGAGGATGGAAGTGCGCGTGGCGCTGGAGCAGTTCCTGGCGCGAACATCGGATATCAGGATTTCCGAAGCGCAGCATGGACCTGCGAGGGCACGGCGCTATGCCTATGAGCCGACCTATATGCTGCACGGGTTGCAGGCGCTGCATGTCGAGTGGGATCGGGTTTAGACCCTACGATCCAGAATCCATTCCTGTCTGAATATACGCTGCAAGCCACATTCAGACACTTGAAAACGCACCCCTGCGAATGATGCACTTCCGGCACATGAGTCGGGTGGGGGCATCGATCCATGAAATCTGCACTAGAAATTGTAGCGTTTTCCTATGGTTGCGAGCTTACCGGAAGCATTGCCCTGCTGGAGACGGCTCTCAGGGCCCTGGACCGTTCCGGGCAGCACCTCGCTGCAGCCTATGTTGACATGGCGCTGAATTCGCTGACCCTGCGCACCAACGAGGCTGACTTCGGCAATCTCAATGGGGACACCCTGCAATAGGCGCAGCGTTCCGGGATTACTGAAGCTTGGTTTACTCCGGCAAGAGCAAGCTCGCATCGCCGTAGGAGTAAAACCGGTAGTCCTCTGCAATCGCATGGGCATAGGCGCTGCGTATCCGGTCCAGCCCCACCAGCGCCGAGACCAGCATGAACAGCGTCGAGCGCGGCAGGTGGAAGTTCGTCATCAGTCCATCGATGGCGCGGAAGCGATAGCCGGGGGTGATGAAAATCGCGGTGTCGCCTTCGAAGGGGCGGATTGCGCCGTACTCACTCGACGCATTTTCGAGCAGCCGCAGGCTTGTAGTGCCGACCGCAATGATCCGCCCGCCAGCGCCGCGCGCGGCGTTGAGCCGTTCGGCGGTCGCCTCATCGATCCGGCCCCATTCGGCGTGCATGACATGGCTCGCTGTATCCTCAGCCTTGACCGGCAGGAAGGTCCCCGCCCCGACATGCAGGGTCAGGGTTTCGTGGCCAATGCCTGCCTCAGCCAGCGCTGCCATCAGTTCGTGGGTGAAATGCAGCGCGGCGGTCGGCGCGGCGACCGCGCCTTCTTCGCGGGCAAACATCGTCTGATAGTCGCTGCGGTCGGCCTCATCGGTCGCCCGCTTTCCGGCAATGTAGGGCGGCAGCGGCATCTTGCCTGCCCGCTCGAGCAGCACTTCGACCGGCTCGTCGCCGACGAAGCGGAGCGTCCAACTGCCATCGGCGTGACGTGCTTCGGCGATGGCGGCGACATCGGAGGGGAACGCGATCCGGTCGCCTTCGCGCAGCCGCCTACCGTTACGGACAAATGCTTGCCAGCGGCGCAAATCCAGCCGTTTGTGGAGCGTTACGCCTATCCGCGCCTCTCCCCGTTTGCCTTCGAGCTGCGCCGGGATGACGCGGGTGTCGTTGAACACCAGCACATCGCCCTTGCGCAGCAGCAGCGGCAGGTCACGGACGTGGCGATCCCCAAAGGGGGCATTACCCTCGACCACCAACATCCGCGCGGCATCGCGAGGCCGGACAGGGCGCAGCGCGATGCGCTCATGCGGCAGGTGGAAATCGAAGAGGTCTACGCGCATGAAGGAGAGCTAGGGTAGCGCGTGGCCTTCGACAAGCTCAGGCTGAGCGGGGTTTGGGATTGGGTGCGGTCTTGGCTTGAGAATTCAAACCCACCTCCGCTCATCCTGAGCTTGTCGAAGGATGCCGCGCCAACCTCCGCCCCAAACAAGCCCTAATTCGACTTCGAATTGCTCAGTTGATCCGCCGTAATCGCCGTCGGCGCAGCAGCAGGCGCGGGCATGACCGGGAGCGGCATACGATCCTCCGCCATCGAGGCCTGAAGTATCCTGGTCGGATGCTCCGGCGGCTCGCCGCGTTCGATGCGGTCGACCACATCCATGCCGCCGATCACCCGGCCGAACACCGTATATTTCCGGTCCAGCGCGAAGCGCGGATAGAAGACGATGAAAAACTGGCTGTTGGCGCTGTCGGGCGCATCGGTCCGCGCCATCGACAGCGTGCCGCGCAGATGCGGCATCGAATTGAACTCGGCCTTGAGGTCGGGTAGCGTCGAGCCGCTTGCTCCGGTCCCGGTCGGATCGCCAGTCTGTGCCATGAAGCCGTCGATCACCCGGTGGAAAATGATGCCGTTGTAAAAACCCTGTTTGACCAGCGTCTTGATCCGCTCGACATGGTTCGGCGCCCATTCGGGCATCAGCCGGATTGACACCCGGCCACCGTTCGACAGATCAAGATAGAGCACATTCTCCGGGGCCACGGTCGGATCCGGATTGACAATCGTCGGCAGCGACGAAGCCAGCGCCAGTGGCGGTGCCTTCTTGGCCAGCGCCGGACTTATGGCGAGAGAAAGACCAAGAAAAAACAATGCAATGCGAGAAGGAATCATCAGTCTCTCTCAACCCTAGCCGCTTGCGGCCTCAACCAATCGCCGCGCGCGGCACAGCGCTATGCGCCATCAATGCTGCGGCGCATACCGCCACCCTGCTGTCATGGCAATGAACGAGCAGCCCCCACCGCTAATAATCGCCAAGCCGCCCGGTCTGTGCCACCCGTGCAACGACATCGTCTCGCACTGCCGGGCTGACGAAGGGCGCGATATCGCCGCCGAACTGGGCTATTTCCTTGACCATCTTGGAGGCAATCGGCTGAAGGCCAACCTCGGCCATCAGGAATACGGTCTCGATCCCGGCATTGAGCTGCCGGTTCATTCCCGTCATCTGGAATTCATATTCGAAGTCTGTCACTGCCCGCAGACCGCGCACGATCACAGTCGCGCCCTGCTTTGCGGCAAAGCGCATCAGCAGGGCATTGAAACCGACCACCTCGACATTGTCGATACCCAGCGCGGCAACTTCGCGCTCCACCATCGCCATACGCTCGTCGGGGGTGAACATCGGATTTTTGGAAAGGTTGGTGGTAACCCCGATGATCAGCTTATCGACCAGCTTGGCCCCACGCCGGATGATGTCCGCATGCCCCAGGGTGATCGGATCGAAAGTGCCGGGATAGACGCCGATACGGGTGCCGCCGGAATGCGCCATCAGTGATTCCTTTCAACGATATAGCGCGCCAGTTCTCGCAGCAATTCCGCCTCCTTGCCATGTTGGGCGAGGTGGGCAATCGCCTGATCGACCAGCGCGCTTGCCTGCGCCCGCGCCCGCTCGGGCCCGAGCAGCGAAACAAAAGTCTGCTTGCCCGCCGCCGAATCCTTGCGCAGCGCCTTGCCCGCCGCCGCCTCATCGCCTTCGTGATCGAGCAGGTCGTCGGCAATCTGGAAGGCGAGGCCGATATCACGGGCGTAGGCGCGCAGTTGCCCGCGCCCTTCCGGCGCGACCTTGCCGAGAATCGCTCCCATTTCGACCGAAGCCGCGAGCAAGGCCCCGGTCTTAAGCTGCTGCAACCTGGTGACGGTCTGGAGATCGAAGCTGCTGTCTTCGGCGACCATATCCATCATCTGCCCGCCCGCCATGCCCTGCGCGCCGCTGGCACTGGCGAGCGCACCGACCAGCTCGATGCGGGTGAAGGGATCGCCCGAAGTGACCGGATCGGCCAGAATTTCGAAGGCAAGATCGTGCAGCGCGTCGCCCGCCAGCACCGCTGTGGCCTCATCGAAGGCGCGGTGGATGGTCGGTTTGCCGTGGCGCATGGCGTCGTCATCCATGCAAGGCAGATCATCGTGGATCAGCGAATAGACATGGATCGCCTCGACCGCCGCCCCGGCACGCACTGCGGCGTCGCGATCGACGCGAAACATATCGGCCGTCGCACTCACCAGCAGCGGCCGCAGCCGCTTGCCGCCGCCGATTGCAGCATAGCGCATCGCCTCGATCAGCCGGGTGCGGGGATCGGAGGGTAGTGGCAGCAATGCATCGAATTTGGCGTCGATCTCGCGCTGGATGCGCGCAAGGGCGCCGGTCAGCTGCGAATCGGCAACGCCCGCCCCCACCACAATCAACGGCCCGACTCATCAAACGGCTGAACGCCCAGAGGTGCCCCGTCCGGCCCGGCGACAATCTTCTCGATCCGCGCCTGCGCCGCATCGAGCCGCGCCTGGCAGAGCTTGCGCAAGGCTTCGCCGCGTTCATAGAGCGAGATCGAATCGTCAAGCGGAGCTTCGCCGCTTTCAAGCTTGCGCACGACATCCTCGAGCGCGCGCAAGGCGTCCTCGAAGCTCATCGTCTGGAGTTCGGTCGTCTCGTTCATCGGGTGCCAGCATTGCCGGGGACCGCAGCCAGGGTCAAGCTATCACGCGGATGATGGCGTATCGGCTTCGAAGGCGCGCCTTGCGGCATTTTTCTGACTGCTGAAATAAAATCCTGCAATCATCAACAGTGGCCCCACCACTGCGGGGGTCAAGGGCAAATCAGCAACGCCGAAACCAAACTTGGCAACGCCCATCAGCGCCCCCAATGCGCCAACCACTAACACTACCGGTATCATGTTGGTATAATGACTGTAATAATTGGAATTGTCGGGTCTGCGCACGCCAATCAAACCAATCCCGCCTCCGAACCGGGTCAAATAAAAGCGCCCGTCCCCGCCAGCGATAATTTGCGAGGTTACGGGCTCGCCCGACACGACTTTGGTGAATGTTCTTGCCTGGCCGCCTGCGGTCCTGATCGTCAGTTCGGGGAATAAGCCATAGCCGCGCTTGTTGCGCTTCGGTTGTCCCGGCTCAAGTGTACCTTCGACGATTTCAACTGCCATGGCCCTAGTCCCCTGCGACCCTGAAACAGCAGGCAACTTAGCACGACCGCCTCGAATGCCAAACTGCGGGGAGAATCGCTCTTCCCGACTAGCCGCAAGTGACACCCGCCGCTAAGGCGCGCGACATGCAAGAATCCCCTTCTCCGATCACCCCCGATGTAGTCGCCGCCCACGGGCTGTCCGAAGAAGAATATGCCCGCGTCCTCCATGCATTGGGCCGCGAGCCCAATCTGGTCGAGCTCGGCATTTTCTCGGTGATGTGGTCAGAGCATTGCTCCTACAAGAGCAGCCGCATCCATCTCAAAAAGCTGCCCACCGAGGCGCCCTGGGTGATCTGCGGGCCGGGCGAGAATGCCGGGGTGATCGACATTGGCGATAATCAGGCCTGCATCTTCAAGATGGAGTCGCACAACCACCCGAGCTACATCGAACCCTATCAGGGCGCAGCGACCGGGGTCGGCGGCATCCTGCGCGATGTCTTCACCATGGGCGCGCGGCCCGTCGCCAATCTGAACGCGCTGCGCTTTGGCGATCCCAAGCACCCGAAAATGAAGCATCTGGTCCAGGGCGTCGTCGCCGGGATTGGTGGCTATGGCAATTGCGTTGGCGTGCCGACGGTTGGTGGCGAGACCAATTTCCACAAAGCCTATGACGGCAATATTCTGGTCAACGCGATGACTGTCGGCGTCGCCGAACAGGACAAGATTTTTTACTCCGCGGCGACGGGCCTCGGCAATCCGATCGTCTATGTCGGCTCCAAGACCGGCCGCGACGGCATCCACGGCGCGACCATGGCCAGCGCCGATTTCGACGAAAATTCGGACGAAAAGCGCCCGACCGTGCAAGTCGGCGATCCCTTCACCGAGAAGTTGCTGATTGAAGCCTGCCTTGAACTGATGGCGACTGACGCGATTGTCGCCATCCAGGATATGGGCGCGGCGGGGCTGACGTCTTCTTCGGTCGAAATGGCCTCCAAGGGTGGCGCGGGCATCCGGCTGAACATGAACATGGTGCCCTGCCGCGAAGAGCATATGACGCCCTATGAAATGATGCTGAGCGAAAGCCAGGAGCGCATGCTCATGGTCTTGAAGCCCGGCAAGGAACCAATGGCCGAGGCGATCTTCCGCAAGTGGGAACTGGATTTCGCGGTGATCGGCGAAGTCACCGATACCGGGCATATGGTGCTGGAATTCGATGGCGAGGTGGTCTGCGATATTCCGCTCGATCCGCTGGCCGACGATGCGCCGCTTTATGACCGCCCAGCGATGTCGCGCGAGGATTACAAGGCCTGGGCCAAGGTCAAACCGCTCGGCGACGTGCCCGAAAGCACCGACATCGGCGCGGACCTGCTCAAGCTGATGGCCTGCCCGGACCTGGCCAGCCGCCGTTGGATCTGGGAGCAATACGACAGCCAGGTCGGCGCGGACACCTTGCAGAAATCGGGCGGCGATGCGGCGGTTGTCCGCATACACGGCACCCAAAAGGCACTCGCCATGAGCACCGACTGCACCCCGCGCTATTGCTATACCGATCCCTATGAGGGCGGCAAACAGGCAGTGGCGGAGTGTTACCGCAACCTCTGCGCGGTCGGCGCGACGCCGCTGGCGATCACCAACTGCCTCAACTTCGGCAACCCGCAGCGGCCCGAGATCATGGCGCAGATTGTCGGCTGTCTGGAGGGCATGGGCGATGCCTGCCGGGCGCTCGATTTCCCGATCGTGAGCGGGAATGTGTCGCTTTATAATGAGAGCAAGGCGACGGGGGGTGGGTCTGCGATTTTGCCGACGCCTGCGATTGGCGGCGTGGGCCTGATGCAAGACCATGAGAAGATGGCGACGATTGGGTTTAAGGAGGATGGGTCGGCAATCGTGCTGTTGTCTGATAGTGAATGTAGCGACAAGCATGCGCCCGGGCACCTCGGACAATCACTTTGGTTGCGAGAGATTGCCGGAAGAGAAGGCGGCGAAGCGCCAAAAGTCGATTTGAAATTTGAGCGTTGCGTCGGCGAATTTGTCCGAGAGATTATCGAAAGCGGCCAAGCACTAGCCGTTCATGATGTCTCGGACGGCGGTTGGCTGGTTGCCATCGCTGAAATGGCATTGGCAGGCGGCATAGGCGCACGCATCCTGCCCGACTGGCTGCTGGCTGGCGCGGATTGGCCGTTTGGTGAACACCAAGGGCGGTATATTGTCGAAACACGAGATTATTTTAACCTATTGGACTCAGCAAATGCAGCGGGCGTGGGTGCGGATTGCCTAGGAACTGCGACTGGTACCGCGCTAGTCGATGATTATATTGATGGGCGGACGGTAGCGCTCAACGTCCCCCTCACCGCCCTCCGCGAAGCCAGCGACAGCTTCTTCCGCGACTGGATGGAAGGCTGATGGCCGACCTCTATCTCAAGGCGCTCGAATCCGAACGCAAAAGCCTGTGGGCAACCTGCCGACTCAAGGGACTGGCAAGGGAAACGCCCGAACGGACGCGGATCGCGGCGCTGGATGGGCTGATCCGCGATCATAAGGGGAAGGGCAAGGTTTGAAGGTTCAGCCAACGACCGTGTGGTAAGGCATTCAGTCATTGAATCATGCATCAATTGATGCTATTTCTTATGTATGCGCACCACTGTCAACATCGACGACAAATTGCTTCAGGATCTCCGCGAAGGGTTCGGGATCGAGGAAACCAGCGCGCTTGTCCGGCAGGCGCTCGTCGAGATGCGGCAGCGCTTGGCAGCGCAACGCCTGATTGCGCTTGGCGGCAGCGATCCCGACGCAAAAGCCGCGCCGCGCCGTCGCCCGCCCCGGTTCGTCAATCCGGATTGATGGCCCAGCCGAAAGTCCTCGTCGATAGTTCGATCTGGATCGACCACATCAACAAGGGCGATATAGGGCTGGCAGGTCTGCTCAAACGCCGATGGGTGGTGATGCACCCGATTGTTTATGGCGAAATTGCGCTCGGATCGATCAAGTCACGCAAGGCTGTTCTGGAAGAGCTTCAGGAGTTGCCGCAAACAATTGTGGCCTCGCATTCGGAAGTGATCGCGATGATCGAGTGGTTGGAGCTTCACAACAAAGGCATTGGATTCGTCGATGCCCATCTGATTGCAGCGGTACGCCTAATCGAAGGCGGAACATTGCTTACCCGCGACAAGCGGCTTCGCGTTCAGGCCGAACGCCTCGGCCTCACCTACCAGCCCTGAAATCCCGCGCCCCTCAAGCCGCCGCCTTCGCCAGCACCTGGTGCGGATCGATGCCTTCTTCGCGCCAGATGTGTTGCGCTTTGGGATAGTATCGCGCCGGGCGCAGGTTGAGCCGCGCGCGTACCGCATCGGTCGGCATGGCCAGCAGTTCGCGGATCGGCTGTTCGGCGATAGGCAGGCAGGCCTTGCCGATCTGGCGAGCCTCGAAGACGGCGCGCAGGACTGGCACTTTCCATGCGGAATTCAGCCGCGTCATTGCCGCACCGGCATAGCCGACGAAGAGATGTCCGACGCTGGGGCGCTGTTTGTACACGAAAGCCAGCACGCATTGCTCGCCCAGCACGTCGCGACCGAAGCCGGTGAGCACGTGCAGCAGATCATGGGTGTCGCGCAGCCGATCGACATACCACTCGACCTTGTCGTCAAGCCGCGCCCGGCCACTGCGCCACTCCTCATATTCGGCGACCAGCTCGGCAGCAGAAAGACTTTCGCGCTCCATATGGTCGCAATAGTCATGCGCCAGGCTGCCCATTGGCAGACGGCGGAGGGCAACGTGATCTTCGAGGATATCGGGCAGATAGGGTTCGCTGGCGTAGATCGCCTGACCTCGATCTGTCGCAAGAAAGGTGCAGGCGGCACCGGTCATTCCGACCCAGGGCAGCGCCTCGAAAATATGGAAGGCCTCGCGAGTGCGTTCCTTGTCGCTGCGGAGAAGGCGGAAATGTTTCAGCGCACTTGACCAGTCGAACCGCATCGACTGGCGATCCGGATGGACCAGCGGCAGAATCCGGTGCGGTTCCCTCCCGGCAATGAAGGCGGCGAGCAGTTCCTCCAGCGCATCATCGCGCGGCACAGTTTCGCCATGCCCGCCCCGCAGCGATTCGGCGGGGGGCAGATATTCGGTAAACCGGCGAAATTCGGCCAAATCCATGGCCGCTCTATGCCAACTTCTGGTTAGTAAATCGTCAACGTGACACGCAGTATTTCAATCGCTTGCGCCTATTCCCAGACCCACTCATTACGTGGAACGCCAAATAGATCCAGCACGCCGGTCAAATTACCCCGGTCGATCCAGCCATCCGCCACCGCGCGGGCCTTTGGCTTGGCCGCAAAGGCGATGCCATAGGTCGCTGCCTCCAGCATCGGAATGTCGTTGGCACCGTCGCCAGTGGCGAGCGTGCCAATAAATTCACCAGGTTTGCCAGCACCGAGCAGCGCTGCCTCTTCGAGCAGGACGGCCTTTTTCACCGCACTGTCAGTGATCGGCCCGACCAGTCCGCCGGTTAGCTTGCCATCCACCACTTCCAGACGGTTGGCCACCACCCGCTCGAAGCCCAGTTCCTCAGCGACCGGATCGGCGAACTGGTGGAAACCGCCGGTGACCAGCACGGTGCGGCAGCCCTTGGCCTTGAGCGTCTCGACCAGCACCTTTGCGCCCGGCATCATAGCGATGCGCGTCGCCAGGCATTCGGCGATCGCGTCTTGCGACAGGCCGCGCAGCAGGGCGACGCGCTCGCGCAATGCGCTTACGAAATCGAGCTCGCCCAGCATGGCGCGCTCGGTGATCGCGGCGATCTGCGGCTTGATCCCTGCAAAATCGGCCAGCTCGTCGATGCATTCGGCAGCGATCATCGTCGAATCCATGTCGGAGACGAAGATGCGAGGGATGGCCGGGATGTGGTCCGCGATCAGCATGTCACAGGGGACAAAATGGGCGTCGAGCACGGCCCGCATCGCGCCCAGTTCGCCCGATTCGGCGACAAATTGCAAGCCCTGACCGCCCGGCAACGGCGATGCCGAAGCGGATATTCCCTGTCCGGCCAGCTGCGCCAACGCAGGCGCAGAATTTGCCGACAGCACCGCCGCATCTGCTATCAGCCGGGCAATGAGCACAGAAGATTCCCCTGACGATCCGGCGGGACTGCCACCGCTGGCGCTCATCGCAGGGCCGACGGCGAGCGGCAAGAGCGATCTCGCGCTGCGGCTGGCCCTGGCACTGCGCGAGCGCGGGCGCACGGCGGTGATCATCAACGCCGACAGCGCGCAGGTCTATGCCGATCTCACAGTCCTGAGCGCACGGCCAACGCGGCACCAAATGGCCGGGATCGACCACCAGCTGTTCGGCACATGGGATGGAGCAGCAGCCTGCTCCGCAGCAGATTGGGCGGCAGCAGCAAAGGCAGTCATTGCCGAAGTCCATGGCGCGGGCGGAGTACCGATCCTCGTCGGGGGAACCGGGCTTTACCTGCGCACGCTGCTGGACGGCATCGCTCCAGTCCCTGAAATCGACCCAGAAGTGCGCGCCGCCGTGCGCGCCCTGCCCGTGGCCCAGGCCCATGCTGCGCTGGCGCGCGAAGACCCAGCGCGCGCCACCGCGCTCGCCCCGGCTGACACCGCGCGCATTTCCCGTGCGCTCGAAGTGGCCCGTTCGACGGGACGAACGCTGGCGGACTGGCAGCAGCAACGGTCCGGCGGGATTCGCGAGTGCGTGGTGCTGCATGCCGCGATCCTGCTTCCCGAACGCGCGTGGCTTTATCAGCGCTGCGACCAGCGCTTCGCCGCCATGCTGGATCCTTCGTCAGGCTCAGGAGGCGCCATTGCTGAAGTCGAGGCATTGCTAGCGCGCCGCCTCGATCCCGCGCTCCCGGTCATGCGGGCGATCGGCGTGGGCGAAGTGGCGAGCTACCTTCGCGGCGCTTGCTCGCTCGGCGAAGCCCGTGCGCTGGGTGCCCAGTCCACCCGCAACTATGCCAAGCGCCAATACACCTGGTTCCGCCGCCAGCCGCCGCCCGATTGGCAGCGCATCGAGACATTGAATGTCGATATATCTGCTCATTTTGATATATTATTACAACAATAGCTATTGACATGGTATTTTATGCCACGTAGGGCGAGCGCGATCCCGCCACGGCGGGGCCCGATATGATCCGGGTGCGAATGGAGAGGTGACCCGGCATGGCGCAAACCATGCCGGGTCGACTTTTTATGGTGAGCGACGCTTTCAAAGAGGACCTGCATTGTGAGTGAAGAGCGCAGCGGCGCGAATATTCTGGTCGAAAGCCTGGTGCGGCAGGGGGTCGAGTTCGTCTTCGGCTATCCCGGCGGCGCGGTCCTGCCGATCTATGACGCGCTGTTCGGCGAAGAGCGCATCCGGCATATTCTGGTGCGCCATGAGGCCGGTGCGGCGCATGCGGCAGAGGGCTATGCCCGGTCGACCGGCAAGCCCGGCGTGGTGCTGGTCACTTCCGGCCCCGGCGCGACCAATGCCATCACCGGCATTGCCGATGCCTTCATGGATTCGATTCCCTTGGTGGTGTTCACCGGCCAGGTGCCCTCCGCCCTGATCGGTTCGGACGCCTTCCAGGAAGCCGACACCGTCGGCATCTCGCGCCACTGCACCAAGCATAACTATCTGGTGAAGGACCCCTCCGAGCTTGCCGCGATCATCGACGAGGCGTTCCAGATCGCCACTGAAGGCCGCCCCGGACCGGTGTTGATCGACATCCCCAAGGACGTCCAGATCGCCTCTGCCTCGTGGCACGACGGGCCGCCGCAGCGTCGCAACCGCTATAATCCGCGCACCGAGGGCAGCGTCGAGGAGATCGAGCGCGCCATCGCGCTGATCGCCAAGGCCAAGGCTCCGATTTTCTACACCGGCGGCGGGGTGATCAACTCCGGCCCGCATGCTTCGGAATTGCTGCGCCAGTTGCAGGCGCTGACCGGCGCGCCGCTCACTTCGACGCTGATGGGCCTCGGCGCTTTCCCCGCAGATCATCCCGACTGGCTCGGCATGCTGGGCATGCATGGCACCTATGAAGCCAATCTGGCGATGAACAAGGCCGACCTCATCATCTGCGTCGGCGCGCGCTTCGACGACCGGGTCACCGGCCGCCTCGACGCCTTCGCGCCCAATTCGACCAAGATCCACATCGATATCGACCGCGCCTCGATCAACAAGACAGTGCATGTCGACCTGCCGATTGTCGGCGATTGTGGCAAGGTGCTCGAACAGCTGATCGATGAATGGGGCAATCGCAAGGGGCAGGACCTCACCGAATGGAAAGCCCGCATCGACGGCTGGCGCGCGCGCGACAGCCTCGCTTTCCCGCTCTCCAAAACCGAGATCATGCCGCAACTGGCGGTGCAGCGGCTCTATGCGCTGACCAAGGATTTGAACCCGATCATCACCACCGAAGTCGGCCAGCACCAGATGTGGGCGGCGCAGCACTATCATTTCTTTCAGCCCAACCGCTGGCTGACCTCGGGCGGGCTGGGCACGATGGGCTATGGGCTCCCGGCGGCCATCGGCGCGCAGTGCGGCAATCCGGATGATCTGGTGATCGACATTGCTGGCGAAGCCTCGATCCAGATGAACATCCAGGAGCTTGGCACCGCGACGCAATACCGCCTGCCGGTCAAGGTGTTCATCCTCAACAACCAATGGATGGGCATGGTCCGCCAGTGGCAGGAACTGACCTATGAGAGCCGCTATTCGAATTCGTATTCGGACAGCCTGCCCGACTTTGTGAAGCTGGGCGAAGCCTATGGCTGGAAGGGCATCCGCATCGATCACGAGGCGGACCTCGACTCGGGAATCCTGGCGATGATCGCGCATGACGGCCCGGTGATCGTCGATTGCCGGGTGACCAAGGACGCCAATTGCTTCCCGATGATCCCGAGCGGCGCGGCGCATACCGAGATGATCCTGCACGGCGATACGGTTGCGGGGACGATGGACGATGAAGCGAAGGCGCTGGTGTGAGTTACTCCGCGAACCCACTAACACCGTTCGTCCCGAGCGAAGTCGAGGGACCCCGTTCGAGCGCAGCCGAGAACGTCCCGCGCGCAACGGCCTCGGCTTCGCTCGGCCAAGAACCCTCGACTTCGCTCGGGACGAACGGATAAGTTTGGATTAAAAATGAAAATCAAGCACCTCGCCGCCGAGCGCCACGTCCTCACCATTCTCGTCGACAACGAAGCAGGCATCCTCGCCAAGATCGCCGGGCTGTTCACCGCGCGCGGCTATAATATTGATAGCCTGACAGTGGCCGACATTTCGGACAACCACGCGGTCAGCCGGATCACCATCGTCACCCACGGGCCCCCGGCAGTGATCGATCAGATCCACGCCCAGCTGGAACGGCTGATCCCGGTGCACAAGGTTATCGACCTCACCGAAATGGGCCCGCATGTCGAACGCGAACTGGCGCTTATCAAGGTCGCAGGCACTGGCGACAACCGCGTCGAAGCGCTACGCCTCGCCGATGTCTTCCGTGCCAAGGTGGTCGATACCACCACATCGAGCTTCATCTTCGAGCTGACCGGCGATCCGGACAAGATCGACAGCTTCGTTGCCCTGATGCGCGAGCTGGGGCTGGTCGAGGTTGGCCGCACCGGCATCGTCGGGATGATGCGGGGGAGCGAGGCGGCGTGACCCAAAGGTTTCAAATCTCGTGCTATTTCCAGTCGAGAACGTCGCCGATCAATAGGGTGATCGCGGCGACCCCAGTCGGGATTAGCAGCAACGGAGCTTCGGTTATGACCGTGAGCGCCTTAGGAAATATTGGCCAGATGACCATGCAAACGGCTTGCGGCGCGCTTGCGCCCACCCATGCTAGCTTGATTGCATCGATGCGTCCGAATTCGGTCGGCGCACTGGCAGGCGGATTGGAACGTTTGCGCCAAAGAAAATGGGCTATCGGAAAGATTATCACGCAGCCGAAAACAGCCAGGGCAAGTATCGAGGTCGGCTGCTGCGCCAAACCTATTCTCCGCCCAGTCCAGCCTTCGTGTCTTGACCGTGCGACAGCGCTCCAGAACCGACTGTCACCGCCAGGGCCAGCACGGCTCCAAGCAGGGGAACAGCCGCAGGCAGGCTTGTCATCCCGGCAACCGATGCTAGTGCGGCGGCAATCGCCGCTCCGCTAGCCAGGCTTTGGGCGATCAGCGCCAGTTTATCGAATTCCTGCTTGTTCATGCGCAGCAATCTAATCCAACCAACCACCAGTTTCAAGCTAATCAAGGAAAGCACTCCCCGATGAAAGTTTACTACGACGCCGATTGCGACATTAATCTGATCACCGGCAAAAAGATCGCCGTACTCGGCTATGGCAGCCAGGGCCATGCCCATGCGCAGAACCTGCGCGATTCGGGCATCAAGGAAGTCGCCATCGCGCTGCGTTCTGACTCCGCCACCGCCAAGAAGGCCGAAGGCGCGGGCTTCAAGGTAATGTCCAACAAGGATGCCGCCGCCTGGGCCGATATCCTGATGATCCTCGCCCCCGACGAGCATCAGGCGGGGATCTGGGCCGATGACGTCAAGGGCAATCTGCGCCCCGGCGCCGCCCTCGCCTTCGCGCACGGCCTCAACATCCACTTCGGTCTGATCGAGGCCCCCGCCGATGTCGATGTCATCATGATCGCGCCCAAGGGGCCCGGCCATACCGTGCGCAGCGAATATGCTCGCGGCGGCGGCGTGCCCTGCCTGATCGCGGTGCATCACGATGCCACCGGCAATGCGCATGACGTGGCGCTGGCCTATGCCAGCGGCGTCGGCGGCGGGCGCTCGGGCATCATCGAGACCAACTTCCGCGAGGAATGCGAAACCGATCTGTTCGGCGAGCAGGCGGTGCTCTGCGGCGGGCTGACCCACCTGATCCAGGCGGGTTTCGAGACGCTGACCGAGGCCGGTTACGCGCCCGAAATGGCCTATTTCGAGTGCCTTCACGAGGTCAAGCTGATCGTCGATCTGATGTATGAAGGCGGCATCGCCAACATGCGCTATTCGATCTCGAACACCGCCGAATATGGCGACATCACCTCGGGCCCGCGCGTCATCACATCCGAAACCAAGGCCGAAATGAAGCGCATCCTCGCCGACATCCAGTCGGGCCGGTTCGTGAAAAACTTCGTCCTCGACAACCGCGCCGGCCAGCCCGAGCTGAAAGCCGCCCGCAAGGCGGCCGCAGCGCACCCGATCGAACAGGTTGGCTCGCAGCTGCGCGCGATGATGCCATGGATCGGGGCGAATCAACTGGTCGACAAGGCGAAGAATTAGGGTCCGCAAACTCCTCTCCCCTTGCGGGAGAGGAAAGCGCAGCTTGCTCCGAAGGAGCTAGCGTAGCTTGGAGAGGGGGCGACCGTGCGCTGCAATCGCCCCCCTCTCCAACTACGGCTAGGCCGCTACGCGACCAAGCCTTTGTATCCTCCCCCGCAAGGGGGGAGGAGCATGGCTCAGACCCGCGCAAACACCGGCAGCCGGTAAGCCCCGCCGTCATCCTCGCAGTCGATGAATCGCACCGCCACGGCCATCCCCGGCTCGATATCCTCGCAGCCAAAGCCGCTAGGATTGCTGAGAAACAGCGGCCCTTCGACAAGCTCGACCAGGATGCAGTCATACGGCAGTGGCAGCATGCCGCCGTAATAGTCCTGGTGAAAGCTGCACCAGCTGACGAGTTTGCCCCGGCCCGTCATGGCTTGCCAGTCCATCTCGCCATCTCCGCACCGCTCGCAGGCCGCCGCCGCAGGCCAGATCAGCGCGCCGCAGCCGGTGCATTTCTGCAAGCGCAGCTCACCCTTGCCGCACCATTCCCAGAACTGGTCATGGCCGGGGCCGAGCGTGCGGGGCGGTCGTTTCTCGGCCATGCTCAATCCCCCCGCGCAAAAACAAGTGGATGGGCCTGATCGGTTTGCGCCAGCGAGGTCATCGCATTGCGCACCCCCGCCACCTGACGCGACCCCGCCTCATGCCGCAGCTGGCGCACCGTCTCGGCGACCTGGCTCCAGCCGTGCATGTAGGAGCAAGAGAGATTGCCGCCTTCGGTGTTGGTCGGAAGCCGCCCGGTCAGGTCCATCTCGCCCGCCTGGCAGAAAGCAACGCCCTCACCCGGCTTGGCAAAACCATAGCCCTCGATCTGGTTGATCAGATGCATCGAACCCGCGTCATAGCCTTCGAAATGGCCGATATCGGCCTGGCCCAGCCCGGCCATGGCAAAGGCCTGACCACCTGCCTCTTCAAGCTGCGGGCGCAATTGCTGGCGGACCATGACATCGAACTTGCTGTGCTTGATCCTGGCCTCGCCCCAGCCCGCAACATCGACCGGGGTCTTGACCATGTCGCGCGCCATGTCGGCGCGGCGGACGATCAGGCAGACCGCGCCGTCGTTGACCAGGCAGATGTCGAGCAAATGCAGCGGGCGCACGATATAGCGCGAGCTCATATACTCCTCGATGGTGAAAGGCGTCTGCATCACGGCGTTCGGATTGCGCGAGGCGTGCACCCGGACTTGCTGCGCGACTGCGCCCAAGTCTTCCTCGCGCAGGCCGTATTTCATCTGATAATGCGCAAAGATCATCGCCCAATGCGCCGCTTGGCTGCTCCAGCCCCAGGGATGGTAATAGTAGTAGGACGGCGGCGTGCCATAGCCCTCCGCCCCGCCGAGGTGGGTCGCGCCGCCGAACACCCGGCCGACACTGCGCGAATTGACCGCATAGACCATCGCGACAATATCGGCCTTGCCTTCGGCGATGGCGGCGCAGACGACTGGCAGCGGCCCGGCCATGATATTGCCATTGGCGATGTTGTAGCGTGGTTTGACCCCCAGCAAGGCCGCCAGCTCGGCAGGCGGCGGGCCGCCATAGGTGAAGGAGCCGGTCAGTCCGTCGATCTCGCCGCGCTTCAGACCAGAGTCTGCCAGCGCGCGTTCGAAGGCGAGGCTGGCCAGCGCTTCGGTAGTCGGCGGCTCATAGCCCGGCGGCGGCTTGCGCTGGGCGCGGTAATCATCGTGATAATCGGTCTCGCCCACACCGACAATCGCCGCCTTGCGGCTCAATTCGGGTATTGAGGGGGGCATGACAAGCGCGCCATATTCCGCCATTTACCACACCCCATCCTGTCTGCGGGATCAATAGCCCATCAGGCTCAGCACTTCCTTGCGGCTGCGCTCGTCGTCGAGGAAACAGCCCATCAGCCGGCTGGTGACCATGCCCACTCCCGGCGTGCGCACGCCGCGGGCAGTCATGCAGGCGTGGCTTGCCTCGATCACCACCGCCACGCCTTGCGGTTTGAGATGGTCCCAGATGCATTGCGCGACTTCCGCCGTCAGCCGCTCCTGGATTTGCAGCCGCCGTGCATAGGCGTTGAGCACACGGGCAAGCTTGGAAATTCCAACGACGCTATCACGCGGCATATAGCCGATCGCCGCCTTGCCGATAATCGGCGCCATATGGTGTTCGCAATGCGACTGGAACGGAATGTCCTTGAGCAGCACCAGCTCATTATAGCCGCCCACCTCTTCGAAGCGGCGAGAAAGGTGATAGGCCGGGTCTTCCCCATAGCCCTGGCAATATTCCTTCCACGCGCGGGCAACGCGGGCCGGCGTATCACGCAGGCCTTCGCGCGCAGGATCATCGCCAGTCCAGCGGATCAGCGTGCGGATCGCATCCTGCACCTCGATGGGAACCGACAGTTTGGCCATCGGGCCGAAATCGCCTCCCCCATTTTCGGCGCCATTTTCGTCATCGTCATGATGCCCGGCCATCCAATCAATCTCCCTTCAGCGCGCCCAGCTCTTTCAGCGCGGTCGCCTTAATATGCCTCCGCGCCTGAACAATCCGCGCCGCAGTCCGATCGGCTCGAAGAATTCCCCGGGCCGCTCGGGATCGAGCAAAGCGCTGTCGGCAACCGCTTTCTCCGCATCGGTGAGCGGACGCAAGACAAAAGGCGCGAGATGCTTGCCCGCGCTGCCTGCGGCTTCGATCGCCGCCGCCATCGAACCGTGCTCTGCGAGCAGCATGGCCAGCTTGCTTTCCGATATCCCGCAATGTTCGGCGAGCAATCGGCGGCGCAGGCGGGCGATGGCTGGCGCGGCATGGGCATTTCCCGGCCGGCTCGCATCGATGAACACGTCTGCCTCTGTATCGAGCCCCATCGAACGGTTGTTCATATTGGCAGAGCCGACCCGGACAATCTCGTCGTCAACGATCATCAGCTTGGCATGGACATAGATTGGCGCGCCGCCCGACGTCATCGGCACATAGACCCGAAAGCGCCGGGTGTGATCGCGCTCGGAAATGGCATGCAGCAGCCGCGTCCGCGCGCCATCCATCGCCTGTTGCTGCAACCAGCCATCGGAGGAAAGCGGCGTGACCAGCACGATCTCGGGCGGATCGGGTTCGGACAGGCGCTCGGCAATCGCCTCGGCAATCGCGCGCGAGGCGAAATACTGGTTCTCGGCATAGATGAAGCGTTTGGCCCGGGCGATCTGGGTAAGGAACAGCGCCTCGATTTCGCGCAATTCGCCAATGCTGCGGAACTGCGCGCGGGTGCGGGCGATACCCACTTCGACATCGCGGAATTCCGCGTTCAGCCTTGTCGGCCAAGGGCTTTTATCCTGTGGCAGACATGGTTGCATTGGCTTGCCGCCAGCCTGCTGCCAGCGCTTGCGTCCCAGCTCGCCCAGCGCCCTTGCGGCATCACCCTCGATCATCATGGTGACATCGTGCCACGGGCCATAGAGCCTGCCATTGGGGCGACGGCGGCGCGGGTCCTCGTGAAGATGTTCTGGCGTATCCCAGCGGTCGGAAGTCATGTCGATGCCGCCGCAAACCGCGAAACAATCGTCGATGACGACGACCTTCTGGTGATGGCTGCAGCCTAGGGGATGGGCGGAGTCGAATTTGAAATCGACCGCTGGCGTGAACAACCAGCGGATCAGATCAATGATCATGGTCCCGCGAAACAGATAGCGAAGGGCCCCAAAGTTCCACTTGAGCAAGCGAATCTGCAAGCCGGGTGTGCGCCGGGTCAGCCAGATGAAATAGGCCCCCAGCCGCGCCGGAAACCGATCCTTGCGCGGCAGGTTCCACCAGCGGCGTCCACCCGACAGGAGGATGCGCGAATCGAAATCCCAGCCCATCAGAAAAATCCGCTGCCGCGAGCGCAGCATCGCTTCATACATCAGCTCGAAATAGGCGGCGGCATCGACGACAACATGCGCGCGACTGGCTTTGGCATAGCGCCAGACTGCCGGGTCTCGGTCCGTCCTGTCCGGTTCGCTGTCCACCATGGACTGGCCTTAGCGGTATGCTGCGGCAAGGTCACGCATCCGAGTCGGACATCTCGATCCCGCGAACTGCCGTTCCAGCCTTCCTGTTTCGAACGGTTTGACGCGCCATTATAACAACTCATCTTATAATATGCCATATATTATAGTAAATATAATTTTAATATTGTTTCTGATATTTATCAGACTTACTCATATCTAGTCGCAATCTATCTAGATGCCGTTCTGTCTCCCATTACGGAAAATATCTTGATAGATAATAAATATAAATATCCTTGCCTTTGCGCATTAAATTTGCGCATCCTATTTGCATGACTTCAGTACATCGTCCGATGTATCTGGTTTAATTTGGAGAATAGTTATGGCTACTATTACAAATCGTAAACTGACCCTGCGTCACGACCACGAGAAGAAGACTGTCCTCGCCACGGTGACGTGCGATGTCAACTTTACCACGCTGGAACTCTGCCAGATGAAGAGCTGTGCCGCTGCCAGGCATTTCAAGCTGAAATGCCAGCTCTGGGGCGAAGATTCCGGGCTGACCGGTGCCGACGATTTTCTGTTCACCTATGGTAACAGCTTCTTCTTCCCCGACGGCAATCCGACCGCGACCGAAAGTCGCAAGTTTGAGGTGCTGCTGGGCGAAGGCGTGCTCGACGAGGATTGGGGGCAGGACGAAGTCTATGGTCTCCTGCGCCTGACCAACCTCGGCACACTGGTCGAAGTCAAGAAGAAGACCAACACCGTCTCGCACAGTTTCTGAGCGTCGTCGGGTGACGATTGGGGGACGGCCCTCGCGGCCGCCCCCCAATTTGCGCAAGACTCCATCTCGCCCACTTGCCAATGAGCGGGGGCCGGGCAATGCTGCGCACAATCGCGCAACGATCCCCGGAGAGCCGCATGACCACGCCAACCAGCCAGATCCTGGGCGAACTCGCCGACCGCGAGGCGATCCGCGAATGCCTATACCGCTATTCGCGCGGGGTCGACCGGCTCGATGCCGACATGCTGCGCAGCGCCTACTGGCCCGATTGTGTCGATAACCACATGAGCTTCACCGGCAATGCCGAGGAATTCATCGCCTGGGCGTTCCCGGTGATGGGCTCGATGGACCAGTCGCAACATTTCATCGCCAATTCGCTGATTACCGTTCACGGCGCGACGGCGGATGCCGAATCCTATTTCTATGGCTTCCACCGGATCAACACGCCCGATGGTGCCAAGAACGACGTTATCGGCGCCGGGCGCTATCTCGACACTTTCGAGAAGCGCGGCGACGAATGGCGGATCATCAAGCGCAAGGTCGTCACCGACTGGTTCCGCCACTATCCTGATTCGGCCGACTG
>JAHFPT010000147.1 GCA_023266625.1 Novosphingobium sp. | reverse complement strand
CGGGTGCCGATGCGCGCAGGCGGTTAGCAGAGCGCGGGGCGGCTTGCCAGTGCTATGTCGCGCGAAATTTCAGGCCCGGCGGGTTTCACCTCTGCCTCCAGATAGCGACCGAACAGCAGGCACAGCAGCGCCGCGATCATGCGAGTGGGCAGCTGTGCCAACGCACCGAGGCATATCCCCAATCCAGCGCGGCGGCGTTTGCAGTTAGCGATTTGGCAAGGGGCACAATGCTATGGGAAGGGCCATGAATGTCCCGCCCACCGATCTTGGTACGCCAAATCCCGGTGCCTTGCCCGGCTCGGGCCGGGCGCAATTCGGCCAGGCAGCGACCAGCGCGCTGGGCATGAAGTGGTCGGCGCTGCACGATGCCGCAGCGGTGGTTGCGACCCTGAGCGGAATTGCGCCGGAACCGATGACACCGCCGCTGCGCAATTTTCCGGCAATTATGCGCGATGCCGGCGGCTGGCGCAGGGCGATGGCCGAACAGGGCATCGAGGATATCAGCGCGTTCATGGAGCCGGGGATTTCCGCGCTGCTGGAGGTCCATGCCCGGGGGGTTAACCCTGCAGCACCGGCGCTGGCGCTGTGGCAGGAATTCATCGCCGCGCGCGATGCGCTGTTGGCGCTGAGTCCGCCTCCGGGCGACACAGGATCCATGCGCAGCGCCTGAGCACCTGCCTTTGCAGGCGCTCAGAACAGGCTTCGACAGGCTCAGGGTAATCGGTTATCTGGTTGTTGTTTGAGGAGCAACCAAATGCCATCGCGCCGCGAAGCCATAGAAATGACGCCGCAAGAGCTCAGTGCCTATCTCGCCGGGCAGCGACGGATCATCCTGATCACCAACGGTGTGGGTGGCCTGCCGCATCCCATGCCGATGAATTATGGCATCGACGCCAAGGGCCGCATCGTCATCGCCACTTTCCGCAAGAGCCAGAAGGTCAAGAACCTGGAACGAGACTCGCGCGCCACCCTGCTGGTCGAAAGCGGCGAGGCCTACCCTGAACTCAAATCGGCGATCCTCTATTGCGACACCGAGATTATCGGCGATGCGGAAGGGATCGCCGCCAACATGGCGCTGGTCCGCGCCGGCGATGCGATGTCAGGCAGCCTCAGCGCGGAAATGAGCGATCAGGTGCGGGCGTCGTTGGCCAAGCGGGTGGTGCTGCGGTTTACGCCGTTTCGCGTGGTGAGCTGGGATCATGGCAAGCTGGGCGGGGTTTATTGAGGGGAGCGATGTCCGTTGTCGACCCACTTTTCGGTCATTGGTTCGCAAGGAGCGCCCTCCCGAAAGCCGCCAGTCGCTTCTCGGCACCAGCAATCCACCCGGACCACTCAGTGGGGCCGGTCAACAGGTGGCGCTCGTATTGCTTTCAATGCGGGGCTGCCAGCTTTGCCCCCCGGCGTGGGGATGACGTTAAATTAAACAATGCCGGATACTGTGGCGCCTGTTTCTGAGATGCCCTTGGCTGATGGTGGAAGAGGCGCACGTGAATCACGCGAGATTACACCCGCAATTGCTGGAGAGCGACGCGGCTACCGGCGGTTTGAGCTTCGGAAAATATACGGCTGATCTGGGCTGGGCCTCGAAACCCTATCCGCTGATTTTCTGGACCGATTTTTTGGCCAGCAGCTCGGCAGGCTATGCGCTGATATATTGGAGCTCGAACCTCCCCTTGTTTTCGTGGTCGCAGGTTGGTGCCGTGCTTTTAGCCGCGATCTGCATGTTTCGCGCCTGCATGTTCATGCACGAGGCGGTACATTCCGGTAAGGAGATTCCGGGATTCACTACGGCCTTCAACCTGTATTTCGGCTTTGTGAATAAGTTGCCGCTGTACATCTACGATGTGCATCGGGCTCACCATTTGCAGGAGTATTACGGCACGGAGGAGGATTCGGAATATGAACTGCTCAAGCGCGATCTCCCCAATCTCCTGATACCTATAGTGGTGACGGCACTGCAGCCGGGGCTGATGATTTTACGTTTCGGTGTGCTGCCGTGGTTTTTGCCGTTCATCGGGGAGCGCGTGCGCAATGCGGTGTATCAGCGCGCTTCGACCTTTGCCTTGAACCGCCATTACAGGCGCCCGTTGCCCGATGCCGCCGAGCGCGGCAAATGGTATTGGCAGGATGCCGCTTGCGCCTTCTGTCATCTGGTATTTGTGGTTTTATGCATCACAGGAGTGCTGTCCTGGAATCTCCTGTGGGCATGGTATGCGGTGGCGGTCGTCACCATGCTGGCGAACTACTACCGGGTGATGTCCAGCCATGCCTACTGGACCGGGTTTTCACCCACCACGCGCAAGCAGCAGATTCTCGACTCGCTGACGGTGACGGGCTCGCCATGGTTGTGCTGGCTCTATCCGGTGGGGTTACGCTACCACGCCTTGCATCATATGATGCCGCACGTGCCCTATCATCATATGGCGAAGGTGCACCGGATCTTGCTCTCCCGCTTGCCGGACGATCATCCTTATCGCGAGACGATCGTTGACGGGTTCTTGCAGGCCTATCGTCGGTTACCGACTGCAGCCGTCCTAGAGCCTGATTCGAAAGTTCTTCAGCCGCAGTAGTACTTTGCGGCTCTGCGGATGATCATCCGAAATGGCAGCTGATTGCCATTCCAGCCCCGTAACCGGACTGTCAGGATCCCACCCCCCCAACGGCCCCTCACCGCCCCTCCAGCCCCCGCAACATCGCCCGCTTCTCCCCCGCCGTCAGCATCGGCCAGTCGGCGATCTCCCTGAGCGTGCGTTTGCAACCCAGGCACCAGCCGGTTCGCGGGTCGATCCGGCAGGTGCTGTCGCAGGGGCTGGGTGGGTCTCGCATCGCCGCGCATCCTGTACCCGGCATCCGCCATGCTGCAAGCCTCCGCTTCGCCCGCCCATCCGTCCAAATCCATCGCCAGGGGGACTTGCGGCAGTGCCCCGCTCACCCTAACCGAATTCTGCATGGCAGATATCGACTCTCAACTGGAGCGCCGGGAGGCGCGTGGAATGGAGCCCGGGGGCACCTGGGCACCGTTCCGCTATCCTGCTTTCCGCGCGATCTGGATCGCCAATCTGGCCTCCAACCTCGGCGCGACGATGCAATCGGTCGGCGCGGCCTGGGAAATGACCACCCTGACCACATCGCACCAGATGATCGCGCTGATCCAGGCTTCGACTACAATCCCAATCATGGTGTTCGGCGTCTTCGCCGGGGCGATTGCCGACAACTTCGACCGGCGGCGGGTGATGTTGCTATCACAAATCGGCATGCTGATTGCCTCGGTGGTGCTGACCGTGCTCACCTGGTTCGGCGTGATGACGCCCGTGCTGCTGCTGGTGCTGACCTTGCTGCTCGGCATCGGCACCGCGCTCAATTCGCCGGCCTGGCAGGCATCGGTGCGCCAGCAGGTCGGCTTTCAGGACATGCCGCAGGCGATCGCGCTCAACACCATCTCGTTCAACCTGGCGCGCACCGTCGGCCCAGCGCTGGGCGGGCTGCTGATCTCGATCTGGAATGTCGCCGCTGCTTTCGCCGTCAACACCGTGTCGCGCCCGGTGCTGATCGCGGTGCTGCTGCGCTGGAAGCCCGTGGCGACGCCGATGGACCGGCGACCGATGATGCCCGCGATTGCCATGGGCATGCGCTTTTGTGCGGGGTCGCAGCCGATTCGGCGTATTCTCCTGCGCGGGCTGGTTATCGGCTTCGGTGTGGCTGGTTATCAGGCGCTATTGCCTGCCGTGGTCCGCCAGCGGCTGCATGGTAGCGAGATCGAATTTGGCATGATGCTGGGACTGTTCGGCATCGGATCGATCCTGGTCGCTCTGGTGATCGGCAATCTGCGGCGGCGCTGGGGGACCGAGACAGTGCTGACCGTTGCAACCCTGGGCTACATTGCTTCACAGCTGGTATTGGCGAGCGCCCACTCGATGCTGTCGGCGCTGCCTGCCACGTTCATTGCGGGCGGCTCATGGGTGGCGGGGCTAACCACGGTCAATGTCGCAATGCAGATGCGCTCGCCCGATAATATCCTCGGTCGCTGCCTGTCGATCTATCAGGCGATCACCTTTGGCGGCATGGCCGTGGGCTCATGGCTGTGGGGCGCGCTGGCCGACTGGCAGGACCTGCCCTTCGCGCTCCATTCTTCCTCGGCGTTCCTCCTCTCGACACTGATCCTGCTGCGCC
Source organism: Novosphingobium sp. (assembly GCA_023266625.1). Taxonomy (GTDB): domain Bacteria; phylum Pseudomonadota; class Alphaproteobacteria; order Sphingomonadales; family Sphingomonadaceae; genus Novosphingobium. Next base: position 9,150 of record JAHFPT010000147.1, on the reverse strand, counting down.
TGTATTTCCCCATGCCAGGGCGCGACGAAGGCCGTATCCAGGCAGACGGCACAATCGCGCCGCAATAGCTCCCGTCCCCGATCTTTCGGCGCAACTTAACCGAAAGTTTACCACGTTGCGCCAGAACAGCGACAGTTGGGTCTATGGGGAATCCAAATGGATACGTTGCGCGGCAACATTTCGGGTCATAATTCGTCCGAAGACAATGGCATGGACTACGACCGCGACGACGATGAAGCCGTCCGCGAGCTGCCGCCCCTCGTCATCGGCCAGGACGAACGGCGCATGCAGGTGCGCGCCTATAATTTCTGGGCGAGCCTGCTGATCGACCGCAATCTTCCCTCGATCGAGGACCTCGATCCGGACAACCTTCCCGACTTCGGGCCGCATAGCGTGCTGCTCGATTTCTCCTGCGGCATCGAAGACCCGGCAATTATTTTTCTCGGCGACAGACTGGCTGCCGAATGCGGCGCGTCGGGTGTTATCGAAAAGCTCTCCGACGTGCCGGGCCGGTCACTGCTCTCACGCATAACCGACCATCACTTGCAGATCATCGCCAATCAGGCACCGATCGGTTTCGAGGCGGAATTCGTCAACCAGCGCGGCGCGACGATCATGTATCGCGGCATCTTGCTGCCCTTCTCCAGCGACAACGACACCATCGATTTCATCTTCGGGGTGATCAATTGGAAAGAACTGGCAGATCAGCAAACCACCGACGAGCTGCTTCTCGAGATCGACCAGGCACTCGAAACTGCGCCCGAGCCAGTGCGCATCGAGGGGCCGCTAACCGAATGGGCCGACGGGCCTGCCGATAATGGTGGCCCGATCGAGCTGGCCCCGATCGAACTGGCCCCGATCGAACTGACCATGCCGGTTGTGCAGAAAGTTGGCGACGTTGCCTGGCCGGAGCCGGCGTTTGGCGAGAGCCTCGTACCCACCGAACAGGACGACGAGCCGTTCGAATTGACCGATTACGCCAGCGACGACGCGGAGCTTGCGCCAGACGGCGCAGCGATTCTCGACCTGTCCGCATATGACGTGAGTGCATTGCCGCCGGCGGACACCGAAGCCGAAACCATGGAACTGGCCGACTGGCTGGCCTCGGCGCGCGAATATGCGCTTGCCGCGCTGGGATCGGAAGACCGCTCGCGCCTGGCGCTCTATGCCGCCATCGGCCGTGCCTACGATTTCTCGCTCGCTGCCGCAGCGCAGCCCGAAGACTATGCCGAGCTGGTTGCTGATGCCGGGCTCACCGCGCAGGACCGCGCGCCGATGACGCCGCTGGTCAAGCTGGTGTTCGGCGCGAACTACGACAAGACCCGGCTCACCGAATATGCCAGTGCACTTGGCCATGGCCATCGCCTCGGCCTGGCGCGTGGCGGGATGGCGGATTATCTTGCCGATGCTCCCGGCGGCCTCAAAGGCGTCGTCGCAGCCGAACGAAAATTGCGCCGCGACGACGAGGGCACGCACGCCGCGCCGCGCCAGTCCCCGCGCGAACGGCTGGCACGCAAGCTGCGTAAGCTCGAACATCACCCGCTTGGCGATGTCGCCAGTGAAGGCAGCGAATTCACCTTGCTGATCGCGCGCCGCCTGCCCGATGGCGAAGTTGTGCTGCTTGGCGAAGTCGCCGACGATGCGCTACTGCTCGAACGCGCCGCGCGCCGCCTGCTCGGCTGACCGCAAATTCAATTCCCGGGGGGAGCGCCATCGTGCCCAAGCGGCACGGTGGCGTTTTTGCTTTCGGCGAGATTTTTGTTGCCGCATCGTTTTTTGCGAAAAACCGGTTCCCACTTTTCCGCACGATGTTTAGGATCGCGGCCAATGGCCTGCCGCGCGCCTTCCGCTTCATCCCCGGTTCAGTCCGGCAGGCGCTAGCCCACGCCATGCTTCACCTCCCCCGGATACGCTCAATTGCACGCTTCTCCGCGCTGATCGCAGCTGCTGCCCTTGCCAGCCAGCCGGTGGCGGCGCAATCGATCCTGCGCGATGCCGAAACCGAGGCGCTGCTCCACGACATGGCCGCCCCGCTGATTACCGCCGCCGGCCTCGACCAGAAGAATGTCGATATCGTCCTGGTCAACGACCCCTCGGTCAATGCTTTCGTTGCCGGCGGGCAGGCGGTCTATGTCAACAGCGGCCTCATCAACATGGCCGACAGTGCTGCCGAAGTGCAGGGCGTGATCGCGCATGAGCTGGGCCATATCGCTGGCGGCCATGCCATCAGCAACGGCGGCGGCAAGGCGGCTACGGGCATCAGCCTGCTGTCGTTGCTGCTTGGCGCGGCGGCGGCGGCGGCCGGGGGCGGCGAGGCAGCGATGGGCGTGATCATGGCCGGGCAGCAGGCAGCGATGGGCAAATATCTCGCCTTCAGCCGGGCGCAGGAAGCCACTGCCGATGCCGCCGGCATGCAGTTTCTCTCAAAGGCCGGAATTTCAGGGCGCGGCTCGGTCGGCTTTTTCAAGAAACTGGCGAATATGGAATATCGCTATGGCTATACCGCCAGCGACGAAAATGCCTTCTATTCCACCCACCCGGTAACCCAGGACCGCATTGCCACCCTGCAGGACAGCTATGAGAAAGACCCGGCCTGGACCAGGCCGAACAATCCGGCGCTGGAGGCCCGCTTTGCCCGCGCCAAGGCCAAGCTGTTTGGCTATCTCGCCCTGCCCCGCGATACGTTCAACACCTATCCTGCCACTATGACCAGTGTGCCCGCACGCTATGCCCGCGCCTATGCCTGGCACAAGGACGCGCATCTCGACAAGGCCATGGCCGAAGCCGATGCGCTGCTGCGCCAAGCGCCCACCGATCCCTATTTCCTCGAACTCAAGGGCCAGATCCTGCTCGAATCGGGCAAGCCGGACGAGGCCCTCGCCCCGCTGCGCCGCGCCACCGAGCTGTCCGGCAACCAGCCGCTGATCGCCACCACCTTCGGCCATGCGCTGATCGCCAGCGAGGATCCGAAGAATTTCGCCGAAGCCGAGCGCATCCTCAAGGTGGCGGTGGCGCGCGACCGGGAAAATCCGTTTGCCTGGTATCAGCTCGGCGTCGTCTATGCCGCCAATGGCGACTTGCCCCGCGCCCGCCTCGCCAGCGCCGAACAGCAGGTGATGGAACTGCGCATGCCAGAGGCGCTGGCCAGCGCCGAGGCGGCCGAGGCCGCCCTGCCCAAAGGCTCTGCCGACTGGCTGCGCGCCCAGGATATCGCGATGCAGGCCAGAGCCGCGATTGAACACCAGCGCAAACGCAGGTAGGCGCTGCCCCCATGACAGAAAATGGAACCAGCGCCTTCGGTCGCACAGCAATGGTGCTCACCGGCCTGGCAATGGCACTGGTCGGCGGCGGGGCAGTGTGGCTCTGGGAAGCCAGCCATGCTGCCAACCCGGCGGCGGGGCTGGCCAGCGGCGGCCGCAAGGCGATGGAGCAGGTCGTCCACGACTATATCCTCGCCAATCCGGAAATCCTGCCCAGGGCGATGGAAAACCTGCGCAAGCGGGAAGATGCCAAGCAGCTTGCCGGGGTCTCCGATGACCTCAAAGCGCCCTTTCCCGGCGCCGTGCTCGGCAATCCTGCGGGCAAGGTAACGCTGGTCGAATTCAGCGATTTCGCCTGCGGCTATTGCCGCCAGAGCGAAGCCGACGTCACCGCGCTGATCAGAGCCAATCCCGATTTGCGCGTGGTCATCCGCCAGCTTCCAATCCTCTCGCCAGCCAGCACCGATGCCGCGCGGATGGGGCTGGCTGCGGCAAAGCAGGGCCACTACGCCGCCTTCCATCATGCCATGTATGCGGCAGGCCGCCCCGATGCGGCGAGCATCGAGGCGGCCGCCCGCACCGCCGGGCTCGACCTGACACGCGCGCGCCAGGACGCGGCTGACCCTCGCGTCGAGGCCGAAATCGAACGAAATCTGGAGTTCGCCCGCAAGCTGGGCTTCGACGGAACACCCAGCTGGGTGATCGGCGAGGAAATTCACGCAGGCGCGGTCGGCAAAGACGTGCTGGCCGAGGCAATCGCCAAAGTCCGGGGCTGAGCGGGCATTATGCAGCGCCTCTGGCTTGCCCTCGCCTGTGCGGCTGCGACCGGTCTGCTGGCACCCGTCACGACTTTCGCACGCGAAACAATCGACTACACATCGGCAATCCCGATCTGGCAGGCGCATGAGGCAAGGCTGCTGTCGCTCGGCTGGCGGCTGGCGCGGGCCAATGCCGCGCTGTGCCAAGCTCGGCAGGGCGCCATCGGGCTGATGCTGGCCGATGTCCGCCGCTACGATGACCCGGACCGCGCCCGCGCCGCGCTGGGCATTGACGGCAATGTTGCCATCGAGGCGGTCGCTGCGGGTTCACCAGCCCAGGCGGCTGGATTGCGGGCGGGGGCGGAAGTGCTGGCAGTCGGCGGCGAGCCCGTCACTGCTCTGGCCGACCCGCGCGCAAAGCGGGACGAAACGTCCGACGCGCTGCACGACCGCATCGACAGCCTGCTCGCCCGGCAGGGCAAAGTCACACTGCGCATTGCCCCTCCCGGCCAGCCGGCGCGCGATGTCACTATCGTTGGTGAACCGGCCTGCCGCGCCCGCTTCGCCTTGATCAGGCAGGGCACAACCGCCCAGACTCGTGGATTCAGCATCGAAATCGCGGTGCAACTGCTCTCCGAGGTAGCGTCCGACGACGAAGCCGCGACGATGATCGCCCATGAGCTGGCGCACAACATTCTCGGCCATTGGCAGCGCGATGTCGCCGCCGGGCGGACCTATGTGATCATTCGCCGCAACGAACGCGAGGCCGACCGCATGGCACCCTGGCTGATGGTCAACGCCAGCTTCGACCCCGCCGCCGCGCCGCGCTTTTTCGCCAACTGGGGCCAGCGCCACGGTGGGGGCATCACCCGCGCACCGACGCATGACAGCTGGCAAGACCGGATGGCAGCGATCACTGCGGAGCTGCCTGTGATTGCCGCAGCGCGAGCAGCGCAGCCCGGCCAGATCGCCGACTGGCGGTCGCGGTTTCCCGGTCAGCTGGCCAATTAGCGGCATGATTGGCCTTGGGGGATTTCCTGCCGCAGCCATTTTCGGCTAGGATAGGGCCATGGCCGTCCTGCCCTTCCGACCGACACCCTTTTTCGCCAACAAGAACCAGGCCTTCTGGACCTTGCAGGCTGGCGGCTGGGGCGGTGCGATGTTGCTGCGTGCCATGTCGAGCCTGGCCAACGGCCAACCGCTGTCGTTTCTGGTGCTCGTTCTCATCGAAATGATCACCGGCTTCTCGATCTCGCTGCTCCTGGCAGTTTTGTACCGGCAATTGATCTCCCAGCGCCCGATCATCACTTGGGGCGTGACGGCTCTGGTGCTGCCCTTCGCCGTGGGCCTCTACGCCTTCATCGGCGCCTGGGTAATTGGTCTCTACCGGCCCGAAAGTGAAACGAATTTCACGCAGCTGCTGATTGGCGTATTTTATCTCGATGCAACTTTGCTGGGGTCCTGGTCGGCGCTCTATTACGCGATCAATTTTTTCCTTCAGGTAGAAGAGCAGAACGACCAGATGATCCGGCTGGAAAACCAGGCGACCAGCGCGCAGCTGGCGATGCTGCGCTATCAGCTCAACCCGCATTTCCTGTTCAACACACTCAATTCGATCTCGACTCTGGTGCTGCTCAAGCAGACCGAGCCGGCCAACGCCATGCTCAGCCGGCTGTCATCCTTCCTGCGCTATTCGCTGTCGAACGAGACGACCGGCCGGGTGACGGTGGCGCAGGAGGTCGAGACGCTCAAGCTCTATCTCGGCATCGAACGCATGCGCTTCGAGGAGCGGCTACGCACGACTTTCTCGATCGATCCGGCCAGCGAGCCCGGGCTCCTGCCCTCGCTGCTGCTTCAACCGCTGGTCGAAAATTCGATCAAATATGCCGTCGCTCCCCAGGAAGCAGGTGCGGAAATCACCATCTCGACGCAACTCGTCGGGCCAAACCTTCGTATCACCGTCTCCGACACCGGTCCTGGATTGCAAAGCGCGGCAACCGATAACAGATTGTCGGGCGTGAGTTTCGATGGCGGAGAACCGGTTTCAACGGGGGTGGGCCTCACCAACACGCGCGACCGGCTGGCGCAGGCCTATGGCGACCAGCACCGCTTCGAAATCTTCGAACCGCCCGATGGCGGCTTTGCCGTGCAGATAGAAATTCCCTTCGAGCGCCGTGAAGTTGCTGCACCCGTGGAACCATCCCGTAAGCTCGCCGCCGTGGCGGGCTGACAACCCTAACCTTCCCTTTCCCGATGATTTCCTCGATGATACCCCAAGTCAGGACCAGTCCATGACCATTCGCACCATCCTAGTCGATGACGAAAAGCTCGCTATCCAGGGCCTTCAGCTGAGACTGGAGAAATACCCCGAAGTCGAGATCATCGACACCTGCTCGAACGGGCGCGAGGCGATCCGCAAGATCAAGACCGAAAAGCCCGATCTTGTCTTCCTCGACATCCAGATGCCCGGCTTCGACGGCTTCTCCGTGGTCAAGGGGGTGATGGAGATCGAGCCGCCGCTGTTCGTCTTCGTCACCGCCTATCAGGAACACGCAGTGCGCGCTTTCGAGGCCAATGCCATCAACTATTTGATGAAACCGGTCGACGAGGACAAGCTGGCCGATACGCTAGACCGGGTGAAAACGCGGCTATGCGAAAAGCGCTCGGCCGAGGAAGCGGAAAAGCTCAAGACCGTGCTCGCCGAAGTCGCTCCCGATGCGATCGAGGCGATGCCCAACGAGCCCGATGCATCAGGTGGTTTGGGCACCAACCGCTTCGAGAAGCTGATCAACATCAAGGATCGCGGCCAGATTTTCCGCATTGATGTCGATAGTATCGAACATATCGAGGCAGCGGGCGATTACATGTGCATCCGCACCGCCGACAATTCGCTGATCCTGCGCGAGACGATGAAGGACCTCGAACGCCGCCTCGACCCGCGCGTGTTCCAGCGCGTCCACCGCTCGACTATCGTCAATCTCAACCAGGTCCGCGAAGTCAAGCCGCACACCAATGGCGAGTGCTTCCTGGTGCTCGATTCCGGCGCAAGGGTGAAAGTCAGCCGGTCGTATAGGGATGTCGTCGCGCGGTTCGTTCATTAGCTCCGATATTACGGCGATTACGGTGACAGTGCACTTAATTCCATCGACGCAGCCGTGTAAGGGGCAGCAGTTAAGCGCACTGTCACCGTAATTGTGCGCTATGATTGAGGCGGGGGTTCAGGAATTGCATGAGAATTTCAGACTTGCAGGGAATCTTGCCGAACTGGTGGAGCAGATTTTTATAGCTATGGCTTACTCATCGCCTCAGCTTCCGCGATCAATGCATCAAGATAGCGGAGCCCAATTCCCGCCACCGTAACCGGCCCGAGAGGTGAGCCATCCTGTGCTGTGGGCGGTTGAATTATATTGCCACCCCGGTCCTTAACGGGGTGCAGTTCTGAAATGACAGGCTGGTGTGTGATCAGCTCGGCAAGAACGTTACCGTTTGAATCCACAATCTTAGGGGTTCCTCCCTCTTCGAGGATAACCTGCGCGTCAGGACCATCCTTGGTCATTCGGAAGACCGAACGTCCTTGCTGTAGGGATGCGGATTTGACTAAGCCATGCTCCTCGTCATTCCTTGCCTCGAAGAGATAGCGAAGCACGGGGGTGGCCCTTCGATACGTCTTGACGCTGCCGAACCACTGCAATTCTTGTGGCGTGTCCTTTGCTGCCTGCTGGACCTTGCTGTAGGCTCCTTTCCAAGCCCCTAAGAAATCGATCCAATGATCATCAATGCTTTGTTCGTTTGGATCGCTCATGAGCTTTAAGGCGCGTTGGGCGGAGCGCAGGCGGCCTTTGGCTTTTTCAAGAGCGAGTGCTTTCATGACAGATCCTCCCAAATCCGAAACCTATTCCGAAGCGGAGACAGAGACCCACCGCGAGGCCGCGCTACAACGCATGTTCGCATCCCCCACAAGCCGCACAAGGCTAGCGGGAAGCGGAGCAAGGAGTCGAGTCAATGGAATTACGGTGACGGTGACAGTGCACTTAATTCCATCGATGCAGCCGCGTAAAGGGCAGCAGTTAAGCGCACTGTCACCGTAATTCCCGATCAGGAGCTAATTGGGCGGCACTGGTGGAGTCATCATCTCTGCCGGCGATATCTCCCGACAGCGGACAATCTCGGCTATATCCCGGATTACTGCGGCGCAGCGGCGATGGCGGCGCAATAGGCATCGAGATCGGCCTCGCAGGCAGCGCGCGCCGTCGCTTTGCCGGAAGTCACCGCGCCATACCAGCCAGCGGTCCGCTCGACCGTGCGGTTAAAATCCCAGACCGGTCGCCAGCCGAGCCGGGCCACCGCCTTGTCGATCGAGAGGCGCAGCAGCCCGGCTTCATGCGGGGCATTCGGATCGCTGACATCCTTCCACCCCGCGCGGCCCCACTGTTCGAGCAGGGCACCCGCCAGCTCCCCGACATTGCGAACATCGGTCGGCAACGGCCCGAAATTCCACGCGCCGGCAAGGGCCTCCCCGCCGGGCGCGGCGAGCCTGGCACCCAGCAGCAGATAGCCGCCCAGCGGCTCCAGCGCATGTTGCCAGGGCCGCAGCGACTGAGGATTGCGCAGTTCCGGCTCCTGATTTTTCGGCAGCGCGCGGACGAGATCGGGCACCAGCCGATTGCCCGACCAATCCCCGCCGCCGATGACATTACCGGCCCGCGCGCTGGCCATACGCACACCGTGCTCAGTAGTGCGGTCAGGCGCAAAGAAACTGTTGCGCCAGGAGGATACCGCGATCTCCATCGCCGCCTTGCTGGCACTATAGGGATCGTGGCCACCGAGCGGATCGTCTTCGCGGTAGCCGTGTTCCCATTCGCGGTTGAGATAGACCTTGTCGGTCGTCACCATCACCACCGCCGCCCGTGTTCCCGTCCGGCGGATCGCTTCCATCAGGTTGATCGAGCCGGTGACATTGATCGCGAAGGTTTCGGCCGGCGCAGCATAGCTGTCGAGCACCAGCGGCTGCGCGGCAAGATGGAAGATGAAGTGGGGCGCGGCTTCGACCAGTGCCCTCTCCAGCGCCGCCGCATCGCGCACATCGCCTTCGATATGGCGCATGCCCGCTGCAATCCCGGCAGAGGTGAACA
>JAHFPT010000005.1 GCA_023266625.1 Novosphingobium sp. | reverse complement strand
CAAGCCGACCGTGCTGACAGGGGTAAGCAAGGACATGCCTGCGTTCAGCGACGAAATCTTCGGGCCTGTGGCGGTTGTCGTACCGTTCGAGAGTGATGAACAGGCGATCGCGCTCGCCAACGACACTGAATACGGCCTGTCCGCGGCGATCATCACCCGCGACGTTGGACGCGGTATGGCCATTGGTGACCGCCTTCAGGCGGGTCTGGTCCACATCAACGACCAAACCGTGAACGACGACGTCGTTAACCCTTTCGGTGGTGTCGGAGCATCTGGTAACGGAACATCGATCGGCGGCCCGGCGAACTGGGAAGAGTTTACGCATTGGCAGTGGACGACCATCAAGGGAACAGCACCCGCTTACCCTTTCTAGAATGCCTTCGAAAATTATAGTTCGATTGAAATGTGAGGTGTGCCACGAGGACTGTGGCATACCCGTCAATGAACACACGCAAACCCATAACGCTTGGCCGCTGATCGGTACCAGGCGGTGTTCGACGCCGCATTGAAACGAATCTACATAGAGCGAGGATTAAGACATAACCTCACCCATGTGTCCAAGCATCGAGGTGGAGCACCCGACTGTCTCGCGGGCCTATCGTTTGTAGGACAGTCGCCAGCAGTAAATTCAACGCGCCGACACCGTCTTGCGAGCGCACATAAGGCAGAGCTTCAATCCTCAAAGGAGCTCTGCGGTGCCGTTTGGTAGGGTGCCCTTTGGTCCTCCTTGGTTAGGACTTCAGGCGGACCAAAGGGCCAACCCGAGCCAAATTTATGACGTCCAATTTTGGCGGAAATCGGACCGGCCAGAGTAGGAACGCAGAGGGTATGCCCAAAAAGCACCAGCGCAGATATTAGTCGATGATCAATCTGGCGGTAGGCCGGCTGGAGCCTTCCAAGGGCAGGTGATCGAGAACTGCATCGGCCGCCAGGTTGCGCGTGGGCTTCTAATGAGGAGGAGGGAGGGGAGGGGGGGGGCTGCCTGAAGGCTTGTAGGTCAGGCATTCCCAAGCGCAGCTTCCTAGCGAACGCACGCATTTACCGATCGGCTGACCCATCGGCTATGTCGATTAAATGTGGCTATATCGCTCCGGTCCGTGTAACGATAAATGAAAGGGGATGTCCTTAGCTGTGACCGTAATAATGACCACCTGTACCAATCGCAAGAGGAAGGCGGTTTCAGACGAACTCCGCATAAGCGCGTTGAAACCCGGCGGCCTTGCCGAGGTCGCAGGGCAGTGGGCACGGCGTCTGGCTGCCTCAAGCCTGCATCATCTTCCCTCGGCAATCTACGGGGGTAGAGGATTTCAAGAGGCTAGAAGCGTTGCATCTGCGCTCGATGCGCGCCTGCTTGTCGTTTCAGCAGGGCTGGGACTTATCGATTCAGCCATCGAGGTCCCCCCTTATGCGTGTACAATCGTCACCGGCGTATCCGACAGCGTCGCTTCGCGAGTTGAGGGGACGTTTTCCTCGGCGAGGTGGTGGTCCGCTCTCAATGAATTGTCACCCTTTGGGCTAGCTATGCATGCGGCGCTTAGCGACTCCGAGGGACTTATCCTGGCTTCCCTCTCTGACGCATATATAGAGATGATCGCCGCCGACCTACTGACTTTGCCCGACGACGTTCTCGGCCGACTGCGATTATTCACTCGGGCACCGATCAATCGCATCAAGGCCGACCTTCGTTCTTACGTGATGCCGTATGATCAGAGGCTGGACGGTCCTGACAGCCCAATCCCTGGAACTATTAGCGATTTCTCTGGTCGTGCGCTCCGGCATTTTGCAGATACGATTCTCTTGCCGGATGATCATCGGACGGCGTCGGAACACACGCGAACGGTGCGTAGTGTGGTAGAGAACTGGCGGACGCCCGAACGTCGCGTGCGCTTGCGTCTCGATGACAGCGCGATCCTCACTATCATTCGCAATCATTGGGCTGATCCCAAAGGAATGTCGCTTCCCCGACTTCGGGGCGAGTTTAATGTGGCCTGCGAGCAAGGACGTTACGCCGGGCTGGCGGCGATCATTCGGAGCGAGCAAGCATGACCGCGCGCGAATATCTTAAAGTCCGAGCCGTGAAAGCTGAGCAGGGCAGTGGCACCGGAGTCTTCGCATTTTTTCTCTATGGTGCCGATATTGATCGCATCGCTGATATCAGTCGGGTTCGCCGTGAAGACCAAGAGCTTAAGGGCTTTCAGCGCCGCGAGGTCCGCGAGCATGTCAAGGAAATCATGACCTTCCTAGACAGCGGTCCCGTGCTCTTTCCTAATGCCATCATTTTAGCGCTTTCGCCCGTGGTTGAGTTTGCGTCGGCCCGCGGACGCACGCCTGGCAACATGTGCGAGGTCGGAGATGCTGGAACACTGAGTATCCCTTTATATCCGGAGGGAAGTAGGGCGGCCTGGATCGTTGATGGACAGCAGCGCTCGCTTGCCTTGGCGGCGGCCAAGAACCGACAGATCGCTGTGCCGATTATCGGTTTCGTTTCCGATGAGGTTGCCACGCAGCGAGAGCAGTTCATCCTGGTCAACAAGTCGAAGAAGCTGCCCACGGGTCTCATCGATGAATTGCTTCCCGAGGTTTCGGTTCAACTGCCCAGAAACCTCGCGGCACGCCAACTCCCGAGTGAGCTCTGTAACGCCCTGAACAGCGATCCGAAGTCCCCGTTCTATGGTCTCATCAAGCGCGAGTCCGATCCCAAGAGCGGAACGGGTATCGTGAGTGATAACGCTCTGATCGAGGCAATGAAGGCTAGTCTTCGCACGACCGCCGGCGCGTTGGGTCAATTCAAGCAGAATGGTGACGGCAACGACACAGCTGCCATGTACGACACGCTTGTCACGTTCTGGACCGCCGTGCGGGACACCTTCCCGGATGCATGGGGAAAACCCCCGAAGGACAGCCGCCTCATGCACTCCGTGGGTATCAGGGCAATGGGCGCCTTGATGGATATGATCATGTTTCGCACCGACGGGGTCGCTGACAAGGCCTCGGTCGTGCGAGACATCCTTGGGCGCCTGGCTCCGCAGTGCCGCTGGACGTCGGGTCGCTGGGACGGTCTCGGCCTCGCGTGGAACGAACTGCAATCCACCCCACAGCACATCAACAAGCTTAGCGAGCACCTCATTCGGATCGAACGCGAACTTGCGCGCGTGCCGGCATGAAGTTCATTTTTGCTGATAGCTTGGACTATGTGGACCCTGCCTTCGACTTCATTGCCGATCGCAGCCCCGCGGAGCGTCAGCCATATTGGGATGACGCCTATCCACACGAGATCCTCGGCTATGCGCCGTATGATGGTGTTCTAGTCTCGCGTGGCATTGTTGGCGATCACCGGGTGAAGGGAAAATACACGGCGAGCCAAGCTCGCCGCTTTCACCTCGTCGGTGTTCGTAAATTTCTCCGCCTCGACAAGCCTGAGTTTGCCCATCTCGATATTTTCGGCGACTGCGGTGCATTCACCTATGTTCAGGAAGACCGGCCGCCCTACTCGCCGGGGGAAATGGTCGAGTTTTATGATGAGTGCGGTTTCACCCACGGTTGCTCGGTCGACCATATCATTTTTGACTTCGATCCTGCCGGTAGCGCTCTCGAGGGCGGTTCTGTTGATGCCAAGACGCGTTTCGACATCACGCTTGAGAACGCTGACGCCTTCCTCCGCGAGGCACGAGCGATCGACGCCGGCTTTACCCCTCTTGGCGTCGTGCAGGGATGGTCTCCCGGGAGCATGGCAGAAGCAGCAAGGCGCCTTGTCGCAATGGGCTACGATTATCTTGCGCTCGGCGGCATGGTTCCGCTCAAATCTCCTGAAATTAAGCGATGCCTGGCGGCAATCCGCGCTGCTGTGCCAGCATCGACACGTCTTCACATCCTTGGTTTCGCTAAGGCGGACGATATCGACAGCTTCCATGGCTATGACATCGCGAGTTTCGACACGACATCGCCGCTGCTCCGCGCGTTCAAGGATGCCAAGCAGAACTATTACCTTCCAGGCGATGGGCTGGGGCTGCGCTATTACACATCGATCCGTGTCCCCCAGGCAATCGAGAATCCGAAATTACAACGTGGCGTCAAAAAGGGGATGTTCCGCGCGGAGGAGTTGATCCGCCTTGAAGCGCTCGCCCTTGACTCTTTGAGGGCCTTTGATCGGGGCGAAGCGGATCTCGAGGAAACGCTGCACAATGTTCTCGTCTACAGTGCGCCTCTCGTTGAGGAAAAGCCCTACGAGGACTGTCGGGACAGTGTCTCGCTGACGAGACTAGCGCAGCGATACCACGCGACCCTTACCGAGCAACCATGGAAGCAGTGTTCCTGCAAAATATGTCGAGACGCAGCGATCGACGTGATCATCTTCCGGGGCAGTAATCGTAACAAGAGGCGGGGCATCCATAACCTCGCAGTATATCAAGACCACATTGAACGATTGGATCTAAAGCGTGCCGTCGACTGAGACTATTTCATTCCTAGCGGTCCAGGCAAAGCAAAGCAGTGAGCATACGGTGCTAACGTTCGCGGCGCGGGCGGCAGACGTTCTCCGCTTTGCCTCCATCGACCGCATCGGCCGCGATGCTCAGGGTGAACTGAGCGGGTTCCAGCGGCCGCAGGTTGCGGCGCATATCCGTGAGATCCGAGATTATCTCGAAAAGCCTGACTCTGTGCTCCCGAACCCGATTGTGGTCGCTTTTACCGACCGCACGAATGTGGAGGACCTTGGGGACGGCGCGGTGCGTCTGTCGATCGACATGAGCGACGGCGCACCTGGTTTGGTAGTTGACGGCCAGCAGCGACTTACGGCGCTATCAGTGATTGATCGCGACTTCCAGGTATTCGTGTCAGCGCTCATTTGTCGAGACGACGCCGAGTTGCGCAGGCAATTCGTATTAATCAATAACACAAAGCCTTTGCCCAAGTCGCTAATCTATGAACTTCTGCCGTCCGTCGATGAGTTGCCTCCGCGGCTAAGTCGCAGATCGGTTGCCGCTGACCTGACGGCTCGACTGAACTTCGAGCACACGGCGCTGCAGGGCTATATTAAGCAGCATACTCAGCCTGAAGGCATTATCGCGGATACGGTCATTCAGAAGATAATCATGGAGTCGCTCACTAACGGAGTGATGCGTGAAATGATTGACACGCCGCGCGGCCGCGACCGTTGCGTCCGATTGGTCTCGAACTTTTTCGAAGCTGTGAAGCGGGTGTTTCCAGAAGCTTGGCACGGGCAGAAGCCTGCTACCTCACGCCTTCTCCACGGCGCTGGAATTCAAGCGATGGGCGATGTGATGGAAGTGCTTGCTGCTCGCACGGATGCGAAGACGGTCGATGAGTTCCGCGAAGGACTCGAGTGCCTAAAAGGGCGAACGGCCTGGACTGGCGGTGAGTGGGAGATCGGTGGGGAAGTTCGCCGTTGGAACAGCCTGCAGAACGTCAATCGCGATATCGCGCTGCTAAAGCACTATCTCGTCTCGATCGTTAAAGCAGACCTCCGCAAGCGTGCGCGCCGTGCCCCGACGCCCCTGTTTGAGCAAGCGGAGGGAGCCTGATGGCCTACGCCGTCAAGGAGATATTCAAGACGCTTCAAGGCGAAGGGGCGCAGTCTGGCCGCGCAGCCGTCTTTTGCCGCTTCGCCGGCTGCAATCTATGGTCGGGACGCGAAGAGGATCGGGCAGCGGCCGCCTGCACGTTCTGCGACACTGATTTTGTCGGTATGGATGGAACGGGCGGCGGGAGGTTTCCGAACGCGGAGGCTCTTGCAGAGGCGATCGAGCGCGAATGGGGTGAGCCTCGTCACAAAAGGTATGTGGTTCTAACCGGCGGAGAGCCCCTCTTGCAGGTCGACGATATGCTTGTCGCGGCGCTCCATCGTCGTGGCTTCGAAATCGGGGTCGAGACCAACGGCACGCAAATGGCGCCTGTGGGCATCGATTGGATCTGCGTAAGCCCAAAGGGGCGATCCGAACTCGTCCTGCGGTCAGGTCATGAGTTGAAGCTAGTCTTCCCCCAGGCCGAGGCCAGACCTGAAGACTTTGCAGGCCTAGCATTCGAACACTTCTTTCTCCAACCGATGGATTCACCCAAGGCGCAGGCCAACCTTGAGGCCGCGATCGGTTTTTGCACCGACAATCCGCAATGGCGCCTCTCCATCCAGTCTCACAAGATGATTGGAATTCGCTGATGTTCGAACTGAGCAAGCAGTTTCGCTTCGACGCCGCCCATACGCTTGATCGCGTGATCGAGACCGATTCCAGTCGACGCATCCATGGCCATAGCTATCGGGCGGAGGTCTTTGTCAGGGGGCGGCCTGACCCGACCACAGGGATGGTGGTCGATCTAGGCTTGCTCCAGAGAACGATGGAGGATGCGCGCGATGCGCTCGACCACCGCTTCCTGGACGAGATCAACGACCTTGGTCCGGCAACCATGGAGAACCTCAGTCGGTGGATCTGGAACCGACTGACGCCGGTTATCGGGAACCTCCATAAGATCACCGTTTATCGCGATAGCAGCGGGGAAGCATGCTCCTACTGGGGCGAGGAGGTGGCGGCATGAGCGCAGAGGGCGGCGCACTGGTCCTTTTTTCTGGTGGGCAGGATAGTGCTACCTGCCTTGCGTGGGCGCTTGATCGCTTCGACACCGTCGAGACGATCGGCTTTGACTATGGCCAACGTCACCACGTGGAACTCGAGGTGCGGGAGCAACTCCGTGCCGAGATGGTCAAAGCTCAGCCGAAGTGGGAAAGAAAGCTTGGCGGCGACCAGATGATCGATCTCGCCGTGCTCGGGCAGATCAGCGATACCGCCCTTACCAGCGGCGTAGAAATCGCAATGGCGGCGAGCGGCCTGCCGAACACCTTCGTGCCGGGGCGGAATTTGCTCTTCCTCACCTTCGCGGCCGCGGTCGCCTATCGACGCGGCATGAAGCACATTGTCACGGGTGTCTGCGAAACCGACTATTCCGGCTATCCCGATTGCCGGGATGACACGATTAAGGCGCTCCAGGTCGCTCTCAATCTTGGAATGGAGCAGCGTTTCGCACTTCACACGCCGCTGATGTGGATCGACAAGGCGGCGACCTGGCGCTTGGCCGATACCTTGGGTGGTCAGGCTCTCGTCGAGATTATCCGCACCGGATCGCATACCTGTTACGTAGGAGACCGGACGAACCTTCACGAATGGGGATACGGGTGCGGGGAATGCCCCGCATGCGAACTCAGAAGCGCAGGTTGGGAAACCTTCATATCGGCTTGAAAACCGAAAAAAACATGGATGCTTGGGCCTCCTCAGGGCATATCGAGGAGGGGAGGCAGTGCGATCTGTGTTTGTGCGAGCGGTTGGGGGCGAGTTTGCGTCGCTAGGGATAGGAAAGCAGGTCGATCGACAGGGTGACAGCTGTTCGATCGAGTATTTCGATTCGCCTACTTCCGAGACCGTCGTCCGCACCGTTGATGCTCGTTCTGTGGCGCCAGCGGCCCTGGCCGAGCAGACGCGCATCTACCACTTTGACCAGGGCGCTGGGGTTTGGGAAATCGGGCGGCTCCTTGACGATCACGGCGACAGTCATCTCGTTCAATTTCCCAATGGGAAAACAAAACATCTAAGATCCGAGGCGGTGTTCGTTCGGTGGGCTCGCCCGATTCAGGATCCGACGCCTTTCCTCGCGAACCGGATCAATGAGAGCCCGCGATTCTCAGACAGCCGCAGTGCTTTTGTTCGCTCCCAGATGCGGCAGCGCGCTGCGTCGATGGGAATGTCCGCAGTGCTGGCGTGCGCGGTGGAGATCGAGGCCCATCAGGTCGAAGTCGTTCGCCGCATCCTTCAAGACCCGGTCCAGCGCTACCTCCTCGCAGACGAGGTTGGGTTAGGGAAAACAATCGAAGCGGGCATCTTGATCCGGCAGTGCGTTTTGGATGCCCAGTCCGATTGTTCCGTCCTCATCATTGTTCCCAGCGCACTCGTAAGCCAATGGCGCGAAGAGTTGACGAGCAAGTTTTTCCTTGGCCGAAGCCTGGATCGCATCATCCATGTCGTGGCCCTCGACGACGACGACCAGATTAAAGCGGTTCTGCCGAACGCCACGATGCTCGTAGTGGACGAAGCCCATCACCTTACCGAACGCTCCCGGGGCGGTGACGCAGGGATTTACGGTGCGATCGCGAGGGCAGCGCCGGCAATCGAGAGGGTGTTGCTACTCTCTGCCACCCCCGCATTGCACAATGAGCGCGGGTTCCTTGAGATGCTGCATCTCCTCGATCCCGTCACATACTCACTTGAGGGGGAGGAAGACTTCCGCCGGAAGGTTGAGGGCCGGCAGGCGCTGGCCGAGGTGGTAGCTGGCCTGACCCCTGAGAACGCCCTTTACCTGGACTACACAATCGATCAGCTCGAGAGCCTGTTCCCGGATGACGACCTGCTCCAGCAACACGCATCGGAGTTGCGGACGGTTGTCGATACGATGCCGGACGAAAGCGATCCTGACCTGATAGCTGCCATTGGAAAGCTCCACGCGCATTTAAGCGAGGTGTATCGACTGCACCGCCGCATCCTTCGGCATCGTCGACGCAGCATAGGCGGCTTAACGCCCGACCGTGCAGGCGCCGAGATTATTCGATACCGCAGCAGCGACCGGGAAGCGCTCACCACAGCGATCGATGATTGGCGGTTTGGCGAGGCCAGACAGTTGGACATCACAGGAACAGAGGCCTTGTGGACCGATCGGTCGCGGGCGTTGTGGCAAGTCCTGGATCGAGCCTCGCAATTCGCGAACTCTGGTGCTGGGATGATCGGGTTTCTCGCACGGCAGACGGCGATGATCGGCGATGCGGACCGGTTCGCTCCGATCGTGAAGCTGCTCGGACGGTCAGGCCTTTTTGATGATCGGGCTGACGCGTTGATCGACGCTATCCGGCCAGCGCTACTCGCTAAGTCTCAATGTGTAATCTTCTGCTCAGATCCTAAAACTGCGGACGCACTCGCGCTTAGGATCGCTGAGAGGCTCGACATCACGGTAGATCGGCACGATCCAAATGGCCAAGAGTGGATGGCGTTTCGAGAGAACTCTGATCGCTACGTACTTGTTTGTGATCGCCGGGCGGAGGAGGGTCTCAATCTTCAAGGCGGCAAAAAGGTCGTGGTCCACTACGACCTGCCTCTAAATCCCAATCGGATCGAGCAACGGCTCGGCCGTGCAGATCGCTATGGCTCGGGTCAGGCCGTGCGATCCTTCGTACTGGCCTGTGAAGATGACCCGCTCGAACTCGCCTGGGTTTCCTACTTAGATGAAGCGCTGAGAGTTTTCGACCGATCGGTTGCAAGTCTGCAGTACCTGATCGAGCAGACGGTGCGGAACATCACCCGATCGTTGCTGACTGATGGCGCAGATGTGCTCGTGGATTTAACCAGTTCCAGTTCTGGCGACCTAGGTTTGATCGAACGGGAGATCAAGGCAATCGACCAGCAGGATGCCCTCGACGCATTGGGGGCACCTCCGACCGATCTCTCGGATGAACTATCGGAAGTTGATGAGGACTGGGAGGGTATCGCAAGCGACACTGCAGGCTGGCTCGATACCATGCTGCAATTTGGGCGTGCCGACGAAGGCATCAGTGGTGTCAACGGCCCTGCGCCACCGTTTCGCTACCTATATTCGACTGCCAACCGCCACACACTGGTGCCGCTTTCGACATTCATGACGCACTGCACGGACGCGCTCGACCTGGGACTGAACGCTCGCGGTAGTCGGGCAATCAGAACGATCCCGTACACCTACAGACGACGCACCGCACTGAATCGCGTAGCGCGCTCGAATGGTGTGGGTCTTCTCCGATATGGCGACGCCTTCGTCAGCGGGATGACTGCGTTCACCGAGGCAGATGACCGCGGACGATCCTTCGCTATGTGGCGCTTCGCGCCAGACCATGCCGGCGATCCCATCGCGGACATCTTCTTTCGATTCGATTTTCTGCTCGAAGCTGATGTCTTCGCTGCTACGGAGTTGGCGTGCGAGCGAGGGCAGGGAACAAGTGCGGTTCGAGCAGCGATCCAGCGTCGTGCAGATATGGCGCTGCCCCCGTTTCATAGATCGCTCTGGCTCGATCGCGAGTTGATACCTGTAACCGATGATGCGTTGTTGGCGCGCCTTTCTCGACCCTATGGGGTCGAACCTGATCGCGCTGGAGCAATGGACCTCAATCTCAACGCGCGCCGATGGCAGCGCCTTATGCAGATGCCGGTTCCTGAGCTTGGGCATTGGCAGGATCTCTGTGAGAAAGCTCGCCTCGCCGCGGAAGATCTGTTGCGGACGGATCCTAACCTAGTCGACTCGTTGGTGGAGGCGGAACAAAGGTCGCTCAGGGTGGATCTTGGTCGCGCCGGGCAACTGCGTGCGCGTGCGCGTGCCGGTGGCAACGAACAGGATGAGGCTGACCTGGCGTTTGAGGAGTGTCTTTCGGCCGCCATTCGGGATGGCATCCGAGTGCCTCGGGTCAGGGTAGATACGGTTGGAGCCGTATTTCTATCGGCCAGTCGTCCCGCAACTGAACGCGTGTCTGGCGGGTCCTAATGGCAGATTTTGATTTTGGTGCCTTGCAGGATCTGATCTCAGAAGAGGCTGCCGGTCCGGATTGTAAGATTGAGGACGGTGTATTCGACCGCCTCGTGCAAATTCTCAGGGCGTCGCAACCAAGGGGCGGGCTGCAAAATTGGCCAGACGCGATCCCTCTCTTCCGCCACGTCTTGCGGCGCCAGTCGCTTCGTTCCGGCCAGCAAGCCCAGCTTCGCGTTCCATCGCATGATGGATGGCCCGATCGCTTGAGTTGGGCGTCAAGTGGAGTCCGCGCGCACAGCGAGGCCAATGGTCGTTTCCTGATTGAAGCTCGACCCTGGGAAGCTTCTTGGCTCGAAGAAAGCGATCGCCCGGCGTTCGAGGCTGTTTTTGCTGAGCAGGACGTCAGGTTGGACTGGCGGCGCCCGATTGACCCATTCCTTGGAGAAGCCAGCGGGTTTGATACTTACGTCTCTCCAGGCCAGCATGAGGCGGTCCGCAGTGCATTCCTGCTACCGCCCGGCGAGACGCTCATCGTCTCACTTCCAACGGGGTCAGGAAAGAGTTTCGTTGCGCAGGCGCCGGTCCTTGCTCGAGGTGTCGAAGGGGGGCTGACCCTCTGCATTGTCCCAACCACTGCTCTCGTCCTCGACCAGGCTCGACAGATGGCGATCATGCTCAAACGCCGGTATCCGCGACGGGAGGTTCCAGCTCTCGCGTGGCATTCGGGCCTCAGCGCAGAAGATCGAAAGAGCGTGAAGAGCGCTATCCGTGAAGGCCGACAAGGGATCCTCTACTGCTCACCGGAGGCCGCGACTGGTGCTCTCCTGCCCTCGTTATATGAGGCGGCAAGAACGGGTCTTCTGACCTATCTGATTATCGATGAGGCGCATCTGGTCAGTCAGTGGGGCGACGGGTTCCGCCCCGCCTTCCAGATGCTCGCAGGAGTTCGGCGCGGACTGCTGGCGGCATGTCCTGACGCGGCAGCTTTTCGGACGGTCCTAATGTCGGCAACGATGACGCCGGATACCGTCACGACAATCGACGCGCTCTTTGGCCCGACCCGCACGGTAAAGATGGTAGCGTCGGTCTATCTTCGGCCGGAACCACAATACTGGGTGCACCGGGAGGATGATGCGGACATCAAGGACCGCAAGGTTCTCGAAATCCTGCGGCATGCGCCGCGCCCATTCATACTCTATGTCACTAAGCGGAGTGATGCGAAGCGATGGGTCCGCCGTCTCCGGCAGGAAGGGCATTCGAGAGTAGATTGCTTCCACGGCGAAACCGGGAACAGCGATCGCCAGCGCATTATCGAAGAGTGGTCGGACAATAAACTTGATGGAATTGTTGCAACATCGGCCTTTGGTGTCGGAATCGACAAAAGGGACGTCCGGACCGTGGTGCATGCCGCCGTCCCTGAGACCCTGGACCGTTTTTATCAGGAAGTCGGTCGCGGCGGCCGTGACGGCCGACCATCGGCCTCATTTCTGATCTACTCAAAACAGGACCAGGAAACGGCGAGCCAGATCGGTTCACCCTCACTTATCAGCGACGGTTTGGCCTTCGAGCGATGGTCGACGATGTATGATAGCAGTCAGCAGCGTGACGGCATCGGCCAACTCCTTGAGGTGGACCTGAGTGTGGTGCCTCCGCGCTTGAAGCAGCAATCCGACTACAATCTAGCCTGGAACATGCGGACGCTCATCATGATGGCCCGCGCCGGAATGCTTGAACTTGAATCGCAAGCTCCCTCAAAAATTGCGCAGCAAGACGAAGAGGAGGATTCCGCTTTCGAATTGCGACGCGAGGAACATTGGTCGGAATATTTCCAACGAGCAGTCGTTGGAATGAACGAATTTGGTCATCTGAGCCAAGGCCGGTTCGAGACTCTGTTCGGCCTCGAACGTCAGCGATCATTTAATGCCGCAGCAGAGAATCGCACTTTGCTTGAGCGGTTGCTTAGTGGAAAGGTAGAGGTCTCGTCCTTGTTGGACAATCTCTACCGTAGTAACGCGCCTGGCCGCTCGGTGATCGTGTCACGTGCCTGCGGCGGTTGCCCGGAGCATAGACGCGAAGGAACAGTCAACACACACTATCCTACCCCGCCGGCTTATGGCATCGAAGACGTTGGCCGGCGCGATCTCAGCCTCTTCGCTGACCGGTTTCCGCAAATAGATCTCAATGAACTGGTAATTCTGCCGGTCGAAGAACCGTTCGATGACTCAGTGCTTATTACTCTCCTAAAGGACTTGGTTTCACTTTTCGGGATCCGAGAGATCGCGATGCCAAACGCCTTCCGTCAGCGGAACGCGGCTCTCGATTCCATCCATAAGCAGAGCGACGACCATATGCTTCTGATCCAGTCGCTCGAGGAAGAGCGGCTCTGGCCCTCGTCCTATGAACTACCTCGCGCAACGCTCTGGACGGGCGCCTCCGGGGCATCTTTGCCGCACCACCTGTTCACAATGACCCGGCCCCTGCATGTCATCATCACCCCTAAATCGACACCTGACCATTGGAATGCCGAACGGCGGATCGGGGATACCGGTTCGAATGTGTTGAGCTTTGATCGATTCAGGCTGGGAGCCCGCCTGTGAGCGTACTTAACCAAGCCAGTGATGGCCTTTTCTCGGTGCTTATCGCCCTTACGCGCGCAATCGTGCGTTTTGGCCCCCGCAATCGCGAAGATCTCCTGCTCGCCTGCGGGAGCGCGATGGACGCGGTCGATCCAAGCCAGTTGACCCAGACGTTGAACCGCTGGACCGAACTCGGTCTTTTTGGCCAGATC
>JAHFPT010000146.1:3557-13376 GCA_023266625.1 Novosphingobium sp. | reverse complement strand
GGCTCGAAGCCAACCGCTACCTCAACATGGACGACCTGCGCGAGCACAAGAAAACCGAACTACGCCAAGCCGCATGACCAGCACCATGACCGCCAATTTGCAGAACTTGACGCACACAACCCTCCCACAAGGGGAGAGGAGCAGGTGGTTGTGCGTTCCGCCCTCAGTGCACGACAAGCCACATTCCCCACGCAACCACCATTGCCGCCCGCAAGCCGCAGTGCTAGGCGCGCCGCCAATTCCACTCTTGCTGCAAGAAAGCTCAGACTATGGCCGACGACGGCAACATCATCGCAAACCTCGATCTCGCAGGCGAACCCAATGGCCAGGACACCGCCCCTGCTGCGGGTATCATATCGCAATATATTAAAGACTTGTCTGTCGAAAACTCCAATGCGCCGGAGAGTTTCCAGTGGGAAGACGCACCGCAGATGGACGTGCAGTTCAACATCGCATCCCGCCAGATCGCCGATGAAGTCCATGAGGTCGAGCTCAAGATTTCGGTTGCTGCCAAGGCTGCCAAGGGCACTGCCTATATCGTCGATCTCGCCTATTGCGGGCTGATCGGCATGCGCAATCTCGACGATGGCCAGGCCCATGCCTTTACCTATGCCGAAGCGCCGCGCATCCTGTTTCCCTTCGCCCGCCGGATCATCGCCGATGCCGTGCGCGATGCCGGCTATCCGCCGCTGATGCTCGAGCCGCTCGATTTCAACGGACTCTACATGGAACAGCTGTCGGCGCAGCAGCAGGCCGCCGCAGGCGCACCGGCAGGCAACGCCTGATCCTTCGACAAGCTCAGGATGAGCGGATTTTGGAAATAGCAGCATGAGCCTGATACGCAACGTCGGCACGATCGGCGGGCTCACTGCGATCAGCCGGGTGTTTGGCTTTGCGCGCGACATGCTGCTCGCCCGCGTGCTCGGCGCGGGGCTTGCGGCAGATGCGTTCCAGCTGGCATTTACCCTGCCCAACACCTTCCGCCGCCTGTTTGCCGAGGGCGCGTTTTCGGTCGCCTTCGTGCCGATGTATTCAAAAGAACTGCACGCAGAGGGTGGCGAAGAGGCTGCCGCGAAATTTGCCGGCGACGTGCTTTCGGTTTTCGTCTGGGTGCTGCTGGTGTTCAGCGCCATCGCCATGATCGCCATGCCCGGCATCGTCTGGCTGCTTGCCAACAAATTCCAGGATGTGCCAGGAAAGTTCGAGCTTTCCGTGTTGCTGAGCCGCATCACCTTCCCCTACCTGGGACTGGTCAGTCTGGTGGCGATGCTGTCCGGTCTGCTCAACGCGCGCTCGCGGTTTGGCCCCGGGGCGCTGGCTCCGGTCCTGCTCAACATCTGCCTGATCAGCGGCATTGCGGCGGGCTGGTATCTGCGCGGCGCTGGCGGCGACGACACGATTGTAGCGACATCGCTGGCAGTATCAGTGGCGGCAGCCGGCCTGGCCCAGCTGGCCTATCTGATCTGGGCAGCTCGCCGTGCCGGTGTGCGGCTCAAGGTATCCACGCCCAAATTGACCCCCGAAGTGCGACGACTGGGGGCGCTGATCCTGCCGGCCACCTTTGGCGCGGGAATCTACCAGATCAGCCAGTTCGTCGATACTTTCTTCGCCACCTCGTTGCCGCAAGGGTCGCTGACTCTGCTCAAGCTGGCCGACCGGCTCAACCAGATGCCGCTGGGGATCGTCGGCATCGCACTGGGCACAGCCATCCTGCCGATGCTCTCGCGCCATATCCACACCGGTGAGATGAAAGAGGCGCAGCGGCTGCAATCCAATGCCTTCGAGATGGCCACCCTGCTCACCTTCCCCGCAGCCGCCGCGCTGGCGGTCTGCGCCCCGGCGTTCGTGACGGCCTTTTTCGAGGGCGGTAAATTCACCCATGGCAATGGCCTGATCATGGCGGATATCGTCATTGCGCTGGTCGCAGGTCTGCCGGCCTATGTCATCGTCAAGATTTTGAACCCCGGCTTCTTCGCCCGCGAGGATACGCGTACCCCGGTGGGGACGGCGCTAATCTCATTGCTGTTCAACATCGCGGTCAATCTGGTGGTGGTGCGCCGCTTCGGCATCGTCGGACTGGCGGCGGCGACAGCGGCATCGGCCAGCCTCAACTGCCTGCTACTCTATGCCATCCTGCATCGCAGGGGATGGTTCCACTTCTCCGTCCGGCTCGGCGGCAAGATTGTGCGCCAGCTGCTTGCAACGGCGGCGATGGCGGCGGTGCTGTGGTGGCTGATGCCGCTGCTGTCGGGCCGTTTTAGTGGTAGCGTGTTTGATCGCATCTGGTCGCTGAGCGCGCTGGTCGGGCTTGGCATGGCGGTATTCTTCGTGGTTGCGTTCCTGGTCGGCGCGCTTGACAAGGAACTGCTTCGCATGCTGCGCCGTCGTCGGCCCACCCGCACAATGGCGGATGACGAAATCCTTGAGGTCGAATGATGCGCCCAAAGCCTATGAGAGTCGTCTCCGGCATCCAGCCCACCGGCAATCTCCACCTCGGCAATTATCTCGGCGCGATCCGCAACTGGGTGCGGATGCAGGACGACATCGCATCGCATGGCGGCGATTGTCTGTTCTTCCTCGCCGACATGCACGCGCTCAGCCAGCCACATATTCCCGCAGAGCTATCCGCCAACACCCGCGAGATGACCGCCGCACTGATCGCCTGCGGCGTCGATCCGGACCGCTCGATCCTGTTCAACCAGGCGCAGGTCCCGGCCCATGCCGAGCTGCAATGGCTGCTCAGCGGTACCGCGCGGATGGGTTGGCTTGGCCGGATGACCCAGTTCAAGGACAAGTCGGGCAAGAACCGCGAGGGTGCCAGTATCGCGCTGTTCACCTATCCGGTGCTGCAAGCCGCCGACGTGTTGCTCTATCAGGCAACCCATGTTCCGGTCGGCGAGGACCAGAAACAACATCTCGAACTGGCGCGCGACATCGCCCAGAAGTTCAACAATGATTTTGGGAACGGCATAGACATCTTCACCCTGCCCGACCCGATCATCCCGACCGGAGCCGCGCGGATCATGTCCCTGCGCGACGGCAGCGCCAAGATGAGCAAGTCCGATCCTTCCGACATGAGCCGCATCAACCTCACCGACGATGCCGATACGATCATGCAGAAGGTCAAGAAGGCCAGGACCGATGCCGAGCCGCTGCCGGGTGAGGCTGCGGGGCTGACAGGCCGGCCCGAGGCGGCGAACCTTGTTGCCATCTATGCGGCAATGACCGGAACCGGAATGGACGATGTCCTGCGCACCTTCGCGGGCAAGGGCTTCGGTGCGTTCAAGCCCGCACTTGGCGAGCTGCTGGTCGAACGCCTCGTGCCAATTAATGCCCGCTTCGTCGAACTACGCCAGGACCGGGCTGCGCTCGACGCCATCCTGCGCAAAGGCGCGGAAAAAGCGCGAACTCTCGCCGCGCCGACGCTGGCTGCGGCCTATGCGGCGCTGGGGCTGGTGCGGGGGTAGCGCGAAGTCTGGGCGGCCTTCGTATTTCCCGCGATTTAACTTTACTTCTCGGTAATGAATATAACGATTTCGAGGACTTGGGTCTTCTGCATTAGCATATTCGCGTCGCCCTTCCATGGCATGTTTACCTATAAAATCAACGACATTCCCGGGTTAGCGATAATTATTTAACTATATTTGTTAAGACAAAATATAGTAGAATCCTTAATCCGCTCTACGCAATTCCACGTATCGGAACGACTGGTTCCAATACTCGATCATTGGGTCGACAGCTCCTGCCAGAACTCGGTTGGGGTACTGCGTAATTGCAACTTGAAGGAACCCAAATCATGTGCACCATCAGGAAATACGTCCTTGCCGTCACAGCAAGTCTTGCCATTGCCGGAGCAGCCAATGCCACCGTCATAACTTTTGACGGACTTCCCCAGCCCAATGGATCTATTTTTTCCGGACCATATGCTGAAAGCGGATACAGCGTCTCAGCAACCGGCGGTCGGGTATACGAAGGGCATTTATTCGGAAATCCACTGCCGAGTCTGGTTGTCGGATTGGTATTCGATCCAAACAGTATTATCTCGTTCGGTACGATCGAAGTGACCCGCTCCGGCGGAGGGGGCTTTGATTTTTCGAGTTTTGACCTGATCGGAAATAATGGGCCGGCCAGCTATGTGGTTCAAGGATTTCTGGGTGCTGCGTCGGTATTTTCCTACGGTGGCAGCCAGACCTCTCCCTTCGCCACCATCGCCGGGCCTGCAAGCACGATCGACCGGCTTGTCTTCAATCTCACGGCCAATGGTACCTCGCTCAATCTCGATAACATCGCGGTGAACGACCCGGTGTCGTTGACGGCTGTGCCGGAACCCGCCACCTTTGCATTGATGATCGCCGGATTTGGGCTTGCCGGCTTCGCCATGCGTAGCAAGCGATCAGGGGTCCGAGTCAAATACATCTGATCCTTTTACCTTCCATCAAGCTAGATACGGAAGCAGGGTCATGCGGACATAGTCAATATTGACCTGAAATGGGAGCGTGCCGCATCCGGCTCGCTCCCATTCTTTCATCTTGAGGCTGGCAGCAACAGGAGTTGACTGAACCTGCGACCCTAGGTTTTCCCAACTCCTTCCCCTTACCATTCTCAACGCCCGCTTCGGGGCAATTCCATTCAACGCCTATTCAGCCGAGCAAAGCTAGGGCAAAAGACGTGAATCGGGAGATGCGCCGCTCTATCCAGCGGCGCGAAGCTTCCGGTCATGCGGGAGCCTGTACCATGCCGGTCATCCAATCATCACCCTTCACCCGTCTCAGGCTGGCGGCCGCCGCCTTGCTGCTGCTTGGTCTTGCCGCCTGCGCCACCAATTTCAAAGCCGATGTCTCGCGCTATCAATCGCAGCTGCCAGCCCCTTCAGGCCAGACATTTGCGGTAGTGTCGGACGATGCTGCGTTGACCGGCGGTATCGAGTTTGCCAATTATGCCCGGCTGGTGACCGACCGCCTGGCCGCGCTCGGCTATACCCCCGCAGCCTCGCCCGACAGCGCCGCATTGCTGGTGCGCTTTGACTATGGCGTCGATAAGGGGCGCGAGCATGTGCAGTCGACCGGCATGCGCTACGATCCCTTCTGGAGCCCGTGGTATGGTTATGGCCGCGCGGGCTTTTGGGGCGGACCGGGCTTCGGGCGCTATGGCGGCTTCTATGGCCATGGCGTCTGGGGCTATGGCTGGAACGATCCATTCTTCGACAATGGCTATGAAAGCTACATGGTCTATACCAGCGGCATCGGCCTGAAGATTGATCGCCGCGCCGATGGCGCGCGGCTGTTCGAGGGCAAGGCCGAGGCCGCTTCGACATCGAACCGGCTGCAATATCTCGTGCCCAATCTGATCGAGGCGATGTTCACCGGCTTCCCCGGCAATTCGGGCGAGACCCTGCGGATCACGGTTGCGCCTGAGAAAAAGACCGCCCGCAGCGGCAACTGACGCATGTTGCGAAATCCAACCTTGTTCCCCCGCGAAGGCGGGGGCCTCGGGCGGCTGGGCGAGACGTAGCGTTTTCCGGCCTGAGGTCCCCGCCTTCGCGGGGAAACCAAGTGGTACAGATTTAGCGCACACCGCTCTAAACTCGGTTCATACCGTCCCGACCCCCGTCACCGGCGATCCTACCGCCCCCGGCAGGCGCAGTGGCGGCGCGGTGAACAGGAAGCGCGAGCGGCGATGGGCGCGCAGCCAGTCGGCTAGCTCGCTGAGCAGGAACAACTCGCCCAGCGGGATGCCCAGCTTGAACAGGCAGAGATTGTGCAGCGGCACGCGGATGCCATGGGCATTTTCGCGGGCGAAATCGGGCGTCAATTCCACCGCCTCGTTGTCCGACACCAGCGCCACCGCGCCGCATTCGTCGACCCAGCGCAGCAGTCGCTCGTCGAAGCCGTCGAGGCCAGAGCAGCGATGCTGGTCAAGCTCCGCAGAGCCCGCATAATTGGCCAGGAGCGCCCGGTCGAAGCCGGTGCGGAAACACAGCACATCGCCCGGCTCGACCTCGACCTTGTCCTCTTCCAGAATGCACATCAACTTCTCATAGCCAACCGGCACTGCCTCCAGCCCGACATGGGCGAACAGATCGATCATCACCCCGCGCGTCTGCATGCCCGTCTCGGCGAGCTTTTCGATGCCCAGCGCGAAGGCACCGAACGGTCCGTCCTGTGCGGCGCGGCCATGCAGGTAATCGAACGGCCCGCAGACATGCTCATGCGCGCGGAAACCGTTGTAGTAGGTGGCCTGTTCTTCGCCCTCACCCGACGCGTCGAACAGATAGCCCATGTGACATAGCGCATCCCATTGGGTGGAGAATTGCAGGCTCAGCGTTGCCCGGTCGTCATTGACCACTTCCTTCATCCCTGGAAACACCCGGTCATAGGGATAGTTCGCCGCCGGATCCTCGCCGCGCATCGAGAAGGCGAGTTCGGGCGGGAAACGGCGCGGGTTAAGCTGGACGCGCGGGCAATCGAGCGGCAGCGACAGGCAGAAGGCGAGCCCCTCGCGCACTTCCGCCGCCGCCGCAATCCGGTGTGCCGGTGTGATCAGGTTGAGCCGGCCGATCTGGTCGTCAGGTCCGAAATCTCCCCAGTTCGAGCCTTCTGGCCGTCTGGTCCAGCGCCCACCCGCCCTGCCGGAAGCCTCCATCATTTTCGTTCCTCCGATTGCATATGCCGTGTTGCAATCTGCTTCATGCGCAAGCAGAGAGGGCTGTGCAAGCGGTCAAACGGACTGGCCGCAAAGCGAGGACTGCGATGGCACGTTTTCAATACACCGTTCTCTCCCACTCGTACCCCGGGCAGGAAGAGGAATTCATCCGCTGGTACACCGAGCAGCACCTGCCCGACGTCGTGCGCATGCCCGGCGTGGTCAGTGCAAGACTGTTCCGCATGGATTTCCAGCGGGTCTACGATCTCGATGCCCCGCAATGGACGTTGATGACGCTGTATGAGCTGGAAGGCGAGCATCCCGAGCCGATCATCGATGCGCTCAAGGCGGCCTCGGGCAGCGCCGTCATGCCGTCGTGCGATGCGCTCGACAAATCGGGGATGATCCAGGCGGCCGGGCATCTGATCGCGGCCCTCGATAAGGCAGAGGTGTCATGACATGACCAGCGAAACCCAGGAACAGCCGAAATTCCAGATATTCCGCGCCAAGGATGCGCCGGAGCTGATGGAAGCCGGATGCATGAGTGTCGAGCCCTTCACGCCCGTCCAGCGCGCCGGAATGGATAAGGCGCTGGCCGCTGGATATGTGGACGGGGACGAGATCAAGGTGCTGACCGACTTGCCGGGCTTCGGTCTGACCCATGTCTGGTTCAAGGCGGGCTATCAGCTGCCACTGCACAGCCACGATGCCGACTGCATGTATTACGTGATTTCGGGCAGCCTGAAACTGGGCACCGAAGAGCTTGGCCCACGCGACAGCTTCTTCGTACCGACCGACGTCCCCTACACCTACAAGCCCGGACCACAGGGCGTGGAAGTGCTGGAGATCCGCCATGCAAACCACTTCAATTTCGTCAATCACGCGCGCGGCGAAGCCTGGTGGGATAAGGCTGCCGATGAAACAGCCAGCCGCCGCGAAAGCTGGAAGACGATGGCCCGGCCCAAGTTGAACGCCTGACAGAAAGACCAGTCATGACCGAAGAGCTCGTCCGCTACGAGAACCCCGCCGCGGGCGTCGCCCGCGTCGTCCTCGCCCGCGCCGACAAGCACAATTCACTCAACCCCGAGCTGATTTTCGCGATCGATGAGGCTTTTGGCCGTGCCCTCGCCGATGATACCGTCAGGGTCGTCATACTCGCCGCTGACGGACGCAACTTCTCAGCCGGGCACGACATCGCCGACACCGTCGAGCAATATCAGCAGAAGATGCAGGACCTCGCCCCGCGCAAATCGGGCTGGAGCGGCTTCAACGAGCCCGGCGCGCATGGCTGGTATGCTTCGGAGAAGGAGGGCTATCTCGAATCCGCCCGGCGCATCCGCAACTTCTCGAAGCCGACGATCTGCGCGGTGCAGGGCAAGTGCATCGCCGGCGCGCTGATCTACGCCTGGGTCTGCGACATCATCATCGCCGCGCGCAGTGCCAGCTTCTCCGATCCGGTGGTCGACTTCGGCGTCTCGGGCGTCGAATGGCTCGCCCATCCCTGGGAGCTGGGCGCGCGCAAGGCCAAGGAATTCCTCTTCACCGCCGATGCATGGAGCGCCGAAGAGGCCTGGCGGCTCGGCATGGTCAACCATGTCGTCGAGCCCGAAGAGCTGGAAAGCTTCACCCTCGCCATGGCGGAAAAGATCGCGAAAAAGCCAGCCTTCGCGCTCAAGCTCGCCAAGGAAGCGGTCAACAAGACGCTCGACATCCAGGGCCAGATGAACGCGATCGACCAGGCCTTCTCGCTCCACCATCTGTGCCATCAGCAGAATTTCCGGCTGTTTGGCTATGGCATGGACACATCGAACCTGCCGCATATGGCAAGCGCGCCGAAGAAGGCGGAATAGAGCCGTTCGGCCCGTTCAGTTCCCCAGAGCAACCACCCCGCCGGTCGAACCAAAGCCCCCCTCACCCCGCGCAGTCTCGCCGAGACTGTCGACCTCCAGCCAGCTCGCCCGCGTCACCGGCGCGAGCACCAGCTGGGCGATGCGGTCGCCGCGGCGGATGGCGAAGTCCTGAGTCCCGTGGTTGATGACGATGATTTTGAGCTCGCCGCGATAGTCCGAATCGATTGTGCCGGGGGTGTTGGGCACGGTAACGCCATGCTTCAGCGCCAGCCCCGAGCGCGGGCGCACCTGGATTTCGAAGCCCGGCGGGATCGCAACCGCGAGGCCCGTCGCCACCGCATACCGCCCGCCCGGAGCCAGCGACACATCCTCGGCGGCGAGGACATCCATTCCCGCCGCGCCCTCGGTGGCATAGGCAGGCAGGTCCAGCCCCTCGCCGTGCGGCAACCGCCGGATCGCCACCAGCACACTATTTGATGTCAATTCGCTATTTTTTGCCAATTCGCTATTTTTTGAGGGCATCGGCTATCCTCTCGACCAGCATCCGGGCAACGTCGTCCTTTGACATTTCCGGAAGGCTTTCGACGCCTTTGGAAGTCACGATGTGGACGACGTTGGCATCGCCGCCCATGACGTCTCCCGAGACATCGTTGGCGATGATCCAGTCGACGCCCTTGCGCTTGCGCTTGTCCTTGGCATTATCAAGGACATTTTCGGTTTCGGCGGCGAAGCCGATCAGAAGTTTGGGCCTCTGCTTGCCGGAGGAGACGCTCGCCAGAATGTCCGGGTTTTCGGTCAGCATCAGCGCCGGGGGAGCCGAGCCACGCTTCTTGATTTTCTCACCGGAGACGTTTGAGGCGCGCCAGTCGGCAACGGCTGCGACCATCACGGCGACATCGGCGGGCAGCGCCTTCTTGACCGCAGCGGCCATTTCGCGCGCGGTCTCGACATCGATGCGGTCGACCCCGGGCGGGGTCGCAAGCCCCACCGGACCCGAAACCAGCGTCACCCGCGCTCCGGCAGCAGCAGCTGCGGCGGCAATGGCAAATCCCTGTTTTCCCGACGAGCGATTGGCAATGTAGCGGACCGGATCGATCGGCTCATACGTGGGTCCGGCGGTAATGAGAATATGCTTGCCGAACAATGGACGGTGCTCGGGCTCGGTGTCAAAATCGGGCTGGCCCTCCAGTGTTTCGGCTCGCAGTTCCGAACCCCCGTCTGATGCGGCGCCCACAGTGGTTTCGACTTCGACAAAGGGCTCGGGCGGGGCGACGCCCTCCTTGCCGGAAACGAGGTGGTTGATCGCATCGGGATCGGTCGGCGGGGC
>JAHFPT010000146.1:0-3547 GCA_023266625.1 Novosphingobium sp. | reverse complement strand
GGGGCAGATTTCGCCTTGCCCTTCTTGGCTAGAACCGGCCCGCCGAGATCGAGCGGCGGCGCCAGTGTTACTTCGGGGGGCGCTTCCTCGGGAAGCATTTCTTCGGACTGAATATCCTCGGGCAAGACCTCCTCGCCAGCCAATTCAGGCGGCAGTTCTTCCGGCAGCAAGTCCTCAAGCGGATTGACGCGCTTCTTGCCGCGCGAAATCAGCGAGGCGGACAGGCCGCCGAGGCCACTGTCTTCCGATTCAGGTACTTCGTCTCCCCCGGCTTCCGCAGACTCTTCCCCGTAAACCGGAAGAACTTCCTCGCCCGGGTCGAAGTCCAGCATCTGCGCGATTCGCCGCCAGACCGCAAAAGGCTCGGGCAGGCGGCCGGGACCGAACTCGCCGCAGGCCATCGCGCCGTCGTCGGGCTGCATGACAGCGATGCCATCTGCCTTCAACTGCTCGATATTGCGCACAGTAGCCGCGTGCTGCCACATCCGGACATTCATTGCCGGGACTGCCAGCACCGGCTTATCGGTGGCAAGCAGCAGCGTTGTTGCCAGATCATCGGCAATGCCGGCCGCCATCTTGGCTAGCAGATTGGCGGTAGCCGGGCAGACAACCACCATGTCTGCCTGGCGCGACAACTGGATATGCCCCATCTCGACCTCGTTCTTGAGATCCCACAGGGTGGTGTGGACGGGATTTTCGCTAAGCGCCGCCAGCGACAGCGGGGTGACGAATTTGGCGCCGCCCTCCGTGAGCACGCAAGTGACCTCGCCCTGAACGCCATTGGCCCCCTTGCGGATCAGGCGGACGAGCTCGCAAGCCTTGTAAGCGGCAATGCCGCCGCCGACGATCAGAAGGATGCGCGGACCGTTCATTGCCGCGCTTTTGCCCGGAATAGGGTTACCACGCAATTACCGATGCAATTGCCGCGATTGGGCCGCGCGCCACAGCGAGATTAGCCAGCCCGGCGCGAAAGCCAGCCCGATGAACATCGCCGGTGCCACCATGAAGCCCCAGTAGTAGTTGTCGCCGCGCCCGGCGATCATGAAAGCCAGGCCATAGCCGAGGTAGAGCAGTGTTGCGAAGGCCCCCGCTGGCGTGCGCCAGCCAGCCCAGCCGAAGATCGCCAGCATCACGATTGGCCCGGTCAGCCAATGCGGCAGCAAACGGATATTGCTCGACAGCACGACATTGGACAACCAACCTGAAAGTCCCCGCATTTCCAACCAGCTGGGCGACAAGGGATCGCTCGGCAAGACCTGTGCCGCAATGATCCGCAGATGTACTGCTAGCGCCGCGAGGAACACTGCCGCCAGCGCAGTCCAGGCCGCGCCTTCCCGGCGATCTCCACGCCAGAAAGCCATCGCCGCCATTAATAACACGAAAGGCAGCGAATGCTCCCGGATGGCTAACGCCAACGCCGTAACCGCAAGCGACCACCCCCATTTCCCCGGCCGGTGCAGCCCGAAGGCCAACGCCAACAGCATTCCGGCCCACAATTCGTGAAGCACGAAAAAATCGCGGTTGAGGCCGAGCGAGGCCCCGACCGCCAGCAGCGCAATGGCCATGAGGCGATTGCGCCGCCTGCACGGCTCCTCGCTAAGCCGACGCCACCAGGCCAGCATGACCCCGGCAAGCAACAGGATCGCCGCACCGATCTGGCCGGGTGTGCCAATTGCGGCGTCGATATAGGCAAGTGTTGGCAACCGTACTGCCAATCCGGGCCGGACCGGATAGTGAGCTTTGCGATGCTCTGAGACAATGAAGTCGTAATAGTGTTCGCCAGCACGGATGCGTTTGACCACCGTGTCGTAAAGCGCGAGATCATCGTCGCGTTTGCGCTCCGGCCCATCGGGCTTCACCAGCACTTCGACGAAATTGCGGGTTTGCACGGTCGAAGGCCCGGCATTGATCGGGACCAGCGCGGAAGCCGTCAGGATCGCCGCCAGAGCCAGCAACAGCAGCCGGGCAGGCAGGCTGCCCCAATGGGCGAAGCGGTCCCACGCTGGGCTGGCTTCTGTGGTCATTGCAGCCAGCCCAGCGTTGCCGCCAACCAAACCAGACCTCCCCCGGCCAGCGCAGCGGCCAGATAGCCGCCCCAGCTGCGTGTTCCGTGCCGAGGCTGCCACATCAGCGGCACATCGGGAAGCGGTGCCTGCTCAGGCGCGCCACCCTTCGGCGGAAACCTGTCTTCGATGCGGCGGATCAGCCCCGGCAGCCGCAGCAGCGTGTCCGCATCCTCGCGCAGCCGGTCGGCAATGGCAGCCTCGGGACCAAGCTCATCGCGTATCCAGCTCTTCACAAAAGGCCCCGAAACCTCCCACATGTTGATCTCGGGATTGAGCTGGGTCGCCAGCCCTTCGACCATGACCATGGTTTTTTGCAACAGCAGCAGGTGCGGCTGGGTTTGCATGTCGAAATCGCGGGTGATGGCGAAGAGGCCTTCGAGCATCTGGCCGACCGACAATTCGCTCACCGGCTTGCCGCGCATCGGCTCGCCGACTGCGCGTAGCGCCGTCGCGAATTCCTCAAGCGAATGATAGGGCGGGACATATTGCGCTTCAAAGTGGATTTCGGCGACGCGGCGGTAGTTGCCGGTGGTCAGGCCGTAGAGAATTTCTGCGAGCCATTGGCGGGCGCGCCGGTCGATCCGGCCCATGATGCCGAAGTCGATGGCAACGATTGTGCCATCCGCTTCGACGAAGAGATTACCCTGGTGCATATCGGCATGGAAATAACCCGCGCTGATTGCCTGGGTGAGGAAGGCCAGCACCAGCCGGTTGGCAAGGGCTGGCAAATCATGGCCGGCTGCGACCAATGCCGCGCGGTCACCGATCTTGATCCCGTCCACCCAGTCGATAGTCAGCACGCTGCCATTGGTGCGGTCCCAGTCGATGGCGGGCACGCGGAAACCCGGATGGTTCTTCATCGCCTCGGCCAGTTCCGAAGCCGATGCGGCCTCGCGCCGCAGATCGAGTTCGCGCGCGGTCCAGCGCTTGAAATTGGCGATAATCGCGCGCGGGCGCAGCCGCGCCGCCTCGCCGCCCAGCGCCTCGAGATGGGCGGTCGCCCATTCGTAGGTTTCGATATCGCGCGCCAGCCTCTCGCGAATGCCGGGGCGCAGCACCTTGACCGCGACGCTGCGGCCATCGGTGGTGACCGCACGGTGGACCTGGGCAATCGAGGCTGCGCCAATCGGCTCGGGTTCGATGCTGGCAAACAGCTCGGTGGCGGGCCGGCCGAAACTCGCTTCGATCTCGCGGACAATCGGCTCAAAGCGCACCGGTGGCAGGCTGTCCTGCAAGTCGAGCAGATTGCGCGCCGCCTCGACCCCGACGATATCGGGCCGCGTCGCCAGCGCCTGGCCAAGCTTGATCGCCGCCGGGCCGATCGCCTGGAAGGCGCGGCTATAGTCTGGCTCGCGCGGCTGGATGGTCCCGAACCGCGCCAACCGGAACAGGCGGGGCACCGGCGCGGGGGTGCCATAGCCCTGCTCGATCAAGCGCAGTGCGCCGTGGCGGGCAAGCGTGCGGCCCCAGCGGATGAGGCG
>JAHFPT010000145.1 GCA_023266625.1 Novosphingobium sp. | reverse complement strand
CGGCAAATTCCAGCAGGTGCTCCCGGTGCTGATCCACGGCGACGCCGCCTTTGCCGGCCAGGGCATAGTATGGGAATGCCTCGGCTTTTCCGGCGTGCGCGGCTATCACACCGGCGGCTGCATCCATTTCATCGTCAACAACCAGATCGGCTTCACCACCAGCCCGCAGTTCGCCCGCTCCTCCCCCTATCCTTCCGACGTCGCCAAGGGTATCCAGACCCCGATCCTCCACGTCAACGGCGACGATCCGGGTGCGGTGACTTTCGTCTGCAAGCTCGCCATCGACTACCGCCAGAAATTCGGCCGCGACATTGTCATCGACATGTGGTGCTATCGCCGCTTCGGCCACAATGAAGGCGACGAGCCGAGCTTTACCCAGCCGCTGATGTATGCGCAGATCCGCCAGCATCCGCCGGTCAGCGAAGTCTATGCCCAGCGGCTGATTGCCGAGGGCACGATCGACCAGAACTATCCCGAAGTCGTCGTCGATGGCTTCAACGCCTATCTCGAAAAGGAATACGAGGCCGCCGCCAGCTACAAGCCCAATGAGGCCGACTGGTTCTCGGGGCGCTGGAGCGGACTCAACAAGCCGATGGACCCCGAAACTGCGCGGCGCAATGTGCCGACCGGCATCGAGGCCAAGCTGTTCGACAGCCTCGGCCGCACACTCGCGACCGTCCCCGGGGACCTCGCCATCCACAAGACACTCGCCCGGGTGATCGACGCCAAGCGCGAGATGTTTGCCGGCGGCCAGGGTTTCGACTGGGCGACCGGCGAGGCGCTGGCCTTCGGGTCGCTGCTGTCGGAAGGCTATACCGTGCGCCTGTCCGGCCAGGATTCAGGGCGCGGCACCTTCAGCCAGCGCCACGCCGTCTGGGTCGACCAGAACGACGAGCGCAAGTTCATTCCGCTCTCGACCGTCGCCCATGGCCGCTTTGAAGTACTCGACAGCCCGCTGTCCGAATATGGCGTGCTCGGCTTCGAATATGGCTATGCACTCGCCGATCCGAAGACGCTGGTGATGTGGGAGGCGCAGTTCGGCGATTTCGCCAATGGCGCACAGATCATGATCGACCAGTTCATTGCGGCGGGCGAAGCCAAGTGGCTGCGCGCCAACGGCCTCGTGCTACTGCTGCCGCATGGCTATGAGGGTCAGGGGCCGGAACACAGCTCGGCCCGGCTGGAGCGTTTCCTCCAGCTCTGCGCGCAGGACAATATCCAGGTCTGCAACATCACCACCCCGGCGAACTACTTCCATGTGCTGCGCCGCCAGATGCACCGGCCCTTCCGCAAGCCCTTGATTATCATGACGCCCAAGTCACTGCTGCGCCACCCCATGGCAAAAAGCGCGGCCTCCGACTTCATCGGCGATGGGCACTTCATGCGCATCCTTTCCGATCCGACACCGCCGGACGACAGCAAGGTCAAGCGGCTGGTGCTGTGCTCGGGCAAAGTTGCTTACGATCTGATCGAGGCGCGCGATGCAGCGGAGCTGGAGCACGTCGAAATCCTGAGGCTGGAACAGCTCTATCCCTTCCCCGGCGATCCGCTGGCGCTGCGTCTCGAACGGATGAAAGCGCTGGAAGAAGTCGTCTGGTGCCAGGAAGAACCGCGCAACAATGGCGGCTGGTTCTTCGTCGAGCCCTTCATCGAAGAGACCCTCAAATCGGCGAACTCCAAGGTTGCACGCGCGCGCTATGCCGGCCGTGCCGCCAGCGCCTCGCCCGCCACCGGCCTCGCCAAGCGCCATGCCTCCGAACAGGGCGCCTTGGTCGCCGATGCGCTGGGGCTGTCCGTCCGTTCCGAAATCCGTAGACAAAAGAAAGCCTAGCTTTCATTTGTCTCCGCCTGTCCCGAGCTTGTCGAGGGGCCAGAAGAAAGGCTGAGGAAGCTCATGCCAATGGAAATCAAAGTCCCCGCACTCGGCGAATCCGTCTCGGAAGCCAGCATCGGCCAATGGCTGAAACAGCCCGGCGAGGCGGTGGCAATCGACGAGCCCATCGCCAGCCTCGAGACCGACAAGGTCGCCATCGAAGTCACTGCGCCTGCGGCGGGCGTGATGGGCGCGCAGCTCGCCAAGGAAGGCGATACGGTGACGGTCGGCGCGGTGATCGCGACGATCGAGGCAGGGGCGGTTGCCGCTGCTGCTGCCCCTTCGCCGACCGCATCGGCAGCACCCGCTTCCGATGCCGTGGTGCTGTCACCTTCGGCGCGCCGGGCGGTGCTCGAACACCACATCGATCCGGCGACGGTCAAGGGCACTGGCAAGGATGGCCGTCTGACCAAGGACGATGTTGTCGCGGCGGCCTCAGCCAAACAGACCGCGCCCGCGCCTACCATTTCCGCACCTGCCGCTCCCGCCCCGGCTCCCACCCCCGCTCAGGCTGAGGTCATCCTGAGCGCGTCGAAGGGCGAAGCCCTCGCACCCACCTCCGCCCGCAACGAGGAACGCGTGCGGATGACGCGCCTCAGGCAGACCGTCGCCAAGCGGCTGAAGGAAGCGCAGGAGACCGCTGCGCTGCTGACCACCTTCAACGATTGCGACATGTCCGCCGTCATCGCAGCGCGCGACCGCTACAAGGATCTGTTCGAGAAGAAGCACGGCGTGCGGCTCGGCTTCATGGGCTTCTTCGCCAAGGCCGCCTGCCTGGCGCTGAAGGACGTGCCTGCGGTCAATGCCCGGATCGAGGGCGAGGAGATCGTCTATCACGACTATGTCGATATCTCGGTCGCGGTCTCCGCGCCCAATGGCCTGGTTGTGCCGGTTGTCCGCAATGCCGATGCGCTGAGCTTTGCCGGGATCGAAAAGGCCATCGCCGAATACGGCAAGCGCGCCAAGGAAGGCACGCTGACGCTGGAGGACATGAAGGGCGGCACCTTCACCATCTCCAACGGCGGCGTGTTCGGCAGCCTGATGTCCACCCCGATCATCAACCCGCCGCAAAGCGCCGTGCTCGGCCTGCACAGGATCGAAGAACGCGCCGTGGTGCAGGGCGGGCAGATTGTCGCCCGCCCGATGATGTATCTTGCGCTGAGCTACGACCACCGGCTGATTGACGGGCGTGAGGCAGTGACGGCTTTGAAGATCATCAAGGAAGCGATCGAGGATCCGACGCGGTTGCTGATTGACCTTTAAAGCCAAAGCCAGTCTAGTCCTTGGTATCTGGAGGCGAAGAGAATGACTCAGCAACCGACAAGGCCGGCTCGTGTTGAATACGTCAAAATTACAAATTTCAGATCATTGCAGAACGTAGAATTCAAAAATCTGACACCTTTAACGGCACTTTTGGGTGCAAATGGTAGCGGAAAGTCAACATTTTTCGATGCGTTTGCATTTCTATCTGACTGCTTTTCTGACGGGTTGAGGCGTGCCGTCGACAAGCGAGGAAAGTTCTCCGATTTGCGAAGCCGGGAACAGACAGGTCCTATCACGTTCGAGGTGGCCTACCGAGAAGGGCGGCTGGTAGGTGACAAAAGACCAAACCTTGTGCGTTATCATCTCGAGATAGATGATGAGCTTGGTAAGCCGGTCGTCGCTGCGGAATGGATGCATTGGAAGCGCCAGAGTTACGGCCACCCATTTCGATTTCTCGACTACAAAATGGGACAGGGCTCTGTTATCACTGGCGAAGTTCCAGAAAACGATGATGCGCGTGTTGATCGAGCACTCGCTGGTCCGGATGTTCTTGCGGTAAGTACTTTAGGACAGTTTGCTGAGAATCCACGCGTCAAATCGCTTAGAGACTTCATCACCGGCTGGCACCTGTCATATCTTGCCGCTTCCGAAACGCGGGTTGTTCCGGAAGCGGGGCCTCAAGAGCATCTGTCACGCACTGGGGGCAATTTGGCAAATGTCATTCAATTTCTATCAGAACAACACCCGAAAGTTCTTGAAACCATTTTTGCGACGTTAAGACGCAGGATTCCAAAATTAGAATCAGTTGAGCCAGTCGCCTTGCCTTCAGGTCACTTGCTGTTGACTGTAAAGGATGCCCCTTTTTCAGAGGGAGTCCAAGCGAGGTACGTTTCGGATGGCACACTTAAGATGCTGGCATATCTGGTGCAATTACACGACCCTGCTCCACCCCCATTTCTGGGCATTGAAGAGCCTGAAAACTTTTTACATCCAAAACTCCTCTATGAACTAGCGGAAGAATGCAACGTAGCTTCTGCTAACATGCAAATGGTTGTTACAACGCACTCTCCATTTTTTATAAATGCCTTAGAGGCTAAACAAGTTTGGGCACTTAGGCGCAATGAATTAGGCTATACAGAGGCTGTCAGGGCATCTGAAATGATGGGTATAGAACATCAGTTGGTTGAAGGAGCTAAGCTCGGTCAGCTTTGGCTTGAGGGGTATTTCGAGGCAGGCAATCCTTAGGTATGGTCAGAGAGTTACATATTCATGTCGAAGAGCCTTCAATGGAGGCATTTCTTCAAGAATTGCTCCCACGTATGTTGATGCCAGAGATTCCGGTAAAGATCATTGACCATCAATCTAAGAACCAACTTCTTTCAGAACTACCAAAACGATTACGAGGGTATGCACATTATGAACTGCAATACCGTCCCTGTTCCCTTATTCTTGTTGACCGAGACGATGATGACTGTATCCAGCTAAAGCAAGTGTTAGAGAATGCGGCAACCCAAGCCGGCCTGGCAACCAAAAGCGCGCCATCGATTTCTGGTTTGTTCGACGTCGCAAATCGGATTGTTATCGAAGAACTAGAAGCTTGGTATTTCGGCGATGTCCAAGCGTTATCGGCTGCCTTTCCGGGTGTGCCCATCACGTTGAACTCAAAGGCGGCGTTTCGATCGCCCGACGGAATTATAGGCGGCACACACGAAAGCCTGTTGAGAGTCCTTCAAAAGGCTGGGCACTACAAGGGGCTCGGTTCTTTGCCCAAGATTGAAACGGCTCGTAGGATCGGCCGTTTTGTTGATCCGGCGACCAACACATCAACTAGCTTCGGCCATTTTCGCGTAGCCTTGAACGCGCTGGCGGAGCAATTCTAGAAAGTACGCAATGCCTGAATACACCTACGACCTCCTCGTCATCGGCGCCGGCCCCGGCGGCTATGTCGCAGCGATCCGCGCCGCCCAGCTCGGCCTCAAAGTCGCCTGCGCGGAGCCGCGCGAGACGCTGGGCGGGACTTGCCTCAATGTCGGCTGCATTCCCTCCAAGGCGCTGCTGCACGGTTCGGAGCTGTTCGAGGAAGCATCGCATGGCACTTTGGCGAAGTTCGGGGTCAAGACCGGCAAGGTCGAGCTGGACCTCGCCACCTTGCAGAGCGAGAAGGCGAGTGCGGTCAAGGAGCTGACCGGCGGGATCGAGTTCCTGTTCAAGAAGAACAAGGTCGAATGGCTGAAGGGTGCGGCAACATTCAAGGATGCCCACTCAGTCGACATTGCTGGCAAAAGCGTCACCGCGAAGAACATCGTCATCGCCACCGGCTCCTCGGTCACGCCGCTGCCCGGCGTCGAAGTCGACAACGATAAGGGTATCATCGTCGATTCCACCGGCGCGCTGACGCTGGCCAAAGTGCCGCAACATCTCGTCGTCATCGGTGGCGGGGTGATCGGGCTGGAGCTGGGATCGGTCTGGCGTCGGCTGGGGGCGAAGGTTACCGTCGTCGAATTCCTCGATGCGCTGCTCCCCGGCATGGACGGCGAAGTGCGCAAGGAAGCGGCGAAGATTTTCAGGAAGCAGGGGATGGAGCTGAAGCTGGGGGCCAAGGTGACGGGTGCCACGGTCAAGGGCAAGAAGGCCACGCTGACGCTTGAACCGTCAGCAGGCGGCGCATCCGAAACCCTGGAAGCCGATTGCGTGCTGGTCGCCATCGGGCGGCGGCCCAATACCGAGGGACTGGGTCTCGCCAATATCGGGCTGGAACTGAACCCGCGCGGCCAGATCGAGACGGATCATTCCTTCGCTACCCAGGTCCCCGGCGTCTGGGCGATCGGCGATGTCATTCCCGGCCCGATGCTCGCCCACAAGGCCGAGGACGAGGGCATTGCCGTCGCCGAAAACATCGCCGGGCTGATCGGCA
This sequence comes from Novosphingobium sp., assembly GCA_023266625.1. Taxonomy (GTDB): domain Bacteria; phylum Pseudomonadota; class Alphaproteobacteria; order Sphingomonadales; family Sphingomonadaceae; genus Novosphingobium. Next base: position 7,361 of record JAHFPT010000145.1, on the reverse strand, counting down.
TCGTCAATCACGATGTGATCCCCGGCGTGGTTTACACCATGCCCGAAGTGGCCGGTGTCGGCCTGACCGAGGAGGCAGCGCGCGAGCGGGGCGAGATCAAAATCGGCAAATTCCCGATGATGGCCAACAGCCGCGCCAAGACCAACCGCGAGGGCGAGGGCTTCGTCAAAGTCATCGCCGATGCCGCGAGTGACCGCGTGCTCGGCGTGTGGTGCATTGCCTCGGTGGCGGGAACGATGATCGCCGAGGCGGCGCTGGGCATGGAATTCGGCGCGACCTCAGAAGACATCGCCTACACCTGCCATGCCCATCCGACCCATTCCGAAGCGATCAAGGAAGCGGCGATGGCGGTGAGTGGCAAGCCCATCCATATTTAGGCCGATTCACATGTAGCTAGCCAGGCCACTCGATCCGATACCCCGCCCCCTCCCGCCGCACCTTGCAGACATGCGGCGCACAGAAATGCGCTGGTGCCAGCCAATAATCCCTGTCAGCGCAGAGCCCGAGCAGGAGGTGCCGGCTGAGGCGCGCCTGTTCGCGGTTGTCGGCATGGATCGGGCGATCGGGATAGACGGCCTGCAACGGGTGATGGAGTGCATCGCCCGCCAGCACGGCCCCTGCCCCGCCACTTTCGAGCAGTCCTGCCATGTGGCCAATTGTGTGTCCGGGCGCATCGATCAGGGTAATGCATCCGGCAATCCTTGCACCGGCCTCAACCAGATCGACCAATCCCGCAGCGATCACCGGGCGAATGCATTCGTCATAGACGCCGGCATTGAAGGCCAAGGCCTCGCCCGGCTGGCCCGCCGCATCGGCGCGCCAGAACGCATCATCGGCTCGCGAAAAAATATAGCGCGCATTGGGAAAAGTCGGCACCCAGCGACCGTCTTGCAGCCGTGTGTTCCAGCCGACATGATCGAGATGCAGATGGGTGCAGAAAACATAGTCGATGCTTTCCGGCTCGACGCCCAGCGCCGACAGGCGCTCGAGGAACGGCGAATCGAGCATATCATAGAAGGACAAGGCCGGTCGATGGCGCTGATGACCGACGCAAGGATCGACCAGGATGCGCTTACCGCCGACTTCGATCAACCAGGCATGCTGCGACAGATAGCACTGATGCGTGCCCCGATCGTAGAATCGCGGATGCAGCCAATCCATATGCGGCGCCGCATCTGCGGGCGTGATATCGTCGAAGAACATCTGCGGCGGCAGCGTCAGACGATCGATTTCCACCACCGGCCGCATCACCGCCTCGCCGATCCGCATCTCTCGACCTCCCGCTTGTTCTGAGGGCTGAATGATGCGGCAAGCCTGGGCCGATAACAAGCAAAAGGGGGCAGGCCTCGCAGCCCGCCCCCTTCGCCGATATCGGAAAGTGGGCTGTCAACCGGCGCTTCGCACTCGGCCATCGCGGTCGGTTGTGCAGGTGAAGTCGCGTCCACCGCTGATCCGGCCAGTGATCCGCCAGCCATCGCCGTCGCGGTTAACCGAGTCGACCGTGTCGACCCGGATGCTGCCGCGTTCGACCTCGTTGACGCAATTATCGACTGCGCTGTCGATCCCGCGTGACGAGGAGCCATTGCCATTGCCGCGCCCATTGCCGCCATAGCTATCGTTGCGGCTGTCGCGGTTGTCACCATAACGGTAGCCGTCGCCCTGGTTGCCGTCTTCGCGATAGTCGCGGTCGGGATAGCGCGCCTCGCGGTCTCGCTTGCTCTTGCTCGCCGCCGAAGCAATAGCCGCGATCATGCCGATGCCGATGATGCCGCCGACGACCCATGCACCGGTATCGTCGTGATGCTCGCGGTGGCCCCAGCCGCCGCCATATCCGCCACCCCAGCCCTGGGCCATTGCCGGTGTTGCGACCATCGAAAGCGCCGCTGCCGAAGCGAGCAGAGCGGCGGTGCGTGACCCCAGTATCTTCATTGCTGCAAACCTCTGAAAACCGGTGTGTCAGCCACGCCGCGAAGACTCGCCGGAGACTCACACCAACTTGCCAACCGGGCTAGACGGCCCAGGCTTTCACAAGCCTGAACCGCCCTAACCCATTCATCAACCATGCTTACAGGCGGCGGATGCCGTCAATGTCGAGATCGACCACCTGGCCGCGCTCGAACCTGCAGGTGAACGAGCCGGTGTCGAAGCCACGACCGCGATCGTTCCAGCCGCGATTGCCGTTGTGGCGGAGGTCGCGCCAGCCGCCCCTTGTATCGCGCACGGCAATGCGACCGCGCACTTCGAAGCCAAAGCGGGTGTCGCGAATGTCGCGGATGTCCGAGACATTGGCGCGTTCATAGCCATTGCGGGCCGCGGTGCGCTCGGCAGCGCGCGAGCAGGCCTCGACAGCATTGCGCGAGTTGCCTCCATTCCAGCCACGGGCATGGCCGAAGCCATCGCCAAATCCATCATGGGCCATGGCGGGCGCCACTGCAGAAACCGCCATCGCGCCAGTCGCGATGGTGGCGAAAAGTGCTTTGATCGGAGTAATCATGATCTTCAACCTCACTAGTGCCGGATGGAATAACCCGGCGACGAACCCCTTCTGGCAAAGGCCGCGTGAGGCGAGACTGAATTGTCCTGACAGTTTTCATTCATAATTATCCCATAATTTATGAACGAACGAGCCGGGCTAACTGGCGCTTAACCAATCCCGGCTAGTCACCCAGCATGGATTGGCTCTCCGCCATGTTGCCCGCTTTTGTCCTCGTCGCGCTGCTCAGTGCCGGCGAATTGCTGCTGCGCCCGGCGCGCTCCGACTGGTGGCGCAATCTTCAGGCCTGGACGCTCCAGGCCTTTGCCGGTTTCACCCTGGTGCCGCTGCTGATGAAACTGCAATTGCCCTCACTGTTCGACGGCGCGGCGATGCCCCTGTGGATCGCGGTGATTGCCTATCTGGTGCTGCGCGATTTCCTCGAATTCCTCTACCACCGCGCCCAGCACACCGTGCCCTGGTTATGGTCGATGCATTCGCTGCACCACTCCGACCCCAATATGTCGGCACTGACCACCAACCGGCATTTCTGGGGGGACCAGCTGATCAAGGCGCTGACGATCTGGCCCCTGGCCGCGCTGGTGATCGCACCTACACCGCTGGCGATTGGCCTGTTCAATCTGGTCAGCCTGTGGAACTTCGTCGTCCACGCCCGCCTGCCGATCAGCTTCGGGCCGCTGTCGTGGCTGCTCAACAGCCCTGCCTATCACCGCCGCCACCACTCGCGATTGCCCGAACACTACAACAGCAATTTCGCCGCGCTGTTTCCGGTGTTCGACTTGCTGTGCGGCACTTACAACCGGCCTGTGGGTTTCCCCCCGACCGGGCTGGATCACCAGCCGGAGTCAATGCTCGACCTGCTGGCCTGGCCGGTGCGACAGGGTGAAGATGTGGCGGTGCCGGTCACTTAGAAGGCGCAGGTATCCCCAACCCGCTCCACCGCGCCAGAAACGCCAGAATATCGGCATTCTCCTCGATCACCTTGTCGGTCGGCTTGCCCGAGCCGTGGCCGGCGCGGGTCTCGATGCGGATCAGGTGGGGCTTGGGGCCCACATCCGCCGCTTGCAATGCTGCGGTGTATTTGAAGCTGTGGCCGGGGACGACGCGGTCGTCAGTGTCGGCGGTGGTCACCAGCATCGCCGGATAGGCTGCGCCCGGCTTGATGTTGTGATAGGGCGAGTAGCTCCGCAACACGCGGAAATCCGCTTCGCGATCCGGGTGGCCATAATCGTCGACCCAATAGCGCCCGGCGGTGAAGCGGTCGAAGCGCAGCATGTCCATCACGCCGACCTGGGCATTGGCGGCAGCGAAGAGATCGGGCCGCTGGTTGACCACCGCGCCGACCAGCAGCCCGCCGTTCGAGCCGCCCTGGATAGCAAGGCCGCCTTTGGGCGTGATGCCCTGCGCGATGAGATATTCGCCCGCCGCGATGAAATCGTCGAACACGTTCTGCTTGACGTGCAGCCGCCCGGCGTCGTGCCAGTCCTTGCCATATTCACCGCCGCCGCGCAGGTTTGCCAGGGCAAAAGCCCCGCCTGCCTCAAGCCAGGCCATCCGCGCCGAGGAATAGCCCGGGGTCAGTGAGACATCGAAACCGCCATAGCCATAGAGCAGCGTCGGCACCGGCAGGTTGGCCGCAGCGATGGCCTTCTTGCGGACGATGAACATCGGCACCCTGGTGCCGTCCTTCGAGGTGTAGAAGCGCTGATCGACCGTGAAATCCTTGGGATCGAAGCTCAGAGCGGGCCTGGCGAAGGGCCGGGTCGCACCAGTGGCGAGGTCCAGCCGGTAGATCGCGGTGGGCTGGTTGAAGCTGGTGTAGCTATAGAAGGTCTCGGGATCACCCGGCTTGCCCTTGAAGCCGGCTGCGGTACCCAGACCATTCAGCGACAGCTCCTTCGCCCCCTTGCCATGGAGATCGAGGATCAGCGCGCGCGAGGTGGCGTCCTTCAGATAGGACAGCACCAGCTTGTCGCCGATGATCGTGCCTTGCTCCAGCGTCTCGGCCGACTGAGCCACCAGCTCGCGCCATTGCGGATCGCGTTTGGCCAGATCGATGGCAACCAGCCGATAACGCGGTGCGTCCTTGTTGGTAACGAACCACAGCGACTGGCCCATGCCATCGACCAGCTTCCAGTCATGCTCGAAGCCCGTGACCAACGCACCTACCTTCCAGCCAACTCGGGCGCGGCGGGCAAGATTGATAGTATGCAGCTCATAGCGGGCATCGGTGCCGATCGAACTGGTGATCACGGCAAAGCGCCCGTCGGCAGTGACTTCGGCGGCATGGCTGTATTCAGGGTGATCCGGCGTCGCATAGACCTGCTCGTCGGCTGCCTGCGCGGTGCCGATGCGATGAAACCACAGCGACTGGTTGTAGTTCAGCGCCTGGAAGTCGGTGCCGTCCACGGGCTTGGGAAAGCGCGAGTAGAGAAACCCTTCCTCGCCGATCCAGGCGAGCTGGGTAAATTTCGCCCAGCGGATATCATCCTCCAGCGCCTTGCCAGAGGCGACATCGAGCACGCGCAGTATCCGCCAGTCGCTGCCGCCGTCCTGCACGCTGTAGAGCAGATATTTGCCGCGCTGCGAGGGTTTCCAGTCATCGAGCGCGGTGGCAGCGTCTTTCGCCCAGCCATTGGGGTCGATCAGTAGCTGCGGCTTGCCATTCAGCCCCTTGCGGACGAACAGCTGCGCCTGGTTCTGCAGGCCGGTGTTGCGCGTGTAGAAATAGCGTCCGCCCGCCTTCACCGGAATGCCGAAGCGCTCATAGCTGAGCAGCGCGCGCAGCCGTTCCTCGAACCAGGGCCGCTGCGGCAGGGCATCGAGATAGGCGCGGGTGACGCGGTTCTGCCGGGCGACCCAATCTGCGACTTGCGCGTCGCTACGGACGTCGTTTTCCAGCCAGCGATAGGGATCGGCGATGCGGGTGCCGAACTGGGTTTCGGCGACGTCGCCGCGACGGGTTTCGGGATAGGTGATGGGTTTCATTTGTTCTGCATGAACTGGGCGGACGATTACCAGACAACTTGCCAAAATCAGCGCGCGCAGCAATCCAAACACCCCCTTCCTCCTAACATTCTTCAGCTTGATCCGAGCCTAGCATGCGAGCGTTGCATTGCAATTCGGCAGGAAGATAATGCGAATTGCAAGCTTGGGCCGCACTAACCCATTTGGTTCTTTTGATTGACATGTTGGAATGTTTATGGTTTGTTCCAGATCGAAAGGAGCGCGCTGTGCTTGATGAGATTCTCAGGAAGGAAGGCAAATCGCTGGAGATGAAGGCATTCGAGTATTGGATGCGAACTGGAATTCGGCTGATATTTGCTGATTCGGAAGAAGAAGGCGAGCGCAAGTTCAATCCTTATCACGATCCCGATGATGGCCGATTCACCTTTGCGCCAGGCGGCGGGACACTGTCGCCGCGGGTCTCGCATTCCCAAAATGCGCCCAGTGCAGCAAGGCAAAGGCACGGAGGTCAAGGATCAACTGCAAGACGTGATCAACCCAATCCTGACATTGCTTCGATTAATCGGGACACTTTGCAAGGCCGCAATCAAAATCAGGCACGACTGATCCCTGCCCAGTATCGGCCCAATCCCCGAGCAGGCATGAGAGGCAACGGCAGTCCACCGCTGAACGATCCCATGACCCTTGACCGCGTGTTCCCCGGTGTGGCCACCGGCCCAGCTGCGGTCACCGGCCCCGCTCGCGCGATCATTGGGATAGCCGATAACATTCTGGACATCACAGGACCGGGCGCCGCACTGACGACTGACCTCGCCATTGCTCACAGCAATATGCTTATCCGGCAAATACGCGAGGTCGATCCGAACTTTCGGTATGATAGCTTGGGATTTCCAAGCTCATTCGATGGTCAAATGAATTTGATCAGGCAATTGCGGGTCGAACGGGCGGTAGCGTTTCATCGCGTAAGGGGTGAGCTTCGCCCGATGCAGGTGGAAGCATTACGGCAGATGCAGGAGCAGACTGATCGAGCATATGACAGAGCTGTTGCACGGTACAACTCGGGACGGCTAAGAGTGCGTTTGTCGCGCGAAGAGGCAATCGGCAACTACATAGACCGCGAGGTCAGGATTCAGCTGCGTGAGTTCTATAATCGTTATGGCGTCGAAACCTCGACGAACGGCCCATTTCGGATCATCGGTCGCGAGTATTCCTCGTCAGGGAGCGATAGAACTTATAGAATTCCAGATGCCAGAATCGGGAACATTGCGTTTGACGTTTCGTTGACCCGTAAGACCCTAGCAACGCCGCAAGTTAGAGGTTTTTTTGAAGCAGATTTTCGTCCTGACGCGGTAGTTATTATTCGTCCTAGCCAACTGGGATCAGGAAGCACCTATCGCATCAATCATCCAGGAAACTAACATGAGACCCTACAATCCCTATATACCCAAGACACTAAGTGAATTGTGGGATAAATTGGGCAGCATGATGCTCAACTCCCCCACCTTCATCGATGATACAGGATACTTTCCTGAGCGAAGCATCGACACCGAATTTTTCGCACTCAACGAGAGCCTCAAGCTCCTTCGTTCCAAGCTCGGCGAATCGAACTATGCCGCAATGGTAGAACTTTCCAACAAGATGCGCGCGCACTTCGAGGCAGACCCGGAGGACGTGACCGACGAGACGCTTATGGGCCGCGATTGTCTCCTTGCCATGGAGGACATTGTCAAAAGCCTGCGACGAAGAGCTGGCTGATGGAAGATGAGACCTTACAAGCCATACTGAACCGCCCCGGGATTGTCGGAGGCCCCAACTCCTGAGAGGAAGGGCCTACTATGAGCAAGACAACCAACAAGTTCGCACCGGAGGTTCGCCATCGGGCGGTCCGCATGGTGCTGGA
>JAHFPT010000144.1 GCA_023266625.1 Novosphingobium sp. | reverse complement strand
ATTACCTGGCGACCTTCGATCTCAAGCTGGCGCTGGGCCAGGTGATAACGCCGGGCCTGTTTAACCGCATGCTCAAGGATATCAGCGATGAGTCTGAAAAGGCGCTGATTATGGAAGCCGTGCTGCGCAGCCAGACTCAAGCCTTTTACGGACCGAAAAATGCCGGGCATTTCGGACTGGCCCTGGGCAGCTATGCCCATTTCACCTCGCCGATCCGCCGCTACGCCGACCTGCTGGTGCACCGCGCGCTGGTTGACGCGTTTCATCTCGAACAGCCCGCTCCCAAGGCCAAGCTGCCCGCAACCTCGGGCCTGTCAGACCGCGACCGCGACGATCTCGGCAAGGTCAGCGAGGCGATCAGCGCCGCCGAACGCCGCGCCATGGCCGCCCAGCGCGAGACGATTGATCGCTATGTTGCGGCGTGGCTGTCCGCACGGGTCGGCGAAGTGTTCGAGACGCGGATCACCGGCGTACAGAAATTCGGCTTCTTCGCGACGATCATCGGGCTGGGCGGGGATGGGCTGGTGCCGGTTTCGACACTGGGCGCGGATTATTTCGTCTATGACGAGAAGGCGCGGGTGCTGGTGGGCAAGGACAGCGGCACGCGATATGCCGTCGGCGACCGGTTGCGGCTGCGTCTGGCCGAAGCCAACCCGCTGACCGGGGCGCTGAAGTTTGAGCTGGAAGACAGCGATGGCGGCAGGGTGGAGCCGCGGGGGCGGCCATTGCCCCTGAAGCACAAGGGCGCACATCTGGCGGGGAAGCGCGGGCGGCCGGGGAATATCCGTCATCAGGGGCGGCGGAAGTAATACCAAATTGTGCCGATTTGTATGCATCCTCCCTCCCCGGCGGGGAGGGGTTGGGGGTGGGGGAGCGAGGCCGAGAGGCCTCGCGTCACTGCTGACGTTGGCACACCCCCACCCAACCCTCCCCCTCAAGGGGGAGGGCTTTTTGAGCCTTGCCTTCATCAACCTTACTTCACCGCCGCAATCCAGCAATCGAGCAGCGCCGTGGCCAGCCCTTTGTCGATGGCCTCGGCGGCTTCCTCAACCCCGTCGCGCCAATCCCGCGTCTCGCCCGCCACGATCAGCGCCCCGGCGGCATTGAGCAGCACGGCATCGCGGTAAGCACCAGCCTCGCCCATCAGCAGACGGCGGAGCGCAGCGGCGTTGAACTCTGCATCGCCGCCGCGCAGGGCTTTGTAGTGGTGGTAGGGTAGTCCGCCATATTCGGGATTGGTTCCGGTGTAGCTCACGCCAATTTCCCAGCCAATCGGTCGATGCGACTGATCCTCACGAGAAGGGAATTCAGCAATTGTTGTGAAACCCGAAATACTAATTTCGTCTATCTCACGTGCGGTGATGCTTTTTGTCAGTGAACCACACACGACCATGAATGCTTCAAAGTCCAACATTCGCATTGCGTGAGCATAGGTCTCCAAAACGGAATTTGTCGGGACCCCCACGAGTTGACGTTTCGTTCCCGCTGGATTGGCCAGCGGCCCCAGCAGGTTGAAAATCGTCCGCCGCCCGAGCGCCTTGCGGATCGGCGCGATGCGGGACAACGCAGGGTGGTGCTTCTGGGCGAAGAGGAAGGCAATGCCCAGGTCGGCCAGGGTTGTTTCGGCCATGTCTGAAGCAGCGCCGAGATCCAGCCCCAGCGCCTCCAGCGTATCCGCGCCGCCCGCTTTGCTGGAGGCCGCACGGTTGCCATGCTTGGCGACTGGCACGCCGCAGGCCGCAACAACAATCGCAACCGCCGTTGAAACATTGAGGCTATGCTGACCGTCACCGCCGGTGCCGCAGACGTCGATGGCGTTTGCTGGCGCAATCACTGGAATCATCCGTGCACGCATGGCCAGCGCCGCCCCTGCGATTTCCTCGGCGGTTTCGCCTTTGTCCGCCAGGCTGACCAGCGTTGCGGCGATTTCGGCATCGTCCATGCCGCCGTCGAGCATGCGCCCGAACAGCGCTTCCGATTCAATCAGATTCACGCGATCTGGCGGGGCTTTATCCCGCAAAGCTCAAGAAAATTCGCCAGCAGCGCGTGGCCATGCTCGGTCGCGATGCTCTCGGGATGGAACTGGACGCCGTGGATCGGGTGGGTCGCATGGCGGAAGCCCATGACGTGGGCGTCGTCCGAGGTGGCGTTTACAAGCAATTCGGGCGGCGTGTCTTCCACTACCAGGCTGTGATAGCGAGTCGCAGTGAAGGGCGAGGGCAGGCCCTTGAACAGCCCCGTGCCGTCATGCGTCACTGGCGAAGTCTTGCCATGCATCAGCCCGCCTCGCACCACCTTGCCGCCGAAATATTGCCCGATCGACTGGTGGCCGAGGCAGACGCCGAGCAAGGGCTTGCCCGCGTCAGCGCAAGCCCCGACCAGATCGAGGCTGATCCCCGCCTCGTTGGGTGTGCAGGGGCCGGGCGAGATCAGGAAGCCCTGCGCGCCGGTGGAGATGGCCTGTGCCGCAGTGAGCGCATCGTTGCGCACGACTTCGACCTCGGCGCCCAGTTCCATCAGATAGTGGACCAGGTTCCAGGTGAAGCTGTCGTAGTTGTCGAGGACGAGGATCATTGGGGGGCCTTAGCGGGGTTAACGTCAGCCGGAAAGTAGGCTATATGCCTGCCATGCCAAAGATCATTACCGTAACCGCGACGGAAGCCAATCGCTCATTCTCGAAGGTTTTGGGTGCCGTGAAGCGCGGGGACAGTGTCAAAATCACCCGACGCGGCAGGTTGGTGGCCATAATGGAACCATTTAAAGAATCTGCCACAAGGCCGAGCTGAAGCTGCGGTAGCTGTCGATAACGAGCATCACCTGCTTGCCCCAGTTCTGTAAATGTTCCAATTGGCAGAGATGTCTGGAAGACTCGCCCTTACGAACGAAGCGGACGTGCGGGAAGATTTTATCACCCCATTCCTTGCTGAACTTGGGTATCGGAAAGGGACCGAGAACGACATTCTTCGTGAGAAAAATCTAATCTATCAACGAAATTTTCTTGGCCGAAAAAAATCGAGTGACCCACCACTAGCCGGCAGAGCAGACTATATTTTATCCGTCGTTGGAGCCGGGCGCTGGGTGATCGAAGCAAAACCGCCTAGTGTTGCGATTTCGAGGGATGATATTGAGCAGGCCCTCACTTACGCAAGGCACCCTGAGATTTCTGCGGCTCTCTGCGTCATTACAAATGGTGCCGAAACTCGTATTTATAACTCTATGGCGTCTTTTGAAGACGGCGCTGTTGGAATCGCCACTGAATCAGACCCTTATGAATTAGCACGAAAACTCCAGCCAATAATTGGGCCGCAGGAGTTTCGCGCAAAATTCTGCCCCAAGAATATACGGTTATCGGGAGGTGTTGCTACTGGATTTTCAGAAAGTTGCGAGATTGTCAGCGGCACCGCAACATATCGAGGTTTTGAATGGGACTCGAATATTTCTTCTATTCCGGAGGTTTCAGCCAAACTGAACGTACTTAAAGATTCAATGAAGGGTTTTGTCAGCCATATTTCTGAAGGGAGCGTCTCCGTCGATGGTGACCGAATTGTTGTTCGCACGTCGTGGTCAATGCTAAATGACAAGATGGAGGCATTTGCAAATACGAGCGGATTTTCGCGAATAATAGAATTTTATTCATTCGATCCGGTAATTTCGAGTGATCCAGAGATTCCAACTTACTTTGATTCCATAATGGAGTTTTCGGTAAAGCCTGGTGATCAAATGTACGAAAGTCCGTTTGACTCAGGGTCTATATCTGAATTGAATATGAAATCTAGAGTTACTGCAAGGGCCAAAGGGCACGTGCAAGGCGAGCATTTTGTAGGTGAGTTTTTCATGAAATACTATTATGATTTCCCTGACTACCCGCAACTTGAAATGTCTGCTGAAGGATTCGGTGACTTTTCTATGAGGTTAGGTCACTAACTCACTGCCCAAACCCCGCTTCCCCCGCCACCCGAACAGCCTCCCGTGCCGCCGCGATCAGTGCCCCGGCCTTGGCTTCGCATTCGCGCTGCTCATACTCCGGGTCCGAATCCGCAACGATCCCCGCCCCCGCCTGGACATGCATCACCCCGTCCTTGACCACGGCGGTACGCAGCACAATGCAGCTGTCCACTGAGCCGTCCGGCGCGAAATAGCCGACGCCGCCGGCATAGGCCCCACGGGTTTCCGGCTCCAGTTCGGCGATGATCTCGCAGGCTCGCACCTTGGGCGCGCCGCTGACCGTGCCCGCCGGGAAGCCCGCGAACACTGCGTCCATGGCGTCGTGCTTTGCCGTATCGAGTTGGCCGACGACATTGCTGACGATATGCATGACGTGGCTGTAGTGTTCCACCGTGTAGCTGTCGGTCACTTCGACGCTGCCTGCGGTTGCCACCCTGCCGACATCGTTGCGGCCCAGATCGAGCAGCATGAGATGTTCGGCGCGTTCCTTGGGGTCGGCGAGCAGGCTTGCTTCGTTGGCGCGGTCCTCCTCGGGCGTGGCCCCGCGCGGCCTGGTCCCGGCGATCGGCCGGATCGTCACTTCGCCGTCACGCACCCGGACGAGGATTTCGATCGATGAGCCGATCAGCGCGAAGCCGGGCATGTCGAGGAAATAGAGGAAGGGCGAAGGGTTGATCCGGCGCAGCGCGCGGTAGAGCGCCAGCGGCGGCAGGGTGAAGGGGCAGGTGAAGCGCTGGGCGAGCACCACCTGAAAGATATCGCCCGCTTCGATATAATCTTTCGCGCGCAGCACCATGGATTTGTAGGCACCCTCCGCCATAACCGGGGTGAGCACCGGTTCGGACAGCGTGGCATCGCTGGAAAGGGCTGGCGCGGGGCCTGCCAAACGCCGCAGCGCCTCGTCGATCCGTTCCTGCGCCCCGTCGAGTGCAAGCTGCGGCGCCTTATCCGACGGCCATACCGGCGCGACGCAAAACAGCGCGTCGCTCAGCCGGTCGAACACCAGGATCAGCGAGGGGCGCACGAACAGCATGTCGGGCAGTTCGAGTGTGCTTTTCGGTGCGCGGGGAAGCTTCTCGACCAGACCGATGGTTTCATAGCCGAAATAGCCGACCAGGCAGGCGAGCGCCTGCGGCAACTGTGGCGGCACATCGATTCGGCAACGCGCGACAAGCGCGCGCAATTCAGCGAGGCTGTCGCCGGTTAGCGCGGTGAAGGCCTCGCGATCTGCGCGCCAGCTGCGGTTGATCTCGCAAGCCGCACCGGTGGCACGGAACACCAGATCGGGGTCCAGTCCGAGCAGGCTGTAACGGCCGCGCACCGCTCCGCCCTCGACCGATTCGAGCAGAAAATCGCCGCGCTCCGGCTCGATCAGCTTGACCGCCGCGCCGACCGGGGTCTCACTGTCGGCGATCAGCCGGCGCCAGATCAGTGCGGGCTTGCCCTGCGTCAATGCTGTGGCAGCAGCTTCCCTGTTCTCAGCCAGATTTCCAGAACGCGCGTCAGTCATCGGCGGCGGACGATCAATTGCCGCCGGAAAGCTGATTGCGCAGCGCTAGAACCGCCGCATTTTCACGCTTGACGCCGAGTTCCGCGCGGATTGCCCTGACCAGCTGCTGGCCATATTCCCGGCCGGTTAACTGGCCCAGCTCGCGTTGCGCGGCTTCCAGAATCGGATCCCTGGCATCGGCCTTGCCCGGCACGATCTCCTTGAGGCTGACCACGAACCAGCCGCGATTGTCGGGCACAGGCAGCAGTTTGGTTGTCCCGCGCGCCATACTGAACAGCAGCATCAGCGGCGGCGGCACTTGCTGCTTGGCGGCATTGAGCTGCTCGCGGCCCATCTCGACCGGCTGGACCGGGGGCAGGGGCGTGCCCAGCGAGGCGAGTGCGGCAGCGAGGTCGATGCCTTTCTTGGTCTGGGCCAGCACCTTGTCGGCAGCGGCCTTGGCGGCGAGCGCGCCGCGTTCCTGCGCGAGGGCAGCGGCGACATCGGCGCGAATTTCCGCGAGCGGTGCTGCCGCCGAAGGGGTGATGGCCGTCACATCGAAGATGACAAAGGCTTTGCCGGGGTCGATTTCGGCCAGCTGCGGCTGCCCTTCGCGTTCCATGGCAAAGGCAGTCTGGATCAGTTTGGCCAGCAGCGGCGGCGCGGTTTTGCCAGGCTGGCCATAGATTTGCCCGTCAGCGGTAAGCGACGGAGTTTCCTGCAAGGTCAGGCCCAGCTCCTTGGCAGCATCGGCGATATTGCCGCCATTGCTGAACTCTTCCTCGATCCGGGCGGAAAGGTCGTTGAGCGCGGCCCGGCGCTTCTCGACAGTGAGCTGGGCCACCAGCTCGCCGCGCACTTGTTCGAGCGTGCGTTCGGGGCGCTTGTCGATGCCGTCGATGCGCAGGATATGCCAGCCAAGCGGACTGCGGGCTGGCGCGGCAATGGTGCCGGAGGCAGCAGCGAATGCCGCATCGGCAACCGCCTGCACGCTTTGTTTGGCGAGCGCATCCTTGGTCACTGTGCCAAGGCTGGCGGCAGCGAGGCCCTTGGCAGCGGCTACGGCTTCGAGGCGCTTGCCCTGGGCAATTTCTGTGGCGATGGCCTTCGCGGCAGCTTCGGTCGGGGCGATAAGCTGGGTAATCCGGCGGGTTTCCTGCGCCGAATATTGCGCCTTGCCGGCAGCATAGCGGGCCGCAATCTCGGCTTCGGCCGGGGCCGGAACCTCTTTGAGCACCGCCTCGCTAAACGCGGCATAACGGAGCACGCGCCGTTCGGGACGAATGAAGCGATCGCGATTTCTGGCATAGTAAGCCTGCAACTCGGCGTCAGTCGGCGGTGTTTTTGGGGCAAAGGCCATCGACGGCAGCAGACCAATCGAGCCGCTGCGGCGTTCCCGCAGCAGAGCCGCATAACGCAGGGCAAGATCGCGGGAGAGCACCGAGCCGAACTGGGCCGGCACGATCAGTTGACGCGCGATCAAATTGTGCGCCAGCTCGTCACGCAAGCGTTGCTCGGTTATGCCCTGCTGTTGCAGCATTTGCCGGAAGGCGGCATCGCTGAATTGGCCATCGGGACCTTTGAAGCCCGGGACCTTGGCGATTTCGCTATCGATCAGCCGGTCGCTGGCGACAATCCCGTGCTTTTGCCCGAAAGCGCCAAGCGCGACACTGTCGAGCAATTCGTCAAGCACTTTTTCCAGTCCGCCGCCCGCAACGAAACCCTTCATCGACAGGCGCGGGTCCTTTTGCTTGAGGTTTTCGAGCGCCGTGCTGGCAGCCTGGCTGAGCTGTGCAGCCTGGATCCGCTCCTTGCCAACACTGGCGACACGGTCACCGCCGGCGGAGTTCCCGCTGAAGGTATCGAGACCGCCCGCTGAGAAGGCGAGGGCGATCAGCACCAGGAAGGCGAGCGCTGCACCAACCCCCAGTTTCGAATTGATGATTCTGCGCAGAAATTGGATCATTGCTGTGTCACTTGCGATTTGGCCCGGTTGGCATGAAGCAGGGCGGCCGGGCGGGCTTTAGGAGCCATTGGAGATTCCGGCAATGGTTTCCGGCAAGTCTGGGGTTTCCGGCAAGTCTGGGGTTTCCGGCAAGTCTGGGGTCCCTGGCATATCCGGCCAGAATCGATGCTTCTTCATTCGCGTATTTTTGACAAGCGCTATGCCACTGCCCTAGCAGCGCGCGAAACCAAGCCCAGAATCACGCCCAGCAAGAGATTCGGTCTGCGCCGAAGGAAATCGATGAGTAATCTTCCCTATATTGTCGGAAACTGGAAAATGAATGGCAGCCGCGCGATGCTTGCCGAGGCCCGCGCTATCGACCGCGCTGCCGCCCGTTTTCCGAAGGTTCAGGTCGCACTGGCCCCGCCGGCCACGCTGATTATCGCCATGCGCGAGGCGGTGCAGGAGATCGGCGTCGGCGGGCAGGATTGCCATATCGAGGCCAGCGGGGCCTTCACCGGCGATGTTTCGGCGGTGATGCTGCGCGATGCCGGTGCCGATTTCACCATTGTCGGCCACAGCGAGCGCCGCGCTCTGCATGGCGAGAGCGATGCACTGGTGCGCGCCAAGGCTGAAGCGGCGCAGGCTGCCGGGCTGTCGGTAATACTCTGCGTCGGCGAAACCGAGGCGCAGCGCGATTCGGGCAAGGCCGAGGATGTTGTTGCCGGGCAGCTCGATGGCTCATTGCCGCGCGGCGACGAAGTGGCTGCGGGGCTCGCGGTGGCCTATGAGCCGGTCTGGGCGATCGGCACTGGGCGCGTGCCTTCGGTCAAGGACGTTCGCGCCATGCATAAGGCGATCCGGACGCAGCTCATTACCATCTATGGCGAGGCAGGGTCCGAAGTGCGCATTCTCTACGGTGGCTCGGTCAACGCCAAGAATGCGGCGAAATTGCTTGCCATCGACGAGGTCGGCGGCGCGCTGGTCGGCGGTGCCAGTCTGGTCGCCGAGGGGTTTACCGCGATTATCGGCGCGGCGGGGCAATCTGAGGAGGCATAGGGCCGAGGAGGCATAAGACCAACTCCAGCGCAGTCTTGCGCTGCGGGGCACCATTGCCTAGATGCACCGCCTCTATTTGCGAAGGCCCTTGCCGATGTCCGTGTTTCTGTTCCTGACCGTACTCCAGGCGCTCGTCGCCGCCGCGCTGGTCGGCGTCATCCTGATGCAGCGTTCCGAAGGCGGCGGGCTTGGCGTTGGCGGTAGTCCGGCCGGGCTGATGTCGGCACGCGGCGCGGCCAATTTTCTGACCCGGGCAACTGCATTCCTGGCGATTGCCTTTGTCGGCCTCAGCATCGTTCTGGCGGCACTGGCAGTCGGGGCGACTTCGCAGCGCAAGATCGACACTTCGCTCAATCGCAGCGCACCGGCTGCTGCTGGCGGCGCATCCCAGTCCGCCGATCCACTGGCCGCCGATCCGCTGGCATCGCCTGGTCAGGCAGTGCCCGCGACAAGTGGCGGCGCTGCGCCTTCGGCTGCGCCCGCACCCGCCGATCCGCTCGGCACGCCTGCCAGGAAGTAAGCGCCTGGCCTTCACGCCTGTGGATTGCCGGTTCCGAAGTGCGCTGCGCGCTTGCGCACTACGCCGGTGAAGGCTTAAGGTCCAACTCCCATGGCGCGGTTCATTTTCATCACCGGCGGCGTGGTCTCATCGCTTGGCAAGGGACTCATGGCGGCGAGCCTTGCGGCATTGCTGCAAGCGCGCGGATTCAAGGTGCGAATCCGCAAGTTCGACCCCTATCTCAACGTCGATCCGGGGACGATGAGCCCCTATCAGCACGGCGAAGTCTATGTCACCGACGATGGCGCCGAGACCGATCTCGACCTCGGGCATTATGAGCGTTTCACAGGCGTCTCTGCCCGCCAGACCGATAATGTCACCTCGGGGCGCATCTATCAGCAGATCATCACGCGCGAGCGGCGCGGTGATTATCTTGGTGCCACGGTCCAGGTGATCCCGCATGTCACCGATGCGATCAAGGAATTCGCCCTGGCCGAGACCGGTGATCTCGATTTCGTGCTTTGCGAGATCGGCGGCACGGTAGGCGATATCGAGAGCCTGCCGTTCGTCGAGGCGATTCGCCAGCTGCGCAACGATCTCGGGCGCGACCAGACGGTGTTCGTCCATGTCACGTTGGTCCCCTTCATCGCCGCTGCGGGCGAGCTCAAGACCAAGCCGACACAGCACAGCGTCAAGGAACTGACTTCGCTGGGCGTGCAGCCCGATGTGCTGGTCTGCCGCTGCGAACACCCCTTGCCAGATGCCGAACGCGCCAAGATTGCCGCCTTCTGCAATGTCCGCAAGGAAGCGGTGATCCCTGCGCTCGATGCCAAGAGCATCTACGAGGTGCCACTGCAATATCACGCCGAGAACCTCGATTTCGAAGTGCTGCGCGCCTTCGGCATCACCCCCGGTCTCGCCCCGGACCTGCGCCGCTGGCACGATATTGTCGACCGGCTGCACCATCCCGAGGGCGAAGTGACGGTCGGCGTGGTCGGCAAATATGTCGGCCTGCCAGATGCCTATAAATCATTGAACGAGGCACTGGTGCACGGCGGCATGGCCAATAGGGTCAAGGTCAATATCCAGTGGATCGACGCCGAGCTGTTCGAGGCACCCGAAAGCGACGTCGCCGCGCGGCTCGAACCGCTGCATGCGATCCTCGTTCCCGGCGCGTTCGGCGAGCGCGGAGCGGAGGGCAAGATCCAGGCGATCCGCTTCGCGCGTGAACGCAAGGTTCCGTTTTTCGGCATCTGCTTCGGCATGCAGATGGCCTGCGTCGAGGGCGCGCGCAATCTCGCCGGGATCGCCCAGGCATCCTCGACCGAATTCGGCCCTACGGAGGAACCGGTGGTCGGCATTATCGAGGAGTGGATGAGCGCAGAGGGCCGACAAAAGCGCGAAGCAGGGGGCGACCTGGGCGGTACGATGCGGCTTGGTGCCTATGAGGCAGTGCTTGCGGGCAACAGCCATGCCGCAGCGATCTATGGCGGCACCCGCATCACCGAACGGCATCGCCATCGCTGGGAGGTCAATACTGCCTATCGCGAAAGGCTTGAGACTTCAGGCCTGACATTCAGCGGCATGTCGCCCGATGGCGAACTTCCGGAAATCGTCGAGCGGCCCGATCACCCCTGGTTCGTCGGGGTGCAGTTCCACCCCGAATTGAAGAGCAAGCCGTTCGATCCGCATCCGCTGTTCGCCGGCTTCATCGAAGCAGCATTGCGCCAGTCCCGGCTGGTATGAGTAAATGTGGTACACAGTAACTCATTTGTGGTAATTTACGCTATATGGGATAGCCCCGATAGCTGAAGCTGCCGAATCGGCTTAACGCGCTGGCAGCCGGGCAAATGAACAGGCTTGTCTAACTGATGATCGTCTACAGCGACCCGGACGATCACACAGGGGGCGAGGCGGCGTCTTCATGGCGTCGCGGGGGTGGACCTTCCCGGGCCCACCCCCGTATCGCATCAGCACCCGCAAGAATCTGCAATTCCTCTCCCCTTGCGGGAGAGGATAGCGAGAGCTTGCTCCGCAGGAGCTAGCGAAGCTTGGAGAGGGGGCGGCGTAGCGCTCTGCCCAAAGCCCCCTCTCCAACTGCGGCTAGGCCGCTGCGCGACCAAGCCTTCGTATCCTCCCCCGCGAGGGGGGAGGAGCAAGATGATTCAGGCGGCCTGGCTGTCCTCGCCGCCGGTAACAACCGACAGCGGTGCCCGCGCGCCGATAGCGATTTTCTTGGGCTTCATCGCCTCGGGCACTTCGCGCACCAGCTCGATGGTCAGCATGCCGTCCTCGAGGCTGGCGTCCGCCACGCGCACGTAATCAGCCAGTTCGAAGCGGCGCTCGAAACCGCGCTGGGCGATGCCGATATGGAGCATGGTGCCGCTGGCATCCTCGCCCCCTCCGGCGGAGCTCAGGACAGGCTTGCGGCCTTGGACAATAAGCAAGTTCTGCTGGGCAGTGATGTCGAGATCGGCGGACTTGAAGCCGGCGACAGCCAGGGTGATGCGATAGGCATCCTGTCCGCATTGTTCGATGTTGAACGGGGGATAGTTGTCAACGCTGCTGCCGCGGGCCTGGTTTTCGAGCAGGTCAAAAATGCGGTCGAAACCAACCATCGAGCGGCGATAGGGTGAAAAGTCGAATCGGGTCATAGCAAAATCCTCTAATGAGCAATTTCCGGTTGTTGGGAGCCCGGCGGGCGGCGCTCCCGGCGATGCGCCATGCCCCCTTCGCCTTCCCTCAGGACAGGCGCGGCGCATGACACGCCAGGACAGATATGGTAGCGGCTCCGCCTTTCAAGGGTCTCCCCGCAAAGAGGTCGCGATGGCAGCGCCAACAAAGGTTGAAATCTACACCCGCTGGGGCTGCGGCTATTGCGTCGCCGCCAAGGCGCTGCTCGATCGCAAGGGCGTCGCCTATGCGGAACACGATATCACCATGGGCGGGGCGAAGCGGGCGGAAATGCTGGAGCGCGTACCCGGCGCGATGACCGTGCCGCAGATCCTGATCGACGGACAGCCGGTCGGCGGCAGCGACGA
This sequence comes from Novosphingobium sp., assembly GCA_023266625.1. Lineage (GTDB taxonomy): Bacteria > Pseudomonadota > Alphaproteobacteria > Sphingomonadales > Sphingomonadaceae > Novosphingobium. Next base: position 1,480 of record JAHFPT010000144.1, on the reverse strand, counting down.
GATCCATGCGCTCGACCGGCAGGGCAAGCTCAATGCCATGCTCGGGATTGCCGGATGACGCGTATCGCCGTGTTGCAGATGACCTCGGGGATCGATCCCGAAGCCAATGCCGCGACGCTGGTATCCGCCGTGGGGGCTGCGGCAGAGAGCGGGGCCGCGATGCTGTTTACTCCGGAAATGTCGGGGCTGATCGACCGCAACCGGGCGCGGGCTGCGCAAAATATCGTGCCAGAGGGCGAGGACCGGGTGCTCGCCGCCGTGCGCGAGGCAGCGGCGCGGGCCGGGATCTGGGTGGCGCTGGGATCGCTGGCGGTGGCGCGCGAGGATGCCAAAAACGACACGCGCTGGGCCAACCGCGCTTACGTCATCGACGGCTCGGGAGAAGTCGCCGCGCGCTATGACAAGCTGCATATGTTCGATGTCGATCTGGCGAGCGGCGAGAGCTGGCGCGAATCCTCGGCCTATGTGCCCGGCGATGCAGTGGTTACGGTAGCCACCCCGGCTGGCCTGCTCGGTCTGGCGATCTGCTATGACATCCGCTTTCCAGCGCTGTTTGAAGCACTTGGTCGCCAAAGTTGCGATATCATCGCAATTCCGGCTGCCTTTACCGTGCCAACCGGCTTGGCGCATTGGCACTTGCTCCAGCGCGCCCGCGCGGTGGAGGCCAGCGCCTATATCGTTGCCGCTGCACAGGTTGGCAAACATGCCGACGGGCGCAGCACCTATGGCCACAGCCTGGTGGTCGATCCCTGGGGCGACATCGTGCTGGACATGGGCGGGGAAGCGCCGGGTCTGGCCTTCGCCGAGATTGACTCTGCGCGCCTCGCCGAAGTCCGTAAACAACTGCCGAGCCTTGCCAATCGCCGGGAAATTCCCAATTAGCATTGTAACGTGATTACATTCGACCTCGAATGCCGTTTGGGCGGTCACCGCTTTGAGGGCTGGTTCGGTTCCTCCGGCGACTATGCGTGCCAGCAGGAGCGCGGGCTGGTCGCATGCCCGGAATGTGGCTCGGCCGATATTATCAAGGCTCCGATGGCGCCCAATATCGCGCGCAAGGGCAACCAGCTGGCCCAGCTTCCCGCACCGGTTGAGGCTCCTGCCAAACAACAGCCCATGAGCATGGGGGCGATGCCACCCGAGGCGGTCAAAATGATGCAGGCGCTCGCCAGCATGCAGGCCAAGGCACTCGAGCAATCGCGCTGGGTCGGCGAGAGTTTCGCCGATGAAACCCGCGCCATGCATTATGGCGAGCGCGAGGCGCAAGCGATCCACGGTCAGGCGACGCTGGAGGAAGCCATGGAATTGCTGGAAGAAGGCATCGAAGTCGCCCCGCTGCCGTTCCCCGTCGCGCCGCCCGGTGAGGCCAACTGAGGTGAAGCCAACCGATTGCCTTGGGCCATGCGTCCGCCTAAGAAGCGCGCGGGCGCCCGTAGCTCAGCAGGATAGAGCACCAGATTCCTAATCTGGGGGCCACAGG
>JAHFPT010000143.1 GCA_023266625.1 Novosphingobium sp. | reverse complement strand
TCAGCTATGTCCGCCGCCATCACAATCTGTTGATCGGCGAATCCACTGCCGAGCGGATCAAGAAGGATTATGGCGTCGCCACCGTCCCGGCCGATGGTGTCGGCGAGACGATCCACATCAAGGGCCGCGACCTGGTCAACGGCGTGCCCAAGGAAATCACCATCAACCAGGCCAACATCGCCGAGGCGCTGTCGGAACCGATAGGCGCAATCATCGAGGGTGTGCGCATCGCGCTGGAAAACACCGCACCCGAGCTCGCCGCCGATATCGTCGATCAGGGCATTGTCCTCACCGGCGGCGGCGCGCTGATCAAGGGTCTTGACGAATATCTGCGCGAGGAGACCGGGCTTCCGGTCAGCGTCGCCGAAGATCCACTATCTTGTGTCGCGCTGGGAACCGGCCGCGCGATGGAGGATCCGATCTATCGCGGCGTGCTGATGACGGCCTAGGGCCGTCGGAAAGGGAAAGGGCACTCCATGGCGCCGCCGCCGAACCGGCGCCCCGGCTTTTCCCGCAGGGCGCAATACACCACTTTCTTCGGCTATATCGCTGGAGTTGCGGGGGCACTGCTGGGCGGTGTGCTGCTGGTTGTCGCGATCACCAATCCCGCAGCCTTCTCCGGCTTCCGCAGTTTCGGCAGCGATGCCACCGCTCCAGCTGCCGGCCTGGCCGCGCGGACCCGCTCGGCAAGCTACGATCTGTTCGGTGCCATCGGCGGCTACTTCGCCGCAGGACAGCAGAATGCCCGCCTCAAACGCGAACTCGCCGCAGCGAAAGTCCGGCTGGTGGAAAGTCAGGCGCTGGCCGAGGAAAACCGGCGGCTGAAGGCCCTGTTGGGACTTGCCGATAACAATCCCAAGCCCGTCGCCTTTGCCCGGCTGACCGGCTCGAGCGCGTCGAGCACCCGCCGTTTCGCCACACTCTCTGCTGGCACCCGCGACGGCGTGGCGATTGGCATGCCGGTGCGCTCAGAGCTCGGGCTGGTTGGCCGCGTGCTCGAAGCCGGACATGCCACCTCACGGGTATTGCTGGTAACCGACGGTGAAAGCGTGGTCCCGGTGCGCCGCGCCACCGATGGCATTCCCGGATTTGCCCAGGGCCGGGCCAATGGTACTTTGCAAATCAGGCTGATCAGCCTCGGGATCAATCCGCTGAGGCGCGGGGATGCCTTTGTCACTTCGGGATCGGGCGGTCTCTACCGGCCCGGAACCCCGATCGCGATTGTTGATACCCTCACCCGCGACGGCGCGGTTGCGCGGGTTCTGAGCGATCCGGCGGCGACCGATTATGTCTCGGTCGAGCCAGTCTGGGCACCTGAAGCGCTCAGTCCCACGCTGCCAGCATCGCCGGGCGGCCCATCACAGCGCAGACCCCCGCGGCCATGACCCTGCTTGCGCGGCTGTCGCGCTCCCTGACCAATCGCTTCCGTGCCAACCAGCTCAACCGCGTGCCATCGCCGTTGCTGGCGCATACGGCGCCGTGGCTCTCGGTCATGCTTGCCTCGCTGATCCCGGCAATGCCGGTGATCGCTTCGGCACCGGTCCTGCCGCCGTTCGGTCTGCTGCTGCTGCTGGCATGGCGGCAAGTGCGGCCGGGCGTACTGCCGGTCTGGGCCGGCCTGCCGTTGGGCACCTTCGACGATCTGTTTAGCGGCCAGCCGTTTGGCTCTGCGATCTTGCTCTGGTCGCTGGCGATGATCGGCCTTGATATGATCGAGGCACGGTTTCCCTGGCGCAGCTATTGGCTCGACTGGCTGGTTTCAGCCGGATTGCTCTGCGCCTGTCAGGCACTGGGGCTGGCTTTTGCCAATGCGGCAGGCGGCTCGGCTGCCCTGATCGTGATTGTTCCACAGCTAGCGACTGCGATACTGCTTTATCCGCTTGCGGGGCGTCTGGTATCGGCGCTTGACCGGATGCGGTTGCTGCCGATCGTGGAACTGGATTAGAGCCAGATGACGGTAGGTTGTACCGCCGTGACGGAGCCGATTTTGGCCCAGTGCCCAAAGTTTTGCGGAACGCAATGCGTTCCTTGTTAGGAGTGAGGAGGGAGCCATGCCAGAGCATAGTGACCGACGAAGGACGCAGCAATGGGCCAAAAGCGGCCCGCCCCGGAGGGGTTGCCCCAGGAAGGCCGCTGGCGGCGTCGTGCCGCTTGTCCGGGCAACCGGCCCGGCCAGCGCGCCACTTCTAGCCAGCGGCCTTCCTGGGGCAATCACGGTGATACAACCTACCGTCATCTGGCTCCAATGAACGCAGATAGCCGGCATGTCAGTTCTGGAACGCTGAAAAACAGCTTCGACCGCCGCAGCGTGGTAATCGGGGCGATGCAGGGCGGGATCGGCGTACTGCTGGCCGCGCGCATGGGCTGGATCGCGGTCTTAGAGAACGAGAAATACAAGCTTGAAGCAGAGAGCAACCGGGTCAATCTGACGCTCGTGCCGCCGCGTCGCGGATGGATTCTCGACCGCAACGGCGCACCGCTGGCTTCGAACAAAACCGATTTCCGCATCGACCTTATTCCCGACCGGCTGGTGGACAAGGATGCGACTATCCAGCTGGTCGGGCAGTTGCTCAAACTGACCGCAATCGAAATCCAGGATTTGCGGGACAAGCTCGACAAGGCGCACGGCTTCCAGCCGGTTGAAGCCGCCTCCGGGCTGGACTGGGACCGCTTCGCCGCTGTCAGCGTGCACCTGCCCGACCTGCCCGGCGTCGTCGCCCAGCGCGGCTTTTCACGGTTTTATCCGACCGGCCCGGCGGTCGGCCATCTCATCGGCTATGTCGGACCGGCCTCAGCCCAGGAATACGAAAAGGAGCCCAATCCGCTGCTGGTCACGCCAGGCTTCAAGATCGGCAAGGACGGGCTGGAAAAGCATTTCGAGGCGGAGCTGCGCGGTGAACCGGGCGCGCGGCGGGTCGAGGTGACGGCCAGTGGCAAAATCGTGCGCGATCTCAATTCGCGTGACGATGTGCCCGGCAAATCGATCAAGCTGACCATCGATGGCCCGCTCCAGGACTACGCTGCGCGCCGCATTGGCATCGAGTCAGGCGCAGTTGTGGTCATCGACTGCATGACCGGAGGCATTCTCGCTATCGCCTCGATGCCGGCCTTCGATCCCAACAGCCTTGTCGACGGGATCAGTCGCCTGGAATGGAAGATGCTCAATGAGGACGACCATATCCCATTGTTAAACAAGGCTTTGCGTGGCCTCTACCCGCCCGGTTCGACCATGAAGCCGATGGCCAGCCTCGCTTTGCAGCTCCACGGCGTCTCTCCCGATGAGCACGTTTTTTGCCCCGGCGGTTATCGGCTCGGCAGCCGCTTCTTCCGGTGCGATGCGGTGCACGGCTCGCTCGATATGCGCGGCGCGATCGAGCACAGCTGTAACACCTATTTCTGGACCATGGCACATCGCGTCGGTTACGATGCGATCGCGCCGGTCGCGCGCTTGCTCGGGCTGGGGCAGGAATTCGAGCTTCCGGGTGCCAAACAGCGCTATGGCACCATTCCCGACGCCGCCTGGAAAATGCGCCGTTATCACCAGGAGTGGAGCGTGGCTGATTCGCTCAATGCAGCGATCGGCCAGGGCTATGTATCCGTCTCGCCCTTGCAGCTTGCGGTGATGACTGCGCGAATTGCCTCGGGACGCAATCTCCTGCCTTCGCTGTTGGCAGGGCATGCAAAACCCCTGGGTCCGGCGCTGCCGTTCACTCCCGAGCAGCTTGCCGTTGCGCATGACGGCATGTTCCGCGTGGTCAACGGGTCGGGCACCGGGCGTGGCAGCCGGATCGACATCGGCGGGATACAAATGGCGGGGAAGACCGGCACCGCGCAAGTGCGTGCTCTTGTCAGCCGCGGCCATTTTGGCGACTGGAAATCGCGCGACCACTCGCTGTTCATCTGCTACGCGCCGACGGATACCGCTCGGTACGCTATGGCCGTGGTGATCGAACACGGCACATTCGGTGCCCGCGCCGCCGCACCGATTGCCAAGGATATCATGACCTACCTGTTCGATCCGGCAACGGCACTGGATGTGCTGGCGAATTTGGAAAAAGGCTGGGGCGGCACGCCAGCCGAGCGCATGGCGGCCAGATACAAGGCCTATGCCGCGCAGTACGGCACGTCAGCCCCCAAGGTTGAAGAAGACGAAGCGGTCAAGGCAGCCGAGGATAGCGCGGACACGCAGAACGAGACAGTTGCTAATGATGCCACCTCGCCGCAACCGGAGAAGTACGAGCCGTCACCTTCGCCGAACGCTTCTGCCGAACCGCACTCGCCCAGCCCCACCGCCAGTCCCCCCACCAAACCTGGGCCGACAAAAACTCCAACCCAGGAGCCACAATAGTGGCGCTCGGTTACAATATCCCCGATCCGGTTGCGCGGCAGCCTTGGGGCATCATCCTGCCGCTGACCACGCTGGTGCTTTTCGGCGCGGCGGTGCTCTATTCGGCTTCCCCGGTTCCGGGCGGTTCCCTGAGGCCCTGGGCGCTGATCCACATGCTCCACTACTTCGTCTTCCTGGCGATGGCATTGGTGATGGCGCGCTTCCCGCGCGACTGGTTCAAGCTTGCAGCTTACCCGCTCTATGGCCTGATCCTGGTGTCGTTGGTTCTGGTCGAGCTTATGGGCAAGATCGGCGGTGGCAGCCAGCGCTGGCTGAACCTGGGCTTCATGACGCTGCAACCCTCGGAATTGATGAAGCCGGTGATCGTGCTGGTGCTGGCACGATTCTACGATTCGCTGCCGCCTGCGATGACCGCCAGCTGGCGTGGGTTGGTTCCAGCCGCAGGTCTGCTCGCCATTCCCGCCGCCTTTGTCATCATCCAGCCCGATCTCGGCACCGCGCTGGCGATCTGCTTCGGCGCTGTGGTGGTGATTTTCCTCGCCGGGTTGCCGCTGAGATGGTTCATCGGTGCCGGTCTGGCCGCTGCCGTTGCCGCACCCGTTGCCTTCTTCTCGCTGCTCCATGATTATCAGCGCAAGCGCGTGACCATTTTCCTCGATCCGGAGAATGACCCGCTGGGCGCGGGCTATCATATCACCCAGTCCAAAATCGCCATCGGTTCTGGCGGCTTCTTCGGCAAGGGCTTCAGCAACGGCAGCCAGAGCCATCTCGACTATCTGCCCGAATCGCACACCGACTTCGTCTTCGCCACGATGGCGGAGGAATGGGGCATGCTGGGCGGACTATTCGTTCTGCTGGTTTTCGCGGTGATCCTGCGCTGGGGGATGACTGTTGCGCGCAGCAGTAATGACCGTTTCACCCAGCTGCTCGCCGCCGGCATGACGGCGACGATCTTCTTCTATGTCGCGATCAATCTCATGATGGTCATGGGCCTCGCTCCGGTTGTCGGCATTCCGCTGCCCTTCGTCAGCCACGGCGGCTCGTCAATGTTGACCAACATGATCTGCATCGGGACGCTGATGGCTGCCGAACGCTGGCGCAAACGTGGCGGATCGATCCCATGATCCCAGGCAAAGGTTCCCCCTTTCCCTGCGCGCCGCAATCGCTATAGGAAGCGCTCCCGGCGATTCGGACGGCCACTCAGCCAGACCGGAACTGGCCGGTATGGACGCATAGCTCAGTTGGTAGAGCAGCTGACTCTTAATCAGCGGGTCCTAGGTTCGAGCCCTAGTGCGTCCACCATAAAATCAATAACTTAGCCGATTTTCGCGACTCTCGAAAGAGGTCAAAAATATCCCACGTAATCGCCACGTAATCACTTTTGCCTCTTCACATCAGTGATTACGTGTGAGCGTTTGGTTCGAAAGCGCCTGTACAGCACTCCCGATCTCGACTTTATGGGGAGGAAGCCTCCTCCCTGCACCAAGCGGTCGTGTGCGGGAGGTTCTGCAAAATCGCTTGAGGAGCGAGGCGGTCATGGCAGGCTGGTGATGTTCAACGTCACCAAGGAGACCCGCCATGACCAGGAGTGAAGTTAAGCCGTCGATTGCCGCTGTCAAAGATTTGCTGGTGCAGGAGCCTGACGGTCTGCGCGAGATTGTGCGCAGCGTGATGCAGGCGATGCTTGAAGCCGAGATGGATGAGGCGCTGGGCGCGGGCAAGAGCGAGCGCAGCGATGCGCGGCTTGGCTACCGTTCGGGTCATTACACGCGCACGCTGGTGACGCGGGTCGGCAAGCTGGAGCTGCGGGTGCCGCAGAAGAGGGCAAACACTCCATCAGTTCAGTTCGCTCAATGCACTAATTAAAGCAGATATGGCTCCACTGCGACGACTGCCAAGCCAAGGCAGGTGAGCATTATCCCGCCAGCCAGCAGGCGTGAGCCGTGGAGCTTTGTCCACAACAAGAAGCCGGTCAGGCTCATCGCAATCAGCGCACCTGCAATGCTGTCCATGAACAACACCCACGCCAGTCCGACACCAGTACCTTTGTGGAGGTTCTTGATGAGGCCAAGCGCGTTTACTGCCTCCTGCCTCACCGAGACACTGGCGGAACCGGGAACATATTCGACTGTCACCCGGCCGTTGCTATGGGTAAATTGCTGTGACCATTTGGGTGCTTCAACGTGAGGCTTGCCGAGGAACGCCTTCTTGCCGCCCTCTTCCTTGCGGGGAGCCCGTGGTTCGGTCAGGAGGGCGAACTCGCGCTTTGCCCAGATACCCAGCGCTTTTTCATCCCGGATGAGCCCCGGCGCGACCGCGACATTCATCGCGCTCACCTCTTGCGGTTCGCCGGTTTCAATCTTCCAGATGCTCCGGTGGTTGAGCAAAACCCCGCTCACCCCAAGCATCAGGAACAGGAGCGCGCCCCAGAAGCCTGTCCAGGCATGGATGCGTTTGAGCCAGCGGATCGTGCGTGCCCGCTGCCAGCGCGGCGGGACGAACAAAAGCCCCGACTGGTTCAAACGCCTCCACATCATCTCGCGCTTACTCGTGGTGACTGGCGAGCGGAACGGCAAAGGTCGGCGCACCTATAGGCTGGATAAGGGTCAATGTGGTGCGGTGGCGGAGGACGTCATAAGCCGCGCCCTGATAGCTGCCCGGTGCCTTTTCAAGCTGGATCACCTCAACCAGATATTGTCCGCGCCACGGCAGGCCGATGCGGATCTTCCCGTCCGCATCAGCCTTGCCTGATTGCGACCAGCCATTGGGCGCATGGAGCGAATAGGCTGCTGAGGCCAGTGGTTTGCCGTGAAGGAAGACCTGCGCGGATGTGCCGTCCGCTGCGGGCAAGATGTCGAGATCAAGCGTTGGCGATGTTGCCGCCCCGAAACGGGCGTAAAACATCGGCTTGGCAAGGCCAATGCCATTGGCCCGCCAATCCTTGACCGGATAGTCAAGCTCCTGTGCGGTGATCGCCTCGCCACCTGCGCTCGCCGAAAGCAGGAAACGATCAGCCTGTTTCGCAACCGATAGCGGCGTCGCACCGGAAAAAGCTTCGATCGACGGCATTTCTTCCATACGCCCCGGCGAATGTTCGATCACCCCTTCGTTAAACTCGCCGAAATGGATGATCGCATTGCCTTTGGCGGGCTGCTCGATCCAGAGATAGTGCGCATTCGCTGCGGTCGCGCCCAACAGGCTGGCCGAAACCAGCAATGACGTGGCGATTAATCTGATCTTCATGATGGTGATCCTTCACATTACAATTTAGCTTTGAGGGTGATGAGAACCGTGCGCGGATCACCGGGCAATCCGCCGGCGAAGGTCGGGTTCTCGAAATACCGCACGTTGGTGACGTTCTTTACGTTGAGCGCGATCTCGTAATGCGGCTGCCGCCAGGTGATCGCGGCATTGCCGATGACGTAGCCGGGGATACGAATGGCATTGATCGTATCGCCAAAGGACCGGCCCTTGGCTGTGATACCTGCCCCGATAGTGAAACCCCTGGCTGCGCCGGCAAGATCATAGGTTGCCCAGAATGAACCCGAATGGCGGACGGCAGCGGCGGGCTCCAGGCCGTAGATCGAACCCGTCTTCACAAACGGCGTTCCGCCAAAGGTCGTGGCGATTTCACGGCTGACATTTGTGGCGTCGAGATAGGCATAATTGGCGAGGATCGAGAAACCGGGGAGCACCTCCCCTGCCAGATCGATCTCGAAGCCCTTGGCGTCCTGCGCGCCAACCGGGGTGGGGTTGCCGCCGGGAACCAGCGTCACATAATAATCGCGCCGCTTCACCTTGAACGCGGCCACATTGAGGTTGAGCCTGGGGGTAATATCCCATTTTACGCCCACCTCGATCTGGCTCGACGATTCGGGCAGTTCGGTCAGGCTCTGCGATTCGGTCTGGATATTGTTGAACTTGCCCGCAGAATAGCCGGTGAAGAAAGACAGTGCCTTGGTCGGCTGGAACACCGCACCGATCTGGCCCGAGCCAAGCCGGTTGGTGAAATGGAGGTTGAGCGGCCCCGCAACACCCCCAACCAGATTGGCGCGCGATGCGCCAACATCGGAGAATTTCATCCAATCCAGACGATACCCGCCCCGGATCTTGATCATGTCGCCAATCGCGGCCTCATGCTGGATGTAGAGCGAGTTGGTGTCCGACGCGATCTTGCGATCATAGATCAACACCGGCGTCAGTCCGGCGGCGCTGGCGCGGGGTTGCGGATTGAGCGGGTCCAGAATCTCCGGGAAGGTGTATTCATTGCGGACGCTATCGAAGCGGTCGCGCTCATGCTCATAGCCGATCAGGGTCTTGCCCTTGATCCCGGCAATATTACTTTCATAGACCGCTTCGAGCTGGCCGATCTGGAAGCTGGTATCATCGCTCTGGTAGCGCTGGGTCGCCTTAGTCAGCTCCCCCGCTGCGTTGAAGCTGACCCCGCCATTACGCCGGAAATCGAGGTCGCGGGTATCGTAACGATAGGTGGCCCGCACCGAAAGATTGTCGGTCGGCTCCGCGCTATAGCCCAGCGTGAAACGCTTGATGTCCTGCGTCACCTTGTTGTCGGGCGTATAATAGCGCGTCTGGTAGCTGACCGGCAGCGGCGCGCCGTTGGTGCCCGCAATGATGCCGAAATTGTCGACGACGAAATCCTGACGGTAGATTTCACCCTTGGCCGTGAGCCGCTGATTATCGCTGATGTTCCAGAGCAACGAAACCGCACCCGTGGCGATCTTTTTGCTCAAACCCCGGATGCCGTCGCTGGTCGAATATTCGCCAGTGGCGCGTACCGCGAGGCTGGATGTGATCGGACCGCTGAGATCGCCCTGCACATCATAGGTGCTCCGCGATCCTGCCGTCAGCGAGATACTGCCGAGCGGGGTGAAGCTTGGCTGCTTGGTGATCAGATTGATGATGCCACCAGGTTCCGAGCGGCCGTAGATCGCCGATCCCGGCCCCTTCAACACTTCGACACGTTCCACGTCGGAGAAGGAGCGGGCATAGCCAACGAAAGTCGGCCCATCGGCAACGCCGTCACGCAGGAACTTCATCCGCAGGCCGCGGATCACATAGTTATCGCCATAGCCATAGCCGCCGCCATAGATCGGCTGAACGCCCGAGACGTTGCGGACGACCTCGTTCAGCACAAGTGCGCCCTGCTGCTGCACGACTTCGATGGGCACAGTCTGAATGCTGGCAGGAAGATCGCGGGTTGCCGTGCCGGTCTTTGACGCGGTGGATGCAGGCTCGCGCGCAGCCGTGACGATGATCGTATCTTTGCTGTCAGCCTCTGACTCGCTGGCGACGACCGGCGAACACAAAGCGAAGGTCAGTGCTGAAAGTGCACTCGCGCTGAAAAAACGAAGTTTCATTATCTTCCCCTGTTCCGGTCAGACCTGACCGGGTCTCTCTCCCACGTCCAAAAAGTGCCGGGGACCATCACGGCCCCAGGCAAAGTCATCGATCGCGCCGGGAGGAGGAAGGCGGAACGAGGCAGGTTGACGAGAGGCGTTAACCGGCGTTACGAGTCGCTAATGCGAATCACTCTCACTTGCAAGAAGGAATATCGAATGGGGGATGTCACGAAGATTCAACTGCGTAGTATTGGGTGCTCACACTGGCGTCGTGGAGCGGCGTCGATCACCCTGACGGCAAGACCGATGTGCGCGGGGCTGGCGATGGCGTTCGCCATAGCCTCCGGCACGGCGCGTGCTCAGGATGCAGACGGGCTGGGCTGGGTCGAGCGCCTGAACGCCATCACCGTGACCGCCACCCGGTCAGCGACGCCAATCAAGGATGTTCCCGCAACCGTATCGGTGATCTCTTCGGAAGACATCGCCGACACCATGGTTGCGGACATCAAGGATCTGGTGCGCTTCGAGCCGGGCGTCTCGGTCAAGCGCGCCGCGACACGCTTCACTGCAGCAGGCTCCGGCAGTGACGCGCGTGCTGGCAATAGCGGCTTCAACATCCGCGGTCTCGACGGCAACCGCGTTCTCATCCAGATCGACGGCATTCGCGTCCCCGATGCCTATTCGTTCGGCGGGCAGAGTGCGGGGCGCGGCGATTATGTCGATCTCAGCCTGCTGAAGTCAGTCGAGATTCTGCGCGGCCCAGCCTCGGCGCTCTATGGCAGCGATGGTCTTGCCGGTGCCGTAAGCTTTATCACGGCTGATCCGGCGGATTTTCTCGGCAAGGACCGGAATATAGCGGGTTTAGGCCGATCCGCCTACGATTCCGCAGACAATCAATATTCCGAATCCGCCCTGCTCGCCGGGCGTTCCGGTGCATGGTCGGCGCTCGTCGCCTATACGCGGCGCGACGGCCACGAACTCGACAACAAGGGCCTCATCGACACGTCCGACGCGACGCGCACGACGCCCAATCCGCAGGACACAGCCTCCAACTCGGTGCTCGGCAAGCTGGTCTGGTCGCCGCATGACAATACGCGCATCCGGCTGACCGTCGATCATGTGGATGACCGTTCAGACACCCATGTTCTGACGGCCAATACCGCAGCCAGTCTCGATACCCAGTCTGCCGACACGACGAAGCGCGACCGGGTGAGCCTGGACTGGCGGCAGTCCAGTCTTGGATTTATCGACCAGTTGCAGATCACAGCCTATTGGCAGAAGAGCAACAGCCGCCAGTATTCAGCTGAAGATCGCGCGACCCTGCCTGATCGCACACGTCTCAATATCTTCCGGAACCGCACAATCGGCGCAGCGGCGGACTTCCATAGCGGCTTTGTAACCGGTCCGCTCAGCCATAAGCTCATCTGGGGCGGCGATGTCTCGGTAACGCGCCAGGAAGGAATTCGCGACGGCACGATCCCGCCGACCGGCGAGACCTTCCCAACCCGGGCCTTCCCGGTAACTGACTATACGCTCGTCGGCGGATTCCTGGCCGATGAGCTTTCCATCGGCGGTGGATTACTGACCCTGTTCCCGGTCCTGCGCTTCGACCATTACAAGCTCGATGCCCAAGCGGACCCGGCCCTTCCCTCGCTCACCGCCATCGACAAGAGCGGATCGCATGTCTCGCCCAAGATCGGGGCCGTGCTGAAGCTGGACGATGGTGTCCGCCTGTTCGCCAACTTTGCGCGCGGGTTCAAGGCCCCCGCCCCGAGTCAGGTAAACCAGTTCTTCGAGAACCCGACCGGGCGCTATCGCACCATTCCCAACGCCAACCTCAAGCCCGAAACCAGCGCAACCTTTGAGGGCGGAGCACGCTTGGGCAACGAGGCAGTCGCCCTGAACCTCACGGGCTTCACCGGCAAATACCGCAACTTTATCAGCCTGGAGAATACCGGGACAAGTCCGGTCGACGGCTTTACGCTCTATCAGAACATCAATCTGGGCGAAGTGAAGATATCGGGATTTGAAGCGCAATTGCGGGGCCAGACGCGCGGCGGACTGACTGGAAATGTAGCCTTCTCCTATACCAAGGGCACCGTCAATCCGGGCCAATCGGGTGAAGCCGGGTTGCTCAGCATCGATCCAGCCAAGCTGGTAGTGGGCGTTGGCTATCGCGATCCGAATGGCAAGTTCGGTGGCCAGCTCATCTTGACGCATAGCGCAGGCAAATCACTGGGGAACACAAGGCAAGCGGGTGCGGCCAGCGGTTGTTCGGCGACACTGAATTGCATCCTGCCGAACAGCTTCACCATTCTCGACGCCACCGCCTTTGTAAAACTCGGCGAGCATCTGACGATCAGGGCCGGCATCTTCAATCTGCTCGACACCAAATATGCCTGGTGGAGCGATGTGCGGCCACTCGCGGCCACCACCAATGCCGGTCGCACCGGCAATCTCGACATCATCGACAGCTACACCCAGCCCGGCCGCAATGTCAGCGTTGCGCTGACAGCCCGCTTCTGAATTCCTGGAGGAAACCATGACGAAATTTCACTTATCGCCGCTGCTTGCCGCATTGATGTTCGCAATCGCAGCTCCCGCCCTTGCCGATGCTCCGATCGCGGCCAGCACCGAACAGATCAATGTCAAATTCCAGGCCGACCGCAGGCAAATTCTGGCCATGGCGGGCAATTACAATGTCAGCTTCGACTTCCGGGAAACCACGGCCTGGCAACCCGATTACACACCGATTGAGCCCAAGGTTTCGGGCGGGCACGAAGTTGTCCGCGTGATCGAGGATAGCGGCCGCATCATTCGCCTCCAGCACCTTCTCGTCGCCGAACAGGACGGCAAAACCTATATCATCAAGCATTGGCGGCAGGACTGGACCTACGAGCCCGAGAAGGTGCTGGTTTATGCAGGTCAGGGCAAATGGACGCTGGAAGAGGTGCCGGAGCGCCTCCGACATGGCCGTTGGTCGCAGACCGTCTGGCAGACCGACGACAGCCCGCGCTACGGCGGCTGGGGCGAATGGAGCGACGAAGGCGGCGTGCCGCGCTGGCGGTCCAACTGGACGATGCGGCCCCTCGCACGCCGCGACGCGATACGTCACCCGGTCTATGATCGCTACCGCGCGATCAATAGGCATTCGCCGACGCCAACCGGCTGGATCCATTGGCAGGACAATATCAAAATGGGGATGCGGGACGGGAATCTCGTTCCCTTCGTGCAGGAAAGCGTCCTCAATACCTACACCCTCTCCACCGGCTATGATCCCAAACCCGCCGATGATTACTGGGCCAACACATCCCCCTATTGGGCCGCCGTCCGCGCCGAATGGGACAAGGCTATTGCGGCTGGAGGCGGGGTAACGGTGGGTGAAGTCGCTGAAACCGGCTCCGCTGCCGCCGAACGGCTGATGGATATGGCGAGTGAGATCACTGACGGAAAACTCACAACGGATGCCGCAATCAAGCGCGCGCGCGCCGTCATCGCGGAAGTCACCGCACCCGCAAAATAGCCCCTCCAAAAAGCCAGTTCAGCTCCATCCAAGCAGGAGAAAGCCCATGTATGATTTTATCGATCAGCGCATCACAAGTCTCGATAATGGCGATCGCTTTCTCATCTGGTCGATGCGGAACTGGGTGGCGGCGCTCGGGCAGCGACAATGTCCACCCAATGCCATCGGTCCCGCCTTTGCCATATGGGGCATGATCGCCGCGCTCCCCCATTTTCATATGGCAATGATACTGCTGGGCCGCGA
>JAHFPT010000022.1:2574-4029 GCA_023266625.1 Novosphingobium sp. | reverse complement strand
GCGATTTCGTGGCTCAAGCCCTCGCTCCAGCCCTCCAGCGCGAACTTCGAGGCCGAATATACCGCGCAGCCGCCGACAGCCGCAAATCCGCCGACACTCGTTACCTGCAAGATATGGCCGCTGCCCTGTCGCCGCATATGCGGGAGCACGATGCGGGTCAGTTCGACGGGCGCATGGAAGTTCAGGTTCATCTGCTCCTGCAACTCGCCGGCGCAAAACTCTTCGGCCGCGCCAAGCGAGCCGCGCCCGGCTACATTCGCCAGAACATCGATCCTGCCGAAATGTTCGATGGCGCGCGCAACAGCCGCCTCACGCGCAGCCGGGTCCAACACGTCGAGCGGGATGGCCAATGCCCGGTCAGGATAAGCCGCAGCCAATGCGTCGAGCCTGTCGGCCCGGCGGGCGGTCAGGACGGCTCGGTCGCCCCTTTCCAGAACGGCCCTAGCAAGCGAGGCTCCGAAGCCGCTGGAGGCGCCCGTGATAAAATAGGTCCGCATTTTTATCCTCTCACAACTATTTCCGATCCTAGGCCAGCGGCCCCTGATCGATCATCCAGCGCACCTGGCGGCGCAGGGTTTCATTCCCGTCATGTGGCAGCGCCGCGACGGCACCGGCCTCCACGGGATCCATCAAGTTCGACGACAACGGCAGCATGCGTTGCGCGCCGCGAACGGCGAGTTCATCGCGCAAGCGAAGACGCAGGCTCACGGGGAAAATCGGTATTGTCTGCGAGGTGTCGTCGACGGAGCCGAGTACCTCTGTCCAGTTTTCGACCGGCACGATATTGACCACGCGATTGCTGAGTTCGTTGGAGAAATCCACCTTCCCTTCGAACTTGGAGACGATCACGCCGCCTTTTATGGTGTCGCCTTTGACCCAATAGAAATCGTCTTCGGATTCTATGGCGCGCATTTCCGCTTCGAGAGAGGAGTTTGGGGCGTCCGCCGGCGTCGAGAAATAGTCGGGCAGCGTCTGGAATGCATCATAGACCAGTTCGCCAAATGCGATCAGCTTTTCGATGGAGTCGTCGTCCGTATCGCTTTCAACATAGACCAGGCGAGTGCTTGAGCAGGCACTCTGGTTGAACTTGCCGGCCTGTATGGCCACGCCGGTTGCGGCCTCGCGCATCGCGGCATCGCTCTCGAACACTTCCTTGCCCACGATGGAGAAGGAATATTTCGGGTTCATCGAAAGCAGTTCAATTCCGGGCACCAGATATTTCTGAATGTGCTGGACGGACGACATCCCGCCCCAGGCGGTGATTTTGTCGATCCGGCTCGTGCGTATGATCTCGCTGTCCATGAACGCATCGCCGCCCTTCCAATAAGCAACCGCGAAATGCCTGGTCACCGGATGATCGGGGTCGAGGTCTATCATCGTCCGCACGACTGCATTGGCAGTCAGAGGATCGTTGGACGGTGCCTTGATCAGTGAGTCGCCCTTGCTGAGCGCCGA
>JAHFPT010000022.1:0-2564 GCA_023266625.1 Novosphingobium sp. | reverse complement strand
CACCGCCCTGACACGAACCTCGGCACCCGGCCCGCTATCGGCCTGCGGCACCCAGCCGTCGAGGTAAGGTAAACCAATCGCGCGATCAACCCGCGCTTCGAGCGTTGCGCGATCGAACATGTCCGGAAGCCTGTCATAAAGCGTCGACATTAGCGGCTTGGTCAGTCCGCCGGCTTCGATCGCAAGGTCGTAGGCATCCTGGAGATAGGGATTTTCCGAGAGTTTAAGGCGAGGGCCGACGGCGGCCAGGAAATCCAGTATCTCCGACATCGGAAGATTGTGCAGATCGAGCAGCCTGCCGGCATCCCCGAGTACGAGATCATGGACATGCTTGTGTGGGTCGGGTGTGCGGAAACGCGCTCCCGTCCGGCCGCCAAATTCCAAGCAGTCATCCTCGGTGGGCATGATCACGCGGCCGCGCGACAGGATCGGAATTGTGTAGACCTTGCTCATGGTCATTGCCCCATCACATAGTCCATGAACTCGTCGTAGGCTTTCGCCGAGCCGGAGCAGGTGATCTTGTCGTCGCCGCCTTCCATTTCGCTGTAGCGGCGGATGTTGTCCTCGACGCGCGGCCCCTTCCAGCCACAGGCGCAGTCATCGTCGAAATGCACGGTGACCTCGTCTCCGCTCACGACCCCGCCCCACACGCTTTCTGCAAGCAGATCGTAGACAGCCAAGCGGCCCTTCTGCACGGCCTCGCGCGGGAGTGCCTCGCCGTTCGGGCCCATGAGCATGACAATGGTGTAAGGAAAGAAGTGGTAATAGCCTTGCGAGCACTGTTGCGCATTGCCCATATTCTCTGAGAAGCCGTAGCTGGAGCACAGCCGCTCAACACTAAAAAACTCCTCGATGATCTGGCGCCAGTTGTCGGGTGCGTCCTTGAAGCCCTTCATACCGCCACCGCCGACAACGATTGTCCCGGGCGCGAAGTCGGGCTTGATGCCCTTGTCCATGCCGGCCTGGGCTGCGCGATACAGGTCCGCGAAGAGACCGCCTATGCGGACTTTCTGTCCACGAAAATCATGGATCATCTTCTCAAACCAAACCTGCACGTCTCGGGAGCGATTCTTGCCCATTTCGATCATGGCACGCCGCTGCTCGACCAGCACTGGGTCGATGCCGATCTTGTCGAGCTCGCCCTTCTCTTCGGCTGCCTGCATCTTGCCCGAGAGCACCATGAGGTCCGCTGACATATGAATATCGTACAGCGAATGACGGTGCTCCTCGCCGCCGCACATCTCGTTGGCGAACTGAATGCCGTTCTTGATCGCCATCTGATGGCCGCTGCGATAGCCAGGTACAAAGCTCGGCAGCTTGGTCGTGTGCGGATTGACGCCCGTCCCCGCTGTCGATGCCTGCATCCAAGACAGGCGCCAGCCTGGCATGTCGTCCATCGATCGCGCTACGAAGCTGAGCTTACCGGTCGTCCCGCTGGAAGTGCCGATTACCATGCCATAGGATTCCAGCCTGTCGATCCAGCTGTCGACCGTTGTCAGGCCGGACAAGTCCACTTTCGTCAGATCATGTATTGTCAGCTTGTTCAACCACGCAGTCAGCTTCTTGAAATCACGTTTTTCAAGAATGGTTAGCGGGTAGTTCTTCAACACGCGGTGATCGAAACAGATCGGCATGACGTCCTCGATCCGCTCTATCTTGTCCACACCCTGCTTTTCCACCAGCGTCGTGAGCGCCGGGATCGCCTCCCTGAATCGCGCAAAGCGAAGTTTGAGGGCGGCGAGTTGCAGCGCTTCGCGTTCCTCCTTGGGAATTGCGAGCAGATCGTCATGGTGCCGTTCGGGCCACGAGGCGGGCGTCAGAGGTGAAAGCATCGCAGGCATAAGCTCTCCATTCTTGTTTTGTTACCAGGCGGCCGCTCCGGGCGCGCTCTGGGCACTAGATCAATCGGGCATTGTGGAGCGGGATCGGCGTGAACGACTGGCGAAAGGGACCAATGCGCCAACTCGCCAGGATAATCCCGTCACGACGATTCTGCCCGTCATGTCGATCCGGCCCGTTCTGACGATTCGGACTATTTGTGGCTGCATGTTCAGGCTTCTCCACCAGCATCAAAGGGTGCCGACAAATTAGGATTGGACATTCTTAGCCCAATCGGACATTACTGTCCATCTGGCTTTTCATGCTTCTGTTTGGGAACTAGGCGAGCGGGATGGCCTGGCAAAAACGCCGCCAGCGCCGGGTGTTGTGAGACATTTGACCGCGAAAGTTCGATGTGGCAGCAGGCTCAGGCGGGAAGCGCCGGCTTCATGGACGAACCGTTTCGAACAAGGGGCGGCTTACATCGCAATGCGACATAAATGGGCTATGCGACATAATTGGGACGTCCGGACGAACTGATGGAACGGCAAAAAATCGAACGGAGGGACTCCCATCTTCGCCGCGAACGGATCGTTCAGGCGGCAGTGGAGCTCTATTGCAGCGAGGGCTACAATGTCGCTCTCGAAAAGATCGCCGATCGCGCCCTGGTCGGTCGCGCGACGCTCTATCGCTTCTTTCCCGACCGGGACGCCCTGACAGCTGCGGTGATGCAGGAAGTTACAGAA
>JAHFPT010000335.1 GCA_023266625.1 Novosphingobium sp. | reverse complement strand
TCGCGGATTGCGCGCGCCTCGACGGCGGCGAAGGCGTCTTCCTCGCACTCAAACACCTGCGCCGGACCGCGAAATTGCAACCGCGCCATGCCCGCGACCTTGACGATCGCGCCATCGGGGGCGAGCGAGCCACGCAGGCCGACGACACCGCCCGTCGGCGTGATCGGGGCCTTTACGTCAAAGATGACCTTCTGATCCGGGTTCCAGGTAATCTCATCGATATTCTCGCCCAAAGTCTTGCCGGTGACCGTCATCGGGCTGGGATCGATGAAGCCGCCGTCAAGCAAGGTCCTCAACACCATATAGACCCCGCCGGCATCGTGCATGTCCTTGGCGACATATTTCCCACCGGGCTTCAGGTCCGCGATATAAGGCGTCGATTTGAATATCTCGGCAACATCGAACAGGTCGAACTCGATGCCGCATTCGTTAGCCATGGCAGGCAGATGCAGCGCGCCGTTGGTCGAACCGCCAGTCGCCGCGACGACCCGGGCGGCGTTCTCGAAGGCAGCGCGGGTGCAGATGTCGCGCGGGCGGATGTTGAGGTGCAGCAGTTCCATCACCTGCTTGCCCGCAGCCACCGCCACTTCCTCACGCGATTTGTAAGGAGCCGGGGCCATATTACTGTTTGGCAAGGAAAGTCCGATAGCCTCACCGACGCAGGCCATGGTGTTGGCAGTAAACTGCCCGCCGCAGGCACCGTGGCCCGGACAGGCCGCCTTCTCGATCGCGGTCAGCTCCGAAAGCGGGCAGGCCCCGGCCGAATAGCGCCCGACCACCTCGAACACATCCTGCACCGTCAGATCACGGTCCTGATAGCGCCCCGGCAGGATCGAGCCGCCATAGACGAAGATCGACGGCACATTGAGCCGCAGCATCGCCATCATCATGCCCGGCAGGCTCTTGTCGCACCCCGCAAAGCCGACAATCGCATCATAGCAATGCCCGCGCATGGAAAGCTCGATGGAATCGGCAATCACCTCGCGGCTGACCAGCGAACTTTTCATCCCCTGATGGCCCATGGCGATGCCGTCGGTGACGGTGATCGTATTGAACCGCCGCGGCGTCCCCCCGCCCTGCTCGACGCCCGTCCGGCAGATGTCCGCCTGGAAATCAAGCGTGGTGTTGCACGGGGCAGAGTCGTTGCCCGCAGAGACCACCGCGACGAAAGGCCGGGCAATCTCTTCCTCACTCATCCCCATCGCGTAGTAATAAGACCGCTGCGGCGCGCGCTCGGGGCCGACCGAGACGTAGCGGGAGGGCAGGCGGGATTTGTCGAATATGTGCGGCACGGGGGGACTCCTTTGAGGGCCAGTGCTTTCGCGAGGTTGGGGGGGCGGGTCAAGGTCCTTCGACGTGCTCAGGATGAGCGGGGTTGTGGAAATGGGGCGAGAAAAAATTCTTTCGAACAATCACAAACCCCGCTCATCCTGAGCCTGTCGAAGGATCATTCCCAAGGCCAGCCCCAACACCCATTCAGCCTCACCCCACTCCCCCACCCCCGCTCAGCCTGAGCTTGTCGAAGGCCACCCACAAAGCTATCGCCACACGATGCCCTTCTATGCCTACATGCTCCGCTGCAACGATGGCTCATACTACGTCGGCCACACCGAAGACCTCGAACTACGCATCCTCCAACACAATGATGGCTCCCTTGACGGCTACACCGCCAGACGCCGCCCCGTCACCCTGGTCTGGTCAGACATGTTCATGGCCCGCGACGATGCCTTCTGGATCGAACGCAAGCTCAAGGGCTGGAGCCGGGCCAAGAAAGAGGCGCTGATCGCCGGTGATTGGGAATTGATCTCAAAGCTGGCGAAGGGCCGCACGGGCAGAAGGGATGGCGGCGCGGGCAGCGCGTGGCCTTCGACAAGCTCAGGCTGAGCGGGGTTGGGGGATGCTGATATGAGGATTCCCCTCAACCTTCTCCTTCAAACCTCAACCCCATACCCAAAACCCGCTCATGCTGAGCTTGTCGAAGCACACGCGCCAACAGTGGTGTTGGGCGCTTCTAGCTATCGACTTCACTCGTCCCATTCTTGACTTGGCCGCTCTGCCTTGGCCTTACCGACAGCCGCCGCGAACGCAGCAACAGCGTCTTCAATGAGAGGCCTGTCACGGTGCAGATCATGCGGCATGTCGCTCCGCCTATAAAAAGCCAAGCTAAATCCTCCACTTAGTAGTCGATAAAAGCTTACGACTAACTTCGAATCGAGTGTCGCTCTCCGCTCCCTCAAGTTCACCCGCCAAGGTGCAGACGGCCCACCGCGTTTGGCGACGCGAAGCAACAATGCCGCAAGAGCCGTATCGTGGTCTTGGTGCAGACGAATCTGATCGTCTTCACCATACCAAATCGATTCGAGATCAGGGCCCCACGGTATTCGGGCGTCATGCAACTGACGCCAAGCTTTCACTAGTTCGGCTGCGGTGCCAGGGATCATTTGTTCGCCGCTCTGCCAGCGACGTACAGCACGCGGGGTTACCCGAAGAAGATCGGCGGCGTCGCTCTGCTTCAGGCCGAGGACGGCGAGGTGACTATTGAATTCTGCGTTTGTCATGCCGCTCTATTAGAGGACATTAAGTCCTCTGTAAAGGGGGAATTATATTCCGGAACCTTCACCCCACCCCCAACGCCACAGCATTACAAACCCGCACCAGGCGCTCCACCCACACCGTTTGCCCCGCCGCATCCGCAATCCCGTCCTGCCGGATTTCCACGCCCAGATAGGGCCGCCCCTCGGCCTCGGCGTGGCGGTTCATGGTCGCGTTGAGCAGTCTGCCCGAATAGGGCTGCTGGTCGCCGACCACCAGGCCCTCCGCCTCCAACAGCGGGATCGCGAGGCGGGCCGCGCGGTCGTCTTTGTTGTACAAAATGCCAACATGCCAGGGGCGCTGTTCGTCCGAACTGGCGAGGCTGGGTGTGAAGCTGTGGAGCGAAAGGATCAGCGCGGGGGGCTTGTCGTCTAGCAGGGCGCTGAGAGCATCGTGATAGGGGTGATAGAAGCGCTCAAGCCGGTCTAGGTGCCGTTGTGAGCCGTTGTGGTTTCCGGGAATTTCGTGCCCGTCGCTGGCCTCGGGGACCACACCAAGGGCATCCTCCTCGCGGTTGAAGTCGCAGACCAGGCGGCTGATATTGCCGAGGAATGCGGCGGTGCCGGGGCGCTGGGCCATTTGTTTGGCGACGCCGAGGACGCCGATGTCGTGGGCGATGTGGAGATCGAGCAGCGCGGGGTCGATGCCAAGATCGATGCCCTCTGGCACGCGGTTGGAGGCGTGGTCGGCAACGATCAAGATACCGCCGAAGCGCGGGGTGCCGACTATGCGGTAGGCTTCGGTCATACGCCGCTCGTCAAGAATGCGAAATTTGATTCGCGCAGAGACGCAGAGGACGCAGAGGAGCTGAGTTTGCGGCGCAGCCGCTCAGCAATCCGGACCTCACATCCAGACAGAAGAACGCCTGAATAGTAAATGCCTGCGGCGCTTCTCACTTCTCTGCGTCCTCTGCGTCTCTGCGCGAAACAATTCTTCCTGAAGAGTTCACCGCAAACTGCCCGCCAAAGTCCACCACTCCGGATGCCATAAAGCCATGTATTCCAGCGCTTTATCCATGTCATCTTGGCCCGTGAAAAGCGCAAAACATGTCGCCCCCGAACCTGACATCCGCGCCAGCAGCGGCCCGGTTTCGCCCAGCGCTGCCAGCACATTGGCGATCTCGGGGCACAGCGCAATCGCGGGCGCTTCCAGATCGTTCCGCCCGCCAATCGCAATCGCCCGCGCGCTGCCCGAGGGCATGGCTCCCCGGTCGACCCCGTCCCAGCCCTTGAACACCGGCCCGGTCGCCAACGGCACGCGGGGGTTAACCAGCAGCACCGGCGTTCCCGCCAGGTCGTTATCCACCGGCTGCAAATCCGTCCCCGTGCCAAGCCCGATGCAGGCAACACTATCGACACAAGCCGGAACATCCGCGCCGAGCTTCGCCGCCCTTGTCCGCCAGTCATCCGGCAGTCCGCCCCAGCGCTGCACCATGCGGAAAAT
>JAHFPT010000334.1 GCA_023266625.1 Novosphingobium sp. | reverse complement strand
TGATCGACATCGATCATCAATAGCGAAAGCGGCTCGCGTGATCGCACCGCGCGTTTCCATTCCGCGCTCATGTACTCGTTGAAGTACCGACGATTGCTCAAGCCAGTGAGACCATCGACATTGGTTAAGCGCTCCAGCTCACGGTTCGTCTCCATCAGTTGTTGCTGGCTTTCGCGAAGTGCACGGTAGGCTTCGTCGCGCTGCAGCTGATGGACATATGCCATTGAATGGTAACGGATGCGCGCAATCAGCTCGATCTGGTCCGGCAGTTTGACCAGGTAGTCGTTTGCGCCTGCCTTGAACGCATCGCTCTTGACGATAGACTCACCCTTGCTCGAAAGGACGATGATCGGAGTACCCATCGTGGCCTGATCGGCGCGATACTGGCGGACCAGATCCAGCCCATTCACGTTTGGCATGACCAGATCCTGCAGTATGACTGTTGGTCTGATTTCCTTGGCAACCCTGATCGCCTCCATCGGATTGGCGCAGTAGTGAAACTCCACCATGGGCTCGTGCAATAGCGCGCGGCGAACCGCCTCCCCGACCAGCAATTGATCGTCGACCAAAAGCACCTTGATGGCGTATTCGGAGGGCGGAACGTGCGTTGCGCACGTTGGCTCTTTGATATTCATGTATCGGCTCCTGTCCCAGCCGCGGCGGCAAGACAATCCACCAATTTCGGGGCAATACATTTCAGCGGCAGGATTTCGACTGCGGCGTTCGCGGCTGCTGCAGCTTTCGGCATGCCGTAGACTGCGCTGCTGTCTTTGTCCTGAGCGATCGTGTGGTGCCCTTTGGCACGCAACGCCTTGAGCCCCAGCGCACCGTCAGCTCCCATGCCGGTCAACAGAACTCCAATCGCCTTGCCCGGCCATAGTTGGACGGCACTTTGGAAGAAAACATCGACGGAGGGGCGATACGCATAGTCCCGCGGCTCCGGCGTGTAACCCAGTCGGTCCGGCGCTTTCAGAGCCAGGTGGTCGCTCGTGCCGGCCAGCAACACCGTGCCAGGTGAGAGGCAATCGCCATCCTTGGCCAGACGTACCGGCAGGGCCGACTGCTGACCCAACCATCCCGCCATTCCCGCGGCAAAGCGCTCATCGACGTGCTGCACAATAACGATTGCTGCAGGGAAATGCCGTGGCAGACCGGCGAGTACCACAGCAAGAGCGGCCGGCCCGCCCGCAGACGCGCCGATAGCCACCAGCGCTTTCTGCGAGCTGGGCGTGGTGGTGCGCATCGGCTTGAGCGCACTCGGCCGCGCTATGCCATCTCCGATCAGTTTTCCGATGGTGGCGATCTTCGCCAGCAATGGTCCCGCCCCGGCGACCAGATCGCCGGAACCAACGGCCGGAGTATCCACCGCGTCGAGCGCGCCGTAACCCATCGCGTCGAACACGCGCGATGCGTTGCACTCGACACTAACGGTCACGATCAGGATCGTGCATGGTGTGCTGGCCATGATGCGGCGTGTTGCCTCGACGCCGTCCATTCCAGGCATGATTAGGTCCATCAGCACCAAATCCGGCTTTCTCTTTGCGCACAGCTCGACTGCCTCCGCGCCGTCTTTTGCGAGCCAGACAACCTGGTGCTCGGGCGCCAAAGCCACCACGCGTCGCAGGGCTTCCGCGGCCATCGGCATGTCGTTGACGATGCCTATTTTCATGCGGCGGCCTCGCCGATCAAATCAACGACTGCTTGCACCAATGTATCTTCGTGGAAGCTACCCTTGCTCAGGTAATAGTCAGCGCCAGCTTCTAGCCCGCGCCGACGGTCTTCCTCCCGATCCTTGTAGGAGACGATCATTGTCGGAAGGCCCTTCAGGTTGGCGTCCTTCTTGATGAGTCCGACCAACTCGATCCCGTCCATCCGCGGCATGTCGATGTCGGTAACGATCAGGTCGAAGTCCCCGGTGCGAAGGACGTTCCAGCCATCCATGCCGTCGACTGCGACTTCGACTTCGTACCCGTGTCGGTCAAGAAGTTTGCGTTCAAGTTCGCGTACGACCAGCGAGTCGTCCACAATCAGGATGCGCTTTCGTGTCTTTTGCTCGATGTCGGATGCATGCCGGTTCGCTTTGTCCAACCGATCGGAGTGCGCGAGCTTCTCCATCGAGCGAAGCACATCCTCTACATCCACAATCAGCACTGGCGTGCCATCCTCCATCAGCGCGCCGGCGCTGATGTCCTTGATCTTTCCAAGGCGCGGATCGAGCGGTTGCACGACCAGCTCGCGCCCACCGAGGAAACGGTCGACGACCAGTCCATACCTGTTGTTGTGTTCGCCGATGACGACGACGGGCAACTCATTGCCAACGAAGGCGCACTCCTCGCCCCCAAGTATCTGCTGTGCGGCAACAAGTCCGACCTGCTGACCGTCGAAGTTGAAATGCTGACGGCCCTGCAGCATCTCAACCTTCTCTCCTGCAACCTTCACTGCTCGCACGATGCGCGCGAGGGGAAACGCATATGGTTCTCCGCCGATTTCTGCCAGCAGGGCCCGAACTACTGAGAGCGTTAGCGGCAACTGCAGGTGGAAGCGTGTGCCGGTACCGAGTTGGGATGAAATGCGCACCAAGCCTCGCACCTGCCTGATCATGTCCTGGACGACATCCAACCCGACGCCACGCCCCGAAATCTCGGTGACCTCGCTCTTCAGCGTAAAACCGGGAAGGAATAGGAATTCCAGAAGCTCGTTCTCGCTCAGCTTGTCGGCTATCGCGGCGTTCGCAAGCCGGCGCTTCACCACGGTTTCCCGCAGCTTATTCAAATCGATGCCGCGACCATCATCGGAAACAACAATATGCAACGCTGCAGCGCTATGGGTCGCTTCAAGACGCACAACACCTTCGGCCGCTTTGCCCGCGGCACGTCGCTCATCTGGGGTTCCGATGCCATGGTCGATGGCGTTGCGCAACAAATGACCGAGCGGCGCCTCGAGCTTCTCGAGAATGTCGCGGTCCACTTGTGTCGACGAGCCGACGACGTCCAGTCTGACTTGTTTGCCGAGGGATCGGCCGACATCGCGAACCATGCGCGGGAAGGCAACAATTCCGTCGGCGAACGACCGCATGCGGCATGCCAACGCCTGATCGTAAAGTCGATGAGCCAGATTGGTGGATTGCCGATCGGACACTTCGAGCTCAGTCAGTCGGTCTGCGAGGAACCGCTGGCATGTCAGGACTCGCAGTTTGGCGTCGGCCAGCGCGGCCTGCGCCCGTTCATCGAGCGTCCCGTGTGGGAATGCGTCGCTCAGACTTTGTATCGACCGGGCAGACTCCTGCTGGAGGCGCTTCAATCTCAGCAGCGACTGTCCAAACGGCTTGAGCCAACGCGATTCCACCAGCGTTTCGCCGGCAAGGCCCAGCAAGCGATTGAGGTTGTCGACACTCACGCGCAAAGCGCGATCCGTATTCTCGCGAGGCTCTGCGGCGCGGACTGGCACGGTCTGCTCCGCTCCCCCGGACGGCATCGCGGAGGGCGGTCCATCGGGCGCAGCGTTGGACAACGCCAGCGCATCGGTACCGCCATTCCCAAGAAGTCGCCCCAAGTCGGCGACGAACAAATCGAGGGGTTGACCCGGCACGGAGTCTGGCGCCTTGGCTATCGCCATCATCAAGTCCACGCCCTGCAACAGCCGGTCGATCTGCTCTTGGTTCAGCGTGATGCGGCCTTGCTGCGCGGCAACGAAAAAGTCCTCCATGGCATGCGCCAAGGTGACACCAGCGTCGATATCCACGATGCGCGCTGCTCCTTTGAGCGAGTGCGCAGCACGCATGCAGGCCTCGAGGTCGTTGGCCCCGGTCGGGTTGCGCTCCAATGCCAAAAGGCTCGCCGTCAGTACCTGCGACTGATTTTCCGCTTCCGCGCGGAACAGCTCGTGCATCGAGAGTTGACTGAGATCCAGGGCTGTCATGCGACGCTCTTGTCCAGAGCGTGAGCGAGCAACTCATCGTCGAGCCAACCGACAGTTCTGTCCTTCAAAGACAATATGGCCTTTGTGTAAGCGGCTGAAGCTTTGGCAATGGTCGCAGGCACTAACC
>JAHFPT010000333.1 GCA_023266625.1 Novosphingobium sp. | reverse complement strand
TGATCCAGCACCATGCGGACCGCCCGATGGCGAACCTCCGGTGCGAACTTGTTGGTTGTCTTGCTCATAGTAGGCCCTTCCTCTCAGGAGTTGGGGCCTCCGACAATCCCGGGGCGGTTCATTATGCCATTTCTGCCGATAGCCAAAACTTCGGCCGCGTTGCCGTTGGCAATGCCCAGTTCGCGATTGTTGGTGGTCCAGATTAGGCGATCTCCGGTCCGGACTTCGATCTCGTCCGGAACGGATAGTCCGGTGGCCTTCCTGCCGATCGATAGATCGGACGGTTTGAATTCAAACTGCTTGCCATTGCGCAAAAGACTGACCTGCCCCGAATTGCGATCAACGCCGGTCACGTCATACTTGCCTCGTTCGAGCCCTGCGCCCGATTGGCGCTGGAACACCTCCAGCCGCATGCCGGGTGAATAGTTTGAAGGCTGGCGCATCTGTTCGTTGGTCAGATTCAGGTTTTCAAAGACCTTCAGCGCAATGGC
Source organism: Novosphingobium sp. (assembly GCA_023266625.1). GTDB lineage: Bacteria > Pseudomonadota > Alphaproteobacteria > Sphingomonadales > Sphingomonadaceae > Novosphingobium. Next base: position 3,561 of record JAHFPT010000333.1, on the reverse strand, counting down.
ATTTTGGCCCAACGTGCCGTCGGCGATCAAACCAGTGCGGACCTGTTCCAGCGCCTCGGTGCGCAAGGCATGGCCCGAGGTGAAAATGGCGGTCCGCGCCCGGTCTTCCGACGAAAGCGCCAGCCAGGCTTCCGCGCCTGACTTGGCCGGGTTTGGCGACTCCTGCACCTTGTCACCAAGCAGGGCTAGCGAGCGTTCGGCGTTGCCGATCTTGGCAGCGGCTACTGCTTCGCGCATGGTTGGATCAAGCTGGCGGCGGTTTTCTGAAAGCCGAACCAAAGGCGCGCCTTCATGTTGCAATAAGGCAAAAGGCCTCCCTGCCTCCGGCGACGCGATTTGCTGGGCATCTCCCACCAGAACCAATCGCGCTGCATTGGCATTGTCCACGATCTGCATGATGCCAAGCATCTGCCTGCTGGACAGCATACTCGCCTCGTCGATCAGGAGAATCTTGCCGCCGATCTCCTGCCCTGCCTTGGCGATGGCATCCGGCGTGCCCTTGCCAGTGGCGCGCTGGTGACTTGCAAGGAAGCCTGCGACGGTTTCAACGGTCATGCCGGTGGACTGGCGAAGCTCGTTAGCGAGCCGGTGCTGCGGCGTCAGCGCGACAATCTCAGTCCCGTGTCGTTGAGCAACGTCGCGGATGACGGCAAACAGGGTTGTTTTTCCCGACCCGGCGTCACCTTGAATGAGCTGGTAACGATGCGGGCCGGACAGGACGGCTAGGGCAGCGTGCGATTGCTCGTCCGACAGCTTTATGCCGTTCGCCTGCGCCGCTTCCGCAAGTCCGGACTGAGCGATGTCAGGCGCGATCAGCGGGGAAAGCTGGCTTCGGCCATTGTTCGTGCGGTCCACCAATTCGTTTTCGGTGCGCAGCACATCGCGGGTCGTCATGTGTTCTGTGCCATCCAGCACCTTGGCGATCAGTGCGTCATTCGCCGCAAGCGCCGCAATCCTGGGTTCAATCTGGGCGACGCGCGCACCATGTTCGGCGAAATTGAGGGCTGCGCGCAGAAGTTGGCCCGGTTCAAACGTCGCCTGCCGTTCGGTCAAATGCCGGACTCCGGCTGAAACCGCAAAGGCTGCTGCCAGCTCCGCGCCGCGATTGGCTGGCTCGGCACCCTGCATCATCGGTTCGGGCTTCGGGCCAAAGGCATGGGTGATGCGGTCCAGCAGGGCATGCCCCCAGTCGCGAACGCGCTCGAACACATTTCGTTGGGGCGTAGCCTCGCGGGCAGCCTCTACCATATGGCTCAAGTCGAAACCGCGCTCGCTGGCCAGCGTCTCCCAATGCCGGTCAAGCTCCGCAGGCGTGATTTGCACCTTGGCATCGCGCGAACGCTCGGCAATCGCCTGCATCCCTTCGGGAGAGCTGATATTGAGCCTTACGGCGATCTGGAGGATTTCAGTTCGGCGCGTGCTCCACTGCTCAATCGTTGCGCGATCAATGCCCGCAATTTCAAAACTGCCGTGCTTTCCGGTTAGCTGAACCGCATATCCCAGCTTTTCGAGCGATGCCCTGAGTTCGGCGTGATAAATCGCGCCAAGCAGGGTGTTTTCCTTGTAGAGGGCGACATTGCGAAGCGCCCGCCATTCGCCGTCTGCGCGCTGGGTGGCTCCGGCCACAACGGCGTGGACATGCAGGCCCGGATCAAGCGATCGCGAGACCTTATGCGGAAATAGCGCGTAAACGAGATTGTTCGTCTGGACGGTCTCGCGGCCATTGGCTCCATGCCTCGCCAGCGCCAGGTTCTTTTGCGCCCATTCCATGGTCGTGCGAACTGCCTGAACATGGGCAGAGACGACCCGCTCATCCTTGCCGATAAGGCCGACGAGTGAAACCGATTTGGGGGCGGAAAAGGTAAGGTCGATGCCTGCGACGTGCCGGCCCCCGCCGCGTCCGCTGATAGTCACACCGTTTGGCAGGTTCCCGGACAGAATCGACTCGAACTGGCTGGCTTCAACTCTACCTTCCAAGCCCAGGCGCGCTGCACCCTTTCCGCCCCATTCGCTATCTTCCGCTGACTGGTCCGCAAGATAGTAGTTGTCCTTGGCATAATATTCCGCCGCACCGGATGCAGAGCCAACCGAGGAAACACTGACAACCACGATCAGGGCTTTGCCGAAAGCGCAGGGAAAACCAAACTGCACCGGACGGCAGACTTTGCGGCTTTGGCCCGGTCGATGCATTTGGCGTAGGGGGACCTGAATTCGGGGTTGTCGAGAAACGCCTTGGTTTCGGCCATCAACTCGCCGTGGAGGTAGCTGCCATGGCTGGCGAGCGATTGGGCTGCTTGCCACTCGGACTCTGCGCCAGCCTGCCAGACAGCAATTTTGCGGCCAAGAGATGTCCCGGAAATCAATGCAAGCACAATCCAAGTAACGACAAGGGTGGCTGCTGCCGTTCCGCCAAGCCAGTAACGGTTCTGGCGTCGCACGCGCATGACGCCGCGCCATTCAGTGTTGCTATTTTCAATGGCCTGCTCTGCGTGCTTGCCAATGGTTTGAACCGCCTTTTCAATCAGCCCTTGGTGCTGATTGCAGAGCTGTTCGATACGCTCGCCGTCTTCCGCGATCAGGACGAGCACCTTCGACAATCGCGCCTCGTGTTCGGCAAACAGTTGGGTGATCGTCTCCTGAACGGATAGTTCGGGTAGTGGCGCGTCCCCTATCTCGGAAGCGGGTTCCGTTGGCACCAGGCTGTTCATTGAAACTTCGACATTCGTCGCGGTGTCGGCTTTGTCCGGCTCAGCTTGAAGGCCTTGTGCAAGGAGTTTTGGCAGCAGCTCGGCATGGGTCATCCCGCGTTCAATGGCCCTGAGTTTAAGCTGCTCCTTCAAGACGGGATCGAGGGTGACGCGCATGGTCACAAGTTCTGACATGGGGAGTTCCTTTCAGGTGTCGGCTGGTTTTATGCGGCGAAGCGATGGGCCAGCCGGGAACGGATCGCTTCGGCGTCGGGGTGAGCGGAAATGAGTTCTTCGACTGCCGCGCGGAGACGGTTGATCCGATCTTCAAGACTGTCGGTGCTTTCGGGCGCATCGATCAGCCTGGCCCGGATCGCTTCGGCTGCGAAAGCGCTGCGCGCGATGCCGGCGCGGCGGGCGAGGGTATCGAGCCTGGCCAGCTCGGCGCGCGGCAGGTAGACCGTGAGCGGCAATCTCGCCATCACTGCGCACCGGGCAAGATGGGCCAGGGAACCCGCCTATCTGCAATTCCACTGCGCGACACTGCGCAGACGCCGGTACCGCGCATTGGGGGCAGAAGAGTGCGCGACTGACGCACTGTGCATTTGTGGAATCCAGTGTGCCTGCGAAGTTTTGCCACACTGATGATTCCCCCGAAAGTGATAGAAATCAGCGGTTCGTCGGCTCCATTCACCAATGGATTAGGTGTCCCACTCCTTTCGCTTCCTTCGCCTTCACTCCACCTGTTTTTTGAGGTAGTGTGCGGGAGGTTCTGCAAAATCGCTTGAGGAGCGAGGCGGTCATGGCAGGCTGGTGATGTTCAACGTCACCAAGGAGACCCGCCATGACCAGGAGTGAAGTTAAGCCGTCGATT